>JAJNBB010000021.1 GCA_021155885.1 Fibrobacteria bacterium | reverse complement strand
CTGCACGACCTCATCGCGACGCTGTGCCGCCGCAGCCGCCTCGACGATGCGGTGGTGCGCATAACCTTGACCCGGGGGCGCTATCTCGGAGGCCTCTCCATCGACCCGGCGATCCCGCCCTCGTTGATCGTCACCGTGCTTCCCGTCTCGCCGCTACCTGCGGCGCTTCTCGGCCGCGGCGTGAAGGTCGCCATCTCGGGCATCAACAAGGCGGCCGCCTCGGGCCTGGACCCGCGCATCAAGTCGATCAACTATCTCGCCAACATCTTCGCCAAAGCCGAAGGCGACAAGCGCGGGTGCTATGAGGCCATCCTGCTCGGGGCGCGGGGCGAGATCGCGGAGCTGTCGACCTCGAGCTTTTTCTGCGTGCTCGACGGCGTGGTCGTCACCCCTCCCATCGACACCGGGATCCTCCCCGGCATCACCCGCCAGGTGCTGCTGCGCGAAATGCGCCGGAAGAAAATTCCGTTTCGGGAAGCGGAAATTTTTCCCGCACAGATCGCGGGCATGAGCGAAGCCTTTTTGTGCTCCTCCGTGCGCGGCCCCGTTCCGATCACGAAAATCGAAAAGCAAAAAGTCGGCGACGGCAGGCCCGGCCCCGTGTTCGCCCGCCTGCGCGCCCTCTACGCGGCCGCCTGCGAACGGGAAATCCGATAGCGCGCCACGCGCCCCCTTGACTCTCACCTAACGTCAGGCCGTACCTTGTGGTTCCGGAGGTGATGGACTTGAAGGGACTGACCGTAAAGGAACTGGCGCGGCTGGCGGGAGTCAGCGTGCGGACGCTGCATCATTACGACGCGATCGGCCTCCTGCGGCCGGACGCGCGCAGCGGGGCGGGATATCGGCTCTACGGACGCGGGCAATTGCTGCGCCTGCAGCAGATCCTGTTTTTCCGCGAACTGGAGTTTCCGCTGGCGGAAATCGCGCGCATGCTCGCCGAGCCGGATTTCGACCCGGCGCGCGCGCTGCGCGGGCACCGCAAGACCCTTGAGGACAGAATCGGCAGGCTCCATCGCCTCCTCGACACGCTCGACAAAACCGTCGCGCATTACGAAGGAGAACACATGCTGACCGAAGAAGAAATGTACCGGGGCTTCGCCCCCGAAAAGATCACGCGCATGAAGCGGGAAGCCCGCGAGCGCTGGGGCAACGAACTCGTGGAGGCTTCCGAGCAAAGGGTGCGGGGAATGACCCGCGAAAAGTGGGAGGCCGTCGGACGGGAAGGCGCCGCCGTCAACGCGGACCTGGCCGCGCTGCTGGACCGCGACCCGGGCGATGCGGCCGTCCAGTCCGTGGTGGCGCGCCACCGCGCGTGGATCGAGCACTTCTGGAAACCCGATGCCGACTCTTACCGCGGACTGGGAAGAGGCTATGCGGAGGATCCCGAGTTCCGGGCGTTTTATGAGAATGTCGCGCCGGGACTCGCCGATTTTCTGCGGCGGGCCATCGATCGGTACTGCGAAAATTTCCCGGCCAAGGAGAACTAACGGTTGGGAACGGAAGGGATGCCGGAGGTTCCGGGCGGGCGACGTTCCGTCCGGAGTCCCGGTTTACAAAACCTGGACGTTCTCCGCCTGCGGGCCCTTCGGGCCTTTTTCGACGTCGAACTCCACGAGCGCGCCCTCGGCCAGGCTGCGGTAGCCGTTGCGCTGGATCGCATTGTAATGCACGAACACGTCCGGCCCCGACTCCACGCCGATGAACCCGAACCCCTTCGCCTCGTTATACCACTTCACCGTTCCCTGGATGCGCATCCTATTCCCCTGAACTTCCTGACTCCGTCAGACTCGCTGAATTTACATCGGCATCGCGCGGTTTTACCCGAGATCCGCCGCCAATTTAAGTTTATCGCATGGAATGGTTTGCGTCCGAAATCCAGGTTCGGGCCTCGCGGCGGGGCCTGCATGACATTACCGCGGAGGTCGCCTCCGAGCTGGAGAAGTCCGGAGCCCGGGAAGGAATGCTGTTCGTCTTCATCCGGCACACCAGCGCGAGCCTGTGCATCAGCGAAAACTACGACCCCAGCGCGCGCCGCGACCTCGAGGCGTTTCTCGAACGCCTCGCCCCCGACGGGCAGGACTGGCACCGGCATACGCTGGAGGGAGAGGACGACTCCCCCTCCCACATGCGATCGATCGTGACGGCGGTGGACTTGTCGATCCCCGTGGGCGACGGCAAGATGCTGCTCGGCACCTGGCAGGGCATTTATCTCTGCGAACACCGCAAGCATCCGGAAACGCGGACCCTGTTGATCCGTGTTCTGAAAGCGTCCTGAGGGCGGCCCCGATGGACCTGGAGTTGGACCTGGAATGCGTCTGGAAAATGCCCTCTATCCTGGGAGAAAGCCCCTCGTGGGTGGCGCGGGAGAACGCGGTATACTGGGTGGACCTGTTCGGGCGCAAGGCGCATCGCCTGGGATTCGCGGACGGATCGCGCAAATCCTGGAGCTTCGACGCCGAGGTGACCTGCCTGGCCCCTCGCGAACGGGGAGGGTTCATCGGGACGACGCGGCACGAGGTCGCCTTCTTCGATTTCGAGGGGGACATCGCGACGTCGCGGCCCATCGCGACCGTCGAGGCGGACTGGCCGGGCAACCGTTTCAACGACGGCAAGGTGGACGTCCACGGCCGCTTCTGGACGGGCACCATGGATGCGGATTGCAAGAGCGACACCGGAGCGCTCTACCGGGTGGATCCGGATCTGTCCGTGCGGAAAATGGACGCTCCCTACATTTGCGGGAACGGGCCCGCCTTCAGCGCGGATAACCGGACCCTCTACCATGCCGAGACCATGAAGGGCGCGATCTACGCTTTCGACTTCGACCCGGACGGAGAGATCCGCAACAAGCGCGTCTTCGTGCATTTCCCCGATCCGGCCGCGGGCCGGCCCGACGGGATGACGGTGGATAGCGAAGGTTGCCTGTGGGTGTGTCACTTCGGAGGCGGACGCGTCACGCGCCATTCGCCCCGGGGGGAACTCCTTGTCACCATGCCCTTGCCCGTCCCGAACCCCACCAGTTGCGTCTTCGCCGGACCGGATCTCGACACGCTTTTCATCACCACCGCCACGCATGGCCTAAGTCCCGAAGAACGGAGGAAGCATCCCCTGGCCGGAAGCCTGTTCCGTTGCGTCCCCGGGGCAAAAGGCCTGCCGATGCCTTTGTTTGGGGGTTAAAGGCGCACCGCACCCCCCCTGTCTTAATTACCTTTAGGGCCCTCTTTTCGGGCACCAGTAGCTCAGCTGGATAGAGCGTCGCCCTCCGAAGGCGAAGGTCACAGGTTCGACTCCTGTCTGGTGTACCATTTCTTCCTTATCCGCGCCCGCCTTGGGCTTTTTGTACGTTACCGCCCATGCGCAGGGCTTCCGGCCGTCTTTTCCTCCTTGTCCTCCTGGCGGTTTTGCAAACCGCCCAGGGATTTTTTTCGGGGGCCGCGCTGTGCCGGGAAGAAGCCGGGGGTGTCTCCTTGGAATGGTCCCGTGACGGAAAGTGCGGGGCTCCCGTTCTCGAAGTCGAATGCCACGAAGGGGAAGCACGCGCCGAGGAACATTGCGGCCCCTGCTTCGATATCCCGCTCCCGTCGGAAACCTCCCTTCGGTCCGCCGTCGCTTCTCCGGAACTTTTCGTCCCCGAGTTCTCGGCGGATCCCGCGTTCTTTCTGGTTGCCCCTTCTCAAGCGCTCTCCGCGCCCGCTTCCGTTTTCGGAAGCCCCGTCACCGGGCATCTAAGCTCGGTCCGCCTCCTGATTTAGACGCGCCTTTTCGTTTTCGCGGAGAGGCCCCGGAGCCCTCCGTCTCGCCGTGCGTCCATTCATCATGCCTTTTCTCATCGCCCTTCAAAAGGGCCATCGGAGTCGAACATGGGATCCATGAATCTTGCGCCATACCTTGTATGGATCGCAATCTCAACCTTGGGCGTCGCGCGGTCGCAGTCCGGCGCGGACTCCCTGACGCTGGCGCAGGCCCTGGAACGCGGCCGCAACCACCCCTCGGTGGAAGCATTGCGCTTGGAGGCGCGCGCCCGCGAAGCCCTGTCCTCGCAAGCCGGGGCCTTCCCGAATCCGCGCGTTTCCCTCGAGGCGGAAAACTTCGCGGGCACGGGCCCCCTGTCCGGAACGCAAGCGCTGGAAACCACCGCGCGCCTGGAGCAAACGGTGGAACTCGGCGGAAAGCGTTCCTGGCGCCGCGAGCAGGCGAAAGCGGAAGCGCGCCTGGTGGAAGGGGAGCTGGCCTCCCGGAGCCGCGAGATCACGCGTGCGATCCGCGGCCTTTTTGGAGACCTCCTGTGGCGCCAAGAGCAATCGACCCTCGCGGCGCGCAAGGTGCGCGTTCTCGAAGACGCGGCCCGGCTGGCCGGGCAAAGGCTGGAAGCGGGGCGCGGCACGATCGCGGAGAGTTTGAAGATGCGGGTCGAGCTCGGGCGCGCCCGGCTGGAGGCCTCGCGGGCCGAGGGCGAAGCGGCCGCCGCGAGAACTCGCTTGTCTTCCTTCCTGGGCGCGCCCGACCCGGATTTCCCCGGTGCCAAGGGCGACTTCAAAAAACGCGAAACCCTGCCCGCCTGGGAAACCGTCAGCGAGGGAGTTCTGGCGCATCCGGACCTGGGCCGCTGGAAGGACGAGAAGGAGGTTCGCCAAGCCGCGCGAAAACTGGCGGACGCCGAAAACATGCCCGACCTCGATTTCAATGCCGGTTTTCGGCGGCAAGGCGAAGCCGGGCGCGCGGAGCACGCTTGGGTCGGCGGCGTGTCGGTCCCGCTGCCGCTATGGAGCCGGAACCCGGGCGGGCGGGCGGGCGCTTCGTACCGCATGGCCGGGGTCGAGAAAGAGGAAGAAGCCGCGCGGCGGGAGCGGCTGGCGCACGCGCGCGCGTTGTGGGACGGGCTCCGCATGCTGGCCTCGGAACTGGAGCGCCTGGAGACAGAACTGATCCCCGACGCCGAGAAATCGAACGACGCCGCGCGGAACGCCTACGCCGCCGGCCGCTTCAGTTCCCTGGAATTGCTCGACGGGCAGCGGCTTCTGTTTGAACTGAACAAACAATACATCGAGGCGCTGGCCGCCTGGCATCGCGACTATTCCGAACTGGATGCCCTGGCGGGATCCGCGCACATGTTTGAAGCAAAGGAAATGAAATGAACTTTTGGAAACAAAACCCGCGCAAACACCTCCCGCTTCTGATTCTATCGGGAGTGGGGATTGTCCTCGCTCTTTTGATTCTCCGTCTGCAAGGGCCTTCCGCCGCATCCGGGGAAGGGGAGCCCGTCAAAGAGGCCGGGCATACAGAGCATGAGGGAACAGGGCATTCCGAACATGAAGCCGCCCATGAGGAGGGATACGCGAGACACGGAACGGGAGAAGAGGCCTGGGAAAGCGTGGAGCTTGACGATTCCGTGCTGGCACAATCAGGCGCGGCGCTGGATACCGTAAGGCTCCGCCGTATGGCCGTTCGCCTGCCGCTCCAAGGCAAGATCGTACTTAACGAAGAACGATCCGCCCGCATTCACCCGAGGTTTCCCGGCATCATTCTGCAGGTAAAAAAACAATTGGGGTCGCGTGTTCGAAAGGGCGACGTCCTGGCAGTGATCGAAAGCAACGAAAGCCTGCAGCCTTACAATGTGATTTCTCAAATGGAAGGCGCCGTCGTCTCCCGAAACGCCGCCGCGGGAGAAAGCGTTACCGGTGAAGACGAGCTTTTCGTTGTGGCCGACCTCTCCAGCGTTTGGGTGGATTTCCAGGTGTATCGGCAGGATTTTAATCGTTTGCGATTAGGGCAAAAAATCCGGGTGATTGCCGAGGGAGTTAGCCCTATTGAGACGCCATTGGCTTACTTGTCGCCGAGCGTCGAGGCGCATTCTCAAAGCTTGCTGGCGCGCGTGGTTCTGCCCAATACTCGGGGGATATGGACTCCCGGCCTGTTCGTTCGCGGCGAGGCGGCGGTGGAGGAGTTTCAGGCTCCCGCGGTTCGCATGGAAGCCGTCCAGGAATTTCCGGATGGTCCTGTCGTCTTTGTACGGGAAGGGGGGGGGAACCGTTATCTGGCGCACCGCGTGACCTTGGGGCGTCGCGATGGAGATTTTGTCGAATTGCTTTCCCATCCGCTGCCCGGGGAGCCCTATGTAAGCAAAAACAGCTTCCTGCTGAAGGCGGAAATCGGAAAGGGCGAAGCCGGCCATGACCATTGACAAAATCGTGGGGTTTGCGGTCCGCCGCCGGTGGCTCGTATTGGCCGTCGTGCTGTGCATCGCGATCCTTGGGGCGTGGAATTTCACGCGCCTGCCTATCGACGCCGTGCCCGACATCACGAACGTGCAGGTGCAGATCAATACGTCCGCGCCGGGGTACACGCCGCAAGAGGCCGAGCAGCGCATCACCTACCCTTTGGAGACCTCGTTGGGCGGCATGCCCGGGCTGGCTTATACAAGATCCCTTTCGCGTTACGGCCTCTCGCAGGTTACGGTCGTGTTTGAGGATGGGACCGACATTTATTTCGCGCGCCAGCTTTTGAACGAGCGTTTGCAAGAGGCCCGGGAAAAGCTGCCTGCCGACGCGGAGGTTTCCATGGGACCGGTCGCCACGGGCCTCGGGGAGATCTTCATGTATGTCCTCGAAAGCGACGCGGAGGCGAAAGACGCGTCCGGCATTGCCTACGACCCGACGGCGCTTCGCGAACTTCAGGACTACGTCGTCAAGCCGCAGCTTCGTATTCTCAAGGGCGTGGCCGAGGTGAATTCCATCGGAGGGTACGAAAAACAATACCACGTCACCCCCGACCCCGGAAAGTTGCGGGCCTACGGCCTTTCTTTTGATGAAATACTCTCGGCGCTGAAGCGAGACAACATGAACCTTGGCGCCGGTTACATCGAAACTTCGGGAGAACAAAAGCTGGTGCGCATTCCAGGGCGAATGACCGACTGGCGCGAGCTTGAAAACATCGTGGTAGGAAATCCTGACGGGGTTCCGATCCGGCTGTCCCAGGTGGCTGAAGTCGGTTTAGGCAAGGAGCTGCGTACGGGAGCGGCCACCGAAAACGGAAAGGAAGTCGTTCTCGGCACGGTCTTCATGTTGACGGGCGAGAACAGCCGCGAGGTCTCGCGGCGCGTGGCGGCGCAAATGGCCTCCGTCCAAAACTCACTCCCGAAAGGCGTGAAAATCCGGGTTTTATATGACCGGACGAGCCTGGTGGACCGGACTATCGCCACGGTTCGCAAGAATCTGCTCGAGGGCGCGCTGTTCGTGGTTGTCATTCTCTTCTTGTTGCTGGGCAATATCAAGGCGGCCCTCGCCACGGCGCTTGTCATTCCGTTGTCGATGTTGTTTACCGTAACCGGCATGGTGCATGCGCGGGTGAGCGGCAACCTAATGAGCCTTGGGGCGATTGACTTTGGCATAATCGTGGACGGGGCCGTAATCATTGTGGAAAATTGCCTGCGGCGCCTGGGAGAAGCGCAGCACCGGCTTGGAATCCTGTCCCGGGAAGAAAGGTTGCGGGTCGTGCGTGAAGCGACCTCGGAAGTGGCCAAGCCCAGCCTTTTCGGCGTCTTCATCATTCTTGCCGTTTATCTGCCCATCCTGGCTCTTACCGGCATCGAAGGGAAGATGTTCCATCCCATGGCCTGGACGGTGATATTCGCCCTTTTGGCCGCGCTGGTACTATCGGTGACGGCCGTCCCCGCCTTGGTGGCGGTTCTGTTCACGGGCAAGGTGGCGGAGAAAGAGAATGCCTTCATGCGCACCTGCAAGCGGGCCTACCGTCCGGTACTGGATTTCTGTCTTCAGAATCGGCCGATGGTTGCGGGCAGCGCACTGGTTCTAGTCTTGCTGTGTTGCTTGCTGACAACCCGCATGGGCCGCGAGTTCATCCCCAGCCTCGATGAGGGCGATATTGCGATGCACGCGCTGCGCATCCCCGGGACGGGGATCGACCAATCCGTCGACATGCAACTCATTCTCGAAAAAAGACTCCGGCAGTTTCCCGAGGTTCGGGACGTTTTCGGAAAAATCGGGACGGCGGAAATCGCGAATGATCCCATGCCCCCGAACGTGGCGGATGGCTTCCTGATTCTGAAGCCGCGGAACGAGTGGCCGGATCCTTCCAAAACCAAAGCCGAGCTGGTGGAGGAAATTCAGGCCGCGGTGCGGAAGGTTCCCGGAAACAACTATGAGTTTACGCAACCGATCGAGATGCGATTCAACGAGTTGATCGCGGGTGTACGCAGCGACATCGCCGTCAAGGTCTTCGGGGATGATCTGGATGGCTTGATGGCGGCTGCGGGTCGGGTGGAAGCCATTCTGAAAAAGGTCCCCGGCGCTTCCGACGTCAAGATCGAACAGGCTACGGGCCTTCCCATGCTGTCCATCATTCCGGATCGCGCCGCGCTGGCGCGCTACGGTCTCAACGTCGCCGAGATCCAGGATTTGGCCTCTATCGCGGTGGGGGGGCGCGAGGCTGGCGACATCGTTCAGGGAGACCGGCGGTTCCCCATTGTGGTGCGGCTGCCCGAAAGCCATCGCCGTGACGTGGACCAATTGAAAAACCTTCCGGTCCGGCTTCCGGGAAACGAGGAGTCCGTGCGCGAGTACGTGCCCCTGTCCGCGTTGGCGTCTTTCGAAACGAATTCGGGTCCTAATCAGATCAGCCGCGAAAACGGAAAGCGCCGCGTGGTCGTGACCGCCAATGTGTCGGGACGTGATATGGGATCGTTCGTGGATGAAGCCCGCCCGAAGATCGATGCGGGCGTGAAGCTGGCTCCCGGAACCTGGATCACCTGGGGCGGGCAATTCGAGAACCTGCTGTCCGCCGCTAAAAGGCTTCGGGTTGTCGTGCCGATAACCCTCCTCCTCATCTTCCTGCTGCTCTTCTCCAGTCTCGGCACGGTGAAGAACTCCCTGCTGGTCTTCAGCGGCATCCCGCTGGCTTTGACCGGAGGCGTGATCGCCCTCTTTATCCGGGGGATTCCCCTCTCGATCTCCGCCGGAGTGGGATTCATCGCTCTTTCCGGCGTGGCCGTGCTCAACGGATTGGTGATGGTAACCTTCATCGAATCCCTTAGAAAGGAGGGCCATGACCTGGACTCCGCCATTCGGGAGGGCTCCCTCACGCGCCTTCGCCCCGTGTTAATGACGGCCCTAGTCGCTTCTTTGGGCTTCCTGCCCATGGCCTTGGCGACGGGCACGGGAGCCGAGGTGCAGAAGCCGCTGGCGACCGTGGTGATTGGCGGCATTCTTTCTTCGACCGCCTTGACCTTGCTTGTCCTTCCGGTCCTTTACCGAGTGGCGCATGGCCGGACTAAAAAAGCAGTTTTAGGGTAGCAGGAGAATCCGATGGACGCGCAAGAACACTGGGAGAACGTCTACCAAAACAAGGATTCCAGGTCCGTGAGCTGGTATGCGGACCACGTCGAATCCTCTTTGGCCCGGATCCGGTCGTTGGGATTGCAACCGGATGCCAGGATCCTGGATCTGGGCGGGGGCGCCTCGACCTTGGTGGACGATTTGTTGAAGTTAGGCTATTCGGGCATTTCGGTGCTGGATATCTCTCCCACGGCCTTGAGTATCGCGAAGACGCGGCTGGGGGAACGGGCTTCCGAGGCAAGCTGGATCGCCGCGAACGCATTGGAGCATGATTTCGGGTCCGCGGCCTATGATCTCTGGCACGACCGGGCGGTGTTCCATTTTCTGACCGCGACATCCGATCGGCAGCTTTATCGCGACAAAGCTTCAAGGGCCGTGAAGCCGGGAGGGTTTCTGTTCCTGAATGTTTTTGCGGATGACGGCCCGGAAAAATGCAGCGGCCTCGTCATCAGCCGCCATACGGAACGGGACCTGGAAGAATTCTTCGGGGAAGCCTTTGATCCTGTCATGCATGATCGCTTCGTGCATAAGACTCCTGCGGGGTCCGATCAGCGCTTCGTTTCCGTGTTGCTGCGCAGGAAGCACGGGCCGGGATGACTGATTGCTGCGAGGACAAATCCTGCGAGGTAGCCGCCCTGAGGCAAAGCCATGCCCGTATCCTGAAAACGGTTCTGGCGATAAACGCCGTGAT
The DNA here is from genome assembly GCA_021155885.1 of Fibrobacteria bacterium. Taxonomy (GTDB): domain Bacteria; phylum Fibrobacterota; class Fibrobacteria; order UBA11236; family UBA11236; genus UBA11236. The sequence continues at coordinate 26,403 of JAJNBB010000021.1, read as the reverse complement.
GTTCGTGGTCGAGATTACGGCGGGAACCCTCGCGCGGTCCACGGCCTTGACGGCCGATTCCCTGGATATGCTGGGGGACGCCTTGGCTTATGGCCTCAGCCTGTATGTCTTGGGGAAAGGCGCGAGGTTGAATGCCTTCGCCGCCCTGTTCAAGGGCGGCTTGATGACGGCGCTCGGGCTGATGGTTCTCGGCCAGGCGTTGTTCCGCGCCTTCAATCCCTCCCTGCCTATCCCTGAAACGGTGGGAGCCGTCGGTCTGTTGGCCTTGACGGCGAACCTGGTCTGTCTGGCCTTATTGTGGAAAAGCCGCGGCGACGATTTGAACATGCGGTCGGTTTGGCTCTGCTCCCGGAACGACATTCTGGTCAACCTCGGGGTGCTTGTTTCCGCGGCGGCCGTCCACTTCACGCAAAGCCGGTGGCCGGATATCGGGATCGGGGTGTTGGTGGCCGTGCTGGTCTTGTCGTCCTCGTGGGGCGTCCTGCGCAGAGCCTACGCCCAACTTCGGCAGGGCGACCGGGCTTGACTCCCAAACGTCACGCCCGGCCCCCCTTGGGGTTTTCCCAATCCCGGGAGCGCGCAACCGCCTTCGCCCACCGGAGGCGGAGTTGTTTTCTCAGGGCGGGTTTCAAGGCGGGGTTGAATTTTCGATCCGCTTTCCAGTGGGCGCCGATTTCGGCACGATCCTTCCAATAGCCGACGGCCAGGCCCGCCAGGTAGGCCGCTCCGCGGGCGGTGGTTTCGACGAGGCGGGGGCGCACCACGGGCACTCCCAGCAAGTCCGCCTGCATTTGCAGGAGAAGGTTATTGGCGCTCATGCCGCCGTCCACGCGTAATCCCTTCAGGGGAATTTTCGTGTCGGCCTCCATCGCCTGAAGCACATCCGTTACCTGCAAGGCGACCCCCTCCAGGGCCGCGCGGGCGATGTGGGCGGCCGTGGTTCCTCCGGTGAGACCGATCAACAGTCCGCGAGCGTAGGGATCCCAGTGGGGCGCGCCGAGTCCCGCGAAGGCCGGCACCAGGAAGGCGCCCCCCGTGTCGGGCACCCCGGCGGCCAGCCTTTCAACGTCCGCGGCGGACCGGATAATTCCCAGGCCGTCGCGCAGCCATTGCACCACCGCGCCCGCGATGAAGACGCTGCCCTCCAGCGCGTATTCGGTGCGGTTCCCGAGGCGCCACGCCACCGTGGTGAGCAAATTGTGTTTGGAGCGGACCGGTTTCGCGCCGATGTTCATCAGCAGGAAACAGCCCGTTCCGTAGGTGTTTTTCACCATGCCGGCGCGATGGCACGCCTGCCCGAACAGGGCCGCCTGCTGATCCCCGGCAATGCCCGCGATGGGAATTTTCCCGCCCGGAAGCTCCGCCTCGCCGTACACTTCGCTGGAGGAACGGATTTCCGGCAGCATCGCGCGCGGCACTCCCAGCAAACCCAGCAGCTCGTCGTCCCAGTCGCCGGTGTCCAGGTTGAACAGCATCGTGCGCGAAGCGTTGCTCGCGTCGGTCACGTGCTTCTTGCCGCGGGTCAGGTTCCATACCAGCCAGGCGTCCACGGTGCCGAAGGCCAGTTCCCCCGCCTTGGCCCGGGCGAGAGCCCCGGGCACGTTCCTTAAAATCCAGCGGAGCTTGGTGCCGGAAAAATAAGGGTCCACGAGGAGGCCGGTCTTGCGGCGGATAAGCGGTTCCAATCCCTTCTTTTTGAGTTGGTCGCAGAAGGCGGCGGTGCGCCGGTCCTGCCAGACGATGGCGTTGCAAACGGGCCGGCCCGTGCTCCGTTCCCAAACCACGGTCGTTTCGCGCTGGTTGGTGATCCCAATGGCGGCGACGTCGCGCGCCGAGAGGCCCGCCTGGGCCAGCGCCCGGGAAATCACGCGTTTCGTGCCCGACCAAAGAACATCGGGATCGTGTTCCACCCAGCCGGGCCGGGGAAAAATCAAAGGGACTTCCTCCTGCGCCATCGCCTTGACCGAACCGGAGCGGCCGAACACAAGGGCCCGCGAACTGGTCGTGCCCTGGTCCAACGAAAGGATGTACTTCATGTTTTCTCGACGTTCGACGTTGAGGGGGACGACATGCTGAGATTGTAGCAAGCCGGAGTCCATTTTGCGCGCGCCCGACTTTTTACCTTGAGGGAATGGCGATGAAACGGGATTTTTCGGCCCTCCAGGACAGTTTCGATCTTCTGATTTGCGGTGGCGGCATCTACGGCGCATGGACGGCTTACGACGCGGCGCTGCGCGGCTTGAAAGTGGCGCTCGTCGAAAGAGGAGACTGGGGGAGCGCTACCTCCTCCGCGTCGAGCAAATTGATCCACGGGGGGCTGCGCTACCTGGAAACGTTCGACTTCAAGCTGGTCAGAAAGGCCCTGAAGGAGCGTCGAAGCCTGTTGCAAGCCGCTCCGCACCGCGTCTGGCCCTTGCGCTTCGGCGTGCCGGTGTACGCCGGAGGCGATCATGGCTCCTGGAAGCTGAAGGTCGGCCTGACCTTGTACGACATGCTCGGCGGATTCCCCGAAGAACCGGGGCCGCATCGGTTTTTGAAGACGGCGGCCTTCCGGAAAAGTTTTCCTTTCCTGAAGCGGGCTGGATTGAAGAGCGGCTTCACCTATGGCGACACGCAAACCGATGACGCGAGGCTGGTGCTGGAATTGGTAGGGGGCGCGCTGGATCTCGGGGCGGTGTGCGTCAATTACGCCGAACTTGTCGAGTGGAATCTAGAGAACGGCCATGTGGCCGGCGCGACGGTGGAGGACCGCGCGAGCGGCGCCCGGGCGAATGTGAAAGCCCGGGAATGCGTCAGCACCGCCGGCCAATGGTCGGCCGCGATCCCGGAAGCAGGTCCGTGGTGCCGATTGAGCAAGGGCGTCCACCTGGTGCTGCCCGCTTTGCCGACGCGCGAGGCCCTTTTGCTCACGGCCGAGAGCGATGGCCGCGTCTTCTTCCTGATTCCGTGGTACGGGCGCACCTTGGTCGGCACCACCGATACGGACTATCGCGGCGCCGTCGACGGGGTGACCGTAGAGGCCGCCGACGTGGACTACCTGCTCGCAGCGGCAGGAACCTATCTCGAAACCCCTTGGACCCGTCGGGACGTAGTGGGTGCTTTTGCCGGATTGCGAGTAATGAAGCAAAGCACCGCAGCGTCTCCTTCGGACGTCAGCAGGGATTGGGAACTGAAGACCGCACCCAGCGGATTGCGCTATTCCATCGGCGGAAAGATTACCTCGGCGCGCGAGGACGCCGCCTCGATCGTCGACGCGGTTTGCGCGGCGATGGGCGTGAAACGCCCGTGCCCGACTCGCGACAGGGATTTTCCCTGGAGGCCGCCCGGGAATTTCGCCGCTTGGTCGCGGGAAATGCGGACGCGGGCCCAAAGTCTCGGCATCGATGCGGAAAGCGCCGAGGGCCTCCTGCGTCGTCATGGTTCGAGGATCGCGCGCTTGTTCCCCCTCATCGAGGAAGCGCCTGGCCTGGCCGGTCGCCTTGTTCCCGACCTGCCCTTCATTGAGGCCGATCTTCTTTTCTGCGCCCGCGAGGAGATGGCGCTGCATCTCTCCGATCTGGTTCGCCGTCGCATGCCGCTGTCGATCCTGGCTCGACTGGATTCGGAACACCTCCACCGCCTCGCGGATCGGATCGCTCCGACGCTGGGCTGGGACGCGGCCAGGGTTGCACGGGAGGTGCAGGCGTGCGCCGACCGCCCGGACTTCTCCCACCCCGACCCCGCGATCGAAAACGAAGGCTAAAAAACCGGGAAGCCTCACCGCGGCGTCTTGCGGGAGCTCCTCCTTTTTGTTAAAGATGTAGTGATTCTTCCGACACCCGAACCTCCAAGCCCCCATGACCCACCCCTCGGACCTCACCCAGCACTTCCTGCGGCAGATCGCCTCGTTCCCCGAGTTGCGCGCCGCCGGCGTGCGGCGCACCGCCAGGAAGGGTGATGAAATCTTTCGCCCCGGGGACGAGCAGGTCGTGTTCGCCGTCGAATGGGGGCTGGTCAAGCTCTGCTTCATCTCGGGGGACGGCAAGGAATGGATCCGCTCCTTCGCCGCGGCGCCGGGGGTCTTCAGCCAGGTGTACTTGCAGAGGCCCGACGAGGAGACGACCTTTTCGGCGATCGCCCTCGAGGACTGCGCGTTCACCGCCTACCCCTATCCCCTGCTGGTGAAGATCGGGGCCGAAAACCCGCAGTTGGTGCGCGCGGGCTTCGAGGTGATCCAGGCCTACCTCCTTCAGCGCGAACGGCGCGCGCGCAACATGCTCGCCCTCACCGCCGAGGAAGCCTACCGCGACTTCCTTCAGGAGCACGCCGACATCGCGAGCCGCGTGACCCAGGCCGACGTTTCCCGCTACCTGGGGATTACCCCCGTCGCGCTATCGCGCATCCGCCAGCGCATGTCGCTGCCCGAACTGCCGGAAAGCGCCCCGGCCGGCTAGTCCCTCGGAGGCGAAATCCTCCAGCCCGATTTTCCCGACGTCAGCCGGGCGCGCTTTTCCACCAGGCGGCCCTTCACGGCGGCGCTCTGCCGCTTGAGCCAATACTCCAGGCCCAGCGCCCGGGACTGGTCGGCCATGCGCCGTTTCCACACGCATTCCGCCGGCCGCCGGGCGGGGACCACGTACTTCGCCCCTGCCCCCGAATTATGCTGATCGACCCGTCTCGGGACGTCCTTGGTAATCCCGCAATAAAGCGAGCCGTCCCGGCAACGCAGCAGATATACGAACCAGGCGGGGATTTTCCGGGGCGGCGGCATTCCCGGAAATAGAGAAACACCGACCGGCATCGGGACGCCGCTTCGAGCCGTTTTACCCCCAAACCACCTTAAATTTCACTTGTTCCAACGCAAAAAGGTCCGGAATGTCGCCCCTAACTCCCTGATATCAACCGGATTCCCGCAAATAGTTCGGCTTTCTCCTGCATATTCCCGAGTTTACTTCTATATTCTTCGGGAGTCCTTTTGAAGAACCTAATTGTGCAGGCCGCTCCATTTGGATTTACCATCCAACCCAATCAAGGAAAAGTGTTATGAATTTGTTCGTCGGTAACCTCTCGTGGACCACCACTCAGGGGGATTTGGAAGCAGCGTTCGGCGCATACGGTGAAGTGGCTTCGGCCAAGATCATGACGGATCGCGAGACCGGTAAGTCCCGTGGATTCGCCTTTGTGGAAATGCCCAACGACGCCGATGCCCGCAAGGCCATCCAGGAGTTGAACGGCAAAGAAGTCAAGGGTCGCGCCATCAACGTGAACGAGGCCCGTCCTCGCGAAGAGCGTCCCCGCACCGGCGGTGGCGGCGGCTTCGGCGGCGGCGGCGAGCGCGGTCCGCGTCGCTGGTAGTTCGGCGGCAACGCTTTGAATTCGAAAACGGGAGGCTGCAAAGCTTCCCGTTTTTTTATGGGGAGAAAATTTTCGGGGAAAAACAAAACGCCGCGGGCTTCACCCGCGGCGTTTTGTTTTTGAAGCGGGCAAAGCCCGCGGATCCGGTCTCCTAGCGTGCCGCGGTGTGATTCAGGCCCCTACACCCTGGTGCTCAGGCTGTTCCCGGGAACTGCTTCGACTAGGCGCCTTCATAGGCTGCCCTAGGGGGCAACCTTGGCAACGGCGGCGGAAGGGGTCTTCTTGAGGCGCGTGTGCACGCCGAAGTCGGTGCTGTACGCGACGTAGCCCGTGCCGTTGCCGGCGGGAACGAAGTCGAACACGTCGGCGGCGAGGGCCGCCTCGGTGATCACCGTGCCCGCGTGCTGGCGCGTGGAGAGGTTGATCCTTTCCACGCCGCCGAGCTGGTCGCCGTAGCCGGCTATGCCCGTCACGTACAGGAAGTCCCCCTGCGCGGCCGTCGCCACCGGGTTCCGGAACCTCAGCGCGATCGTCTTCTCGATGACCTTGGTGGAGGCGTTGATGACCACCACCAGCGACGTGTCATTGGCGGAATAGTTGGCCCTCAGGCGCTGCAGCGTCACGAAAACGTAGCCGCCGTGGGCCGTGACCGAGGCCATGCGCGGCGCCAGGGTAGCCGTGTCCTTGGAGTAGGCCGACAGATCGATGGAATCGCGGACGCCGCCGCCGAGCAAGGTCGCGTCGAGAATCAGCAGCGACTTCGAATTATAGCGGGGAATGTAAGCCTTGCCGTTCGTCACCGCGATGTCGTAGGGGTTCGAGCCCGCTCCCGTCTGCACGTCGAAAGCCACGCCGGCTCCCGGCTCGTTGCCGGTGAAACCCGTGACCGCGCCGGTAGTGCGGTCAAACAGATAGACCCTGCCGTCCTCCCCCGCGACCGCGCCGTTGTCGCTGCCGAAGGTGATCACGCTCTTCCGGATTTTCTTCGCGGGCACGTTGATGACGCTCACGGATCCCTCCATGTAGTTGAAGCTGGTCTCGGTGACGATCAAATGGCCGGCGGACGTGAAGGCCAGGCTCGAGGGCGCGACGATCTCTGGATAATATTCCGTGATCAGGCCCGTGGCGGTGTCGACCGCGGCCACGCCGGGCGCGGCTGCATGACGATTGGCCACGAAGAGGCGGCCGTCGCGCACGGCGATTGCCGCCACCTCCCCGAGGCTGTCGAGCGACTTGCCGATCCAGGGCGAGCTCAGGCCGGACTCCCCGGGAGCCTCGGTCCCCGGGTCCGACAGGAAGAAGTCGCAGGCGCTGAGAAACAGGGCCGCTGCCAGCGCCGATGAGCGCGCCGCGAAGCTGAGCGAGTGAACGGTTTGATTCAGCCGCGATGCGGCTTTATATCTGCGATACATGAGAACTCCTTTGAGGTGAACGATTACAGGGTGAATGAAAGGGACAGGGAATAGCTGCGCCCGCTGCGGGGGCTGTAAGCGAAGTCACGGTAGTGGCGGCCGGTCAGATTGCGCGCGTCGAAAGCCAGCCGCAGCGGGCCGCCCGTTCCGAGCTGCGCGTCCGCATGGGCGCCGAGCTCCCATTCCGCGGCGCGGCGCGAATCGGGAACGTTCGCGTCACCGGGGTAGTAAGCGCTCCGGAAGTCCGCCAGCATGCCCGCGCGCGCCGGGCTTTTCGCGGGCGGCTTGATAAAAAATTCGGCGTGAATCTCGACGGGGCTTTGGTAAGCGGGCCGGTTGCCCTTGTAAAAGCCCTCGGTGACGGACAGGTCCTGCCAAGTCAGCGAAAGCGAGGCTTCGGCGAGGCGCAGGCCCGCGGACGCCTGCGCCTCGAACCCAAGGGAACGATAGTCCGCGTCGTTCTCGTAGCGCATGAACGACGAAGCCCCATGGGCCTTGAGGCGAATGGGGTCGCGGTAGTCGTTCCAGAATACGGTGGATTGCACGGAAGCCTTCGCCGCCGCGCGCGAGGAGGCGCCGGTGAGGGCGTGGGAGAAGGAGAGAGCGCGGGCCTGTTCCGGGCGCAAGTCCATTTTGGAAAGGACGCCCACATTATCGCCGAGCAACTCGCCCGACGTGGGTGCCCGCTCTTCGAGCCGGCCCTGAAACCCCACGGTGTGGCGAAGCGCCTGTGCGCCCGTGCCCCATTGCAGCGAGGCGCGCAGGGCCGTCGGGCGATAATCCTTCGAGGCGATAAGCCCCGCGGCCGTATCCGGAAAGGACCGCAGGCCCTCCGCGCGGAAGCGTACGAGGGAACCGCGCGCCTCGAGAGACGCGGAAGCGTGCGTGCGCGCCCTGTTCCCGGGCGGGGTGAGATCGAGATCCGCGGCGAGGCCTCCCTGCGCTTCGCCGCGCGTCGCGTCGGGCGAGGAATAGGCGGCCGAGTACGGCGTCACCCGGGGTTTCGTCTCCTCGGCGCGCAGGCGGGCATCCGCGCGCGCGCCGAGGCGCGGCGCCAGTTGCAGGCGCGCGCGCGCGTCGCCCTCGCCCGAGGTCGACAGGCGCGCGGATTCGTACGACAGGTAGCCCAGCGACTGGCCCGGATCCCGGTAGGCATCCTCGAAGCGGCGCGCCTGCAACCCGATCTCCCAGGGCAGCCGCCCCTCGAAACGTTCCAGGCGCCAAGCGCCGAGCCAATCGCTGCGGCGGGTATAGGCGCGCGCGTCGCCGGGAAAGATGCCCGGGTATTCCTTGCGGCTGTCGAGCCATAGCACCGAAACCGTCTGGCGGCTTGCCGCCTCCTCGCGGCGCAACGCGGCGCGTACCCCCCGGCTCCGGTAGGCGTTGTTGTCCATGCGCACGACACCGTCGTCGCCGGGATTGTAGGCCGTGCCGTTGTCGCTGAAGTAGGGATAGTCGTTGCGCGCGCCTTGCCCCTGCGCGCCCACGCTCAGCTTCCAGCCCGCGCCGACGGGGGCCTGCGCCGAGAGCGCGGCCTCGGCGGCCCCGAAACTGCCCGCGCGTCCCTGAAAATTCGCGCGGCTTTCGTCGCGCGTCGAAAGGTCGACCCGCGCCAGCGCGCCCGTGCCGGACCCCTCGGGACCGAACCCCGCGCGGGCCTCCAGCGAGGTGAACCACAGCAGCGGCCACTTGGAAAGATCGGGGGCCGCGTCGCCGTCCTGGTTCAGGCGGATGCCGTCCACGTAGATGTCGACCTGCGAGCCGCGCGCACCGCGGAAGCTGAGCTCCGAATAGCCGCCCAATCCGCCCTGGCGCCGCACGCGGAACCCGGGCAGCGCGTCCAGCGCCTCCTCGAGCGTCGCGAAGCGGCGCAACGCGGCGGCGTCGAGGCGATACACGGCGGCGTCGACGTCCCCGTCGGGGCTTCCCGTGACTTCCGCCGCCGGAAGCTCGAGCACGGCCGAGTCGGCGTGAACGCGCGCCGGAACCTCCGCGCCCGGCGCGGAGAACGCGGGCAGCAGCGACGCGACCAGCAACCGGAAAGACGTCCCGGGGCGAAAAGACGGCACACGAACCTTCCTCCGGGGGCTTGGGCCCCGGAATGAATGGCCGTCTTCGGGAGAAAAAGAGGGTGGCGGTAGGGGCGCACAGCCTGTCCCCGCGAAGGCGGGGAGCGTGCGCCCTATCCGTCCGCCCTCGTCCCGAAGAGCAGCACGTGAACCCGCAGGTGAGTCTTCTGGCTTGCGGATTGGGACGCGGTGAACCGCTTCCCGGAACCCTCCGCCTTCCCGCCCCCGTGGGGCAGTGGCCGCGCCCGATCCGAAGATCAAGGCGCCGGAGAATTTCAACCGCTTACAGCGACGAGCTCGCTCCCGATTTTAACGGGATTCCTCGTTATGTCCGCGCCGGCATTACCGGGCGGACTCCCTGTGAGTGAAGGGGAAGATAACAAAGAGTTGGGGGTTGGTCGTTGGGAGTTGGGGGCGGAAAACAAGCCGCCGAATCGTCTTTGCGTTTTGTGTTACCTCCCAACCCCCAACCCGCAACTCCCAACGTTTATCTCACACGTAAGGCCCTGAGGTCCGTCTTGCCCTTGTTATAAATCATGAAGGCGATCTGGTCGCCCGCGGCGAGGGTTTTGGCGGCGTCGGAAAGCTGCTTCGCGTTCTGGATGGGCTGGAAGACGGGGTCCTGCTTGCGCTTGTAATGGGTGATGACCATCCCCTCCAGGAGGCCGTTCTCGGCCGCGGGGGACCCGTCGGTGACTTCCGTCACGACCGCGCCCGCGAGGTCGGCGGGGAGTTCGAGGCGCTTGCGCGCCGCCGCGTCGACGCCCTCGAAGCGCAGGCCCAGCTTCGCGCTCGCGAATCCCCCGCGCGTGTCTTCGCCCTCGGTGGCCGGGATGATCTCGGCCTGGCCTTCCTCGCCCGGCTTGGCGCCGACCTTGAGGCTCAGGGTGATCTTCTTTCCGTCGCGCCAGGTCTCGAAGGGATAAGCCTGGCCCGGTCGCAGGTCGGCGACCAGGTTGCGCAGGTGCGCGGCGTCGAGCACCTCCACGCCGTCGGCCGACAGCACGATGTCGCCCGCCTTGAGTCCGCCGCGCGCGGCCGGGGAGCCCGGCGTGACCTCGCGGATCAGGCAGCCCGCGCTTCCGGGAAGGCCGAGGGCGCCCGCGAGGTTCTCGTCCACGTTGTCGATGGCCACGCCGAGGTAACCGCGCGTCACCCTGCCGTCGTAGATCAAATCCTCGGCGACCTTCACCGCCATGTTGATCGGGATGGCGAAGCTCACGCCCATATAACCCCCGGTGCGCGTGTAAATGCTCGAGTTGATGCCGATCACCTCGCCGCGCAGGTTCACCAGCGGACCGCCGGAATTTCCTGGGTTCACCGCCGCGTCGGTCTGAATGAAGTCCTGGTAGGAATCGGCGCCGGTGAACTGCTCGCGGCGTCCCTTGGCGGACACGATGCCCGAGGTCACGGTGTTCTGCAGGGCGAAAGGCGTGCCGATGGCCAGCACCCATTCGCCGATCTGGAGGTTGCGGGAATCGCCGAAGGCGGCGGGCCTCAGTTCCGAGGCGGGCGCGTCGATCTGGATCACGGCCACGTCGGCCTTCTTGTCGACGCCCAATATTTTCGCCGTGTAGGTTTTCTGGTTGTTGAGCCGCACCTTCACGACGTCCGCTCCCTCGAGCACATGGGCGTTGGTGAGGATGTGCCCGTTCTTCGAGGCGATGAAGCCCGAACCGCCGCCGAGGGGGACGTTCTTCTTGGGCGAACGATCATCCGGAATCTCCGGCTTCGGCAGCCCGAAGAACTCGTAGAAGCGGTGGTCGAAGGGCTGCGGCTGGGCGCTCCACTTTTTCTCGGTGTTGATGGAGACGACGCTCGGCGTGATCGACTCCACGACCTTGCCGAACAGCCCGTTGATCGCGCCCACCTGGGCGGGGTCGGTCTGGGCGCGCGGACCCTTGCCGAGCTCGAGCGTGCCCCGCTTGGGGCGCGCCTCCTTGGAGTCCTCCGCGGCGTGCGCCGAAGCAAGGAAAACGGCCGCCGTCAGCAAGAGGGACCGAAGGGGAAAGCGGGAAGAAAAAAGCATGAGGCTTCCTTTCTTGAACTTGAGGCTGAATTTGGGCCATATTCTACAAAATCCCCGCCAAATGGACCTGTTTATGACTATGAGGGATTTGAGGGATTAGCTAACTTTCACCCCCTCTGAACAATTTGAAAAAAGGAAGGTTTTGATGGCGGCGCAAGCAGATATCGGGCTGATCGGCCTGGCGGTTATGGGTGAAAACCTCGTTCTCAACATGGAAAGCCGGGGTTACACCGTGGCTGTGTTCAACCGCACCACGAACAAGGTCGACGACCTGGTCAACGGCCGCGGGAAGGGCAAAAACCTCATTGGCGCCCATTCCATTCCCGAATTCGTGCAGTCGCTCAAGCTTCCCCGCAAGATCATGATGATGGTCAAGGCCGGCCCCGCCGTCGACGACCTCATCGAGCAGCTCATCCCGCACCTGTCCCCCGGCGACATCCTGGTCGACGGCGGCAACAGCTACTTCCCCGACAGCATCCGCCGCACGGCCTACCTCGAATCGAAGGGCTTCCTGTTCGGCGGCGTCGGCGTCTCCGGCGGCGAAGAGGGCGCGCTCAAGGGCCCGTCCATCATGCCCGGCGGCTCCGCCGCCTCGTGGCCCCACCTCAAGCCCATCTTCCAGGCGATTTCCGCCAAGGTCGGCCCGAACGGCGACATTCCCTGCGCCGAATGGGTCGGCAACGACGGCGCCGGCCACTACGTGAAGATGGTCCACAACGGCATCGAGTACGGCGACATGCAGCTGATCTGCGAGGCCTATGCGATGATGAAGCACCTGCTCGGCATGACGCCCCCGGAAATGAGCGAGGTTTTCGCCAAGTGGAACAAGGGCCCGCTGGATTCCTACCTGATCGAAATCACCCGCGACATCCTGAACAAGAAGGATCCCGTGAGCGGCAAGTATCTCGTCGACGTGATCCTCGACCGCGCCGGCCAGAAGGGCACGGGCAAGTGGACCTCCCAGAACGCGCTGGACCTCGGCATCCCGATCCCGACCATGATGGAGGCCGTGGTGGCCCGCAGCCTCTCGGCCCTCAAGGACGAGCGCGTCGCCGCCGGCCGCAAGTTCCCCGCCCCGGCCCTGCGCAAACAAGAGGACCGCGAGAAGTTCCTCCAGGCCATCCATGACGCGCTCTACGCCTCCAAGATCATGTCCTACGCCCAGGGTTTCCAGCTCCTGCGCGCGGCGGGCGAAGAATACAAGTGGGACCTGAACTTCGGTTCGATCGCCTACCTGTGGCGCGGCGGCTGCATCATCCGCGCCGCCTTCCTCGAGGAAATCAAGAAGGCGTTCGACGCCGAGCCCGGCCTGAGAAACCTGATCCTGGCGCCTTACTTCACCAACGTGATCCAGAAGGCCGAGTCCAACTGGCGCCGCGCCGTCTCCGAGGCCATCCTTTCGGGCATCGCGGTTCCCGCGTTCACCTCGGCCCTCGCCTACTACGACAGCTACCGCAGCCCCGAGCTGCCGGCCAACCTGCTTCAGGCCCAGCGCGACTATTTCGGCGCGCATACCTACGAGCGGGTCGACAAGCCCGGCCATTTCCACACGGAGTGGCTTGAGGCCTAAAAGGCCTTTTCCTGCGTAAAACGCAAGGCCGTCTCCTCGGAGTCGGCCTTTTTTGTGGAATTCCGCTTGTGAAATTCGCCTAATTAAGCGAGATTGATATAGACCGCGTTACTAGGTAATTTTTCGTGGCTTGAGTCGTTTATTCGGAGTCGTTGCTGGAGGCGCGCATGAGAGTTCTTTTCCTGAATCCGCCGTATTTCCCGATGTTTTCCCGGGAATCGCGGAGCCCGAGCGTGACCAAGTCCAGCACGTTGTACTGGCCCATGTTCATGGCCTATGCCGCGGGCTGCGTGGAGGAGGACGGGAACGAACTGCTCCTGATCGATTCGCCGGCCATGGACCTCGACCTGGAGCAGACGCTTGAGAAAATTCGCGCTTTCAAGCCCGAATTTGCCGTGCTCAACACCTCCACCCCTTCGATCAATAACGACATGCGGGTGGCCAAGGCCATCAAGGAAGCCGTGGGCTGCCCCGTCGCCATGATGGGCACGCACGCCACCGCCGAGCCGGTCGAGATCCTCGACCGCGAGCCCGCCATCGACTACGTGATCGTCGGCGAGGCCGACTACACCGCCCGCGAACTGGCCCGTCACGTCCGCGGGGACGGCCCCGACGCCCCCTCGAAAATTCTCGGCATCGCCTATCGCGGCGTCGAAGGTCCCCTGCAAACCCCCGAGCGCCCGAAGATCGAGGACATCAACGCGCTTCCGTGGGTCAGCAAGGTCTACCGCAAGCATTTGTTCTCCTGCTACAAGCGCTATTTCTACGGCGCGAACATCAATCCCCTGATCGTCATCCTCTCCGGCCGCGGCTGCCCCTTCCGCTGCACCTACTGCGTGATCCCGCAGACGCTGACGGGCCACACCTACCGCAAGCGCGACATCAAGGACGTGGTCGACGAGCTCGAGTACATCAAGAGCGCTTTCCCCGACCTGGGCGAGGTTTTCTTCGAGGACGACACCTTCACCGCGCACCCGACCCGCACGGGCGAACTGTGCGACGAGATCCTCAGCCGCGGTCTCAAGATCACCTGGTCCGCGAACGCGCGCGCCGACGTGAAGGCCGACCTGCTGGTCAAGATGAAGAAGGCCGGCTGCCGCGAACTTTGCGTCGGCTTCGAGTCCTGTTCCGTCGACGTGCTCAAGAACGTCAAGAAGGGCCTCGCCGACGGCATGGCCGCCAAGTTCATGGACGGCGCCGACAAGGCCGGCATCCTGATCCACGGCTGCTTCATGGTGGGCAACCTCGGAGATACTCCCGAGACCCTGCAGGCGACGCTGGAGTTCGCGAAGAAGCTGAACCCCAACACCGCGCAGTTCTACCCCATCATGGCCTACCCGGGCACTTCCGCCTACGAGGAAGCCAAGGAGCGCGGCGAGCTGGCCTCGACCGATTACGACCTGTGGCTCGACAAAGACGGCCAGCACAACACGACCGTGATCCGCAAGAACCTGAGTTCGCAGCAGCTAGTCGATTTCTGCGACCGCGCGCGCCGCGAGTTCTACCTGCGTCCGCGCTACGTGCTGAAGCAGGCCTACATGGCCATGACCAACAGCCGCGAGCGCTACCGCGTCTTCCGCGGCGCCGGGACGCTCTTCAAGCACCTGTTCCGCAAGCACGGCGCCCCCCAGGCCGCGAGCGGCTACTCCGGGCCCAAGGAGCCCTCGGCGCGCGATCTGACCTCGGATCCGGTGCGTGAAACCGTTACCCACGACGCCTGAGCCCGTCGGTCCGTGACCGCTCCGTTCAAATACGCCGTCCTCGCCTCGGGGGGCGGCTCCAATTTCCAGGCACTTTTAGATCATTTGGATCCCGGGATTTTCAGTGAAAATCCCACCGAAGCCGCTTTCGTCGCGTCCAACAATAGTAAGGCTTTCGTACTAGAGCGCGCGAGAAAGAGGGGCATTCCAGCCTATCACATCAGCTCGGTCAGTTCCGTGGCGATCCGCCTGCTCGAGGATCACGGCGTCCACGCTGAAGATCCGGAGGAGCGCGTCTCGGAAGCTCTTCTTTTACTGCTGAAAACCCACCCGGTGCACTTGCTGGTGCTTGCCGGCTATATGAAGAAAGTGCCTGACGCCGTTCTTAAGCATATGAAGAACCGGGTAATCAACATTCATCCCGCGCTGTTGCCCGAGTTTGGCGGCGCGGGCATGTATGGACATCACGTTCACGAAGCCGTCGCGCGCGCGGGTAAAAACTTCAGTGGCATGACCATTCATATGGTGAACGAACAATACGACGAGGGACAGATCATCCTTCAACGTCGAACGGATGACATCAACACGTCCGATCCCGCGTTCTTCGCCCGATTTGTGCTCCAGCGTGAGCACGACAGCTACTGGCGCGTCTTGCGCGGTTTTGCCACCGGCGACATTGTGCCCACGGATTCCGATGATCCCTCTCAGGCTGTGCGGATTTCGGACGCCTGGAAACGGGAAATGCGCAACTTGAGCGGAACGGTCTTCCCATGACCCTGAACTCGGCGGCGCTGTGGCGCCACGACCGCAAGCTGGCGCCGGAGACGGGCTTCCTTTGCGGCGTCGACGAGGTGGGCCGCGGCCCGCTGGCCGGCAGCGTGGTGGCCGCGTGCGTGATCCTAGACGTGCGCCGCCGGCCCATCGCGGGCGTGCATGACTCGAAGAAGCTGACTCCCGGGATGCGCGAGGCGCTGGCCCCGAGGATCCGCGAGGAGGCGGTGGCCTTCGCCGTAGGCGAGGCCAGCGTCGGGGAGATCGATTCCCTCAACATCTACCACGCCTCCTTCCTCGCCATGCGGCGCGCGTTCGATGCCGTCGCGGCGGCCGCGCCCGCGCTGCTGCTCGTCGACGGGAACCGCACCCTGCGCGACCTCGACGTGCCCCAGCGCGCGATCGTGGGCGGCGACGCCCTCTCGGCCTGCATCGCCGCGGCGTCGATCCTGGCGAAGGTCGCCCGCGACCAGGCGCTGCTCGAGGCGGACGCGCTCTACCCGCAGTACGGGTTCGCGCGCCACAAGGGATACGCCACGCGCGAGCACCGCGAAGCCCTTCGCCTGCACGGGCCATGCCCCTTGCACCGGCGCTCGTTCAGCCTCTCGCCCGATTCCGAAACGATCGAGCTGCCGCTCGGCCTCGCGGAAATCTCGGAGGAAGAGGAAATCCTGGGCGCCCTGGAATATTTTTCCGAAACGACTCCATGACCGCCGCCCGCCCCTCAGTCCACATGAGCTCCCTGCAGCGCTTCCTCGCCCCCATCCGGGCGGGGCTGGGGCATGCGGCCCGCATCGGGTTCGGACTGCTCGCGATCTACCTGCTGATCCGCACCGGCGCGCTCAAGCCCGAGCTGCTGGGCCGCGCCATCGCGCGCCATCCATGGCTGTACGCGGTGTCGTTCCTCCTCTACGTCAGCCTTCTGCAAATCATGGCCTGCGGGCGCTGGTACTGGTTGCTGCGCTCCGCCAGGGTCCCCATCCGCTTGCGCACGACGGTGCGCCTCCACATGATGGGCCTGTTCTTCAGCGGCTTCCTTCCCGGCGGCACGGGGGGCGATCTCGTGAAGGGCTACTACCTGATGAAGGGCCGCACGAAGGCCGAGGGCGCGGCCGCGCTGGGAACCCTCGTGGTGGACCGCATCGTCGGGCTGTTCGGCCTGATCGGCGTGGCCGCGATCGCCACGCTGGCCAGCATCCCCGTCTGGCGCGATTCTCCGCTCCTCGGCGCGCAAAGCACCTTCATCCTCGCGATCGCGCTGGGCGCGCTCGTGGTCACGCTGGGCTATCTCTCGCCCTGGAACCCGCTGGCGTTCCTTTCGAGGACGGGCGCCGGAAAACAGAAGGGATTTTTGTCGGAACTGGCGGGCGCGCTCACGGCCTTCCGGAAAACTCCGGGCGTGTTTCTCGGCACCATCGCGATCTCCATGGGGGTCCATTTCTGCCTGATCGTGATCTACACCCTGTGCGCCCGCGCGCTCGACGTCGACCTGCCCTTCCGCCTGCACGCCTACGTCAGCCCGGTGCTGACCTTCGTGAACGGGATCCCGATTTCCCCGGCCGGCCTGGGCGTGGGCGAAGCCGCGGGCATGGTTCTTTACAAGGCGGTCGGCGCCACGCATGGGCAGGCCGAGATCCCCGCCCTGGTGCATACGCTCGGGCTGCTGATGGCCCTGATCTGCGCGCCCGCGTATTTCTTCCGTCGGCGGCGCGCCCGCCGCCCCTAGCCTTCGTTCGGTTCGGCGATGACGACCTCGTTCACCTTGCGCCCCGCCATCCCCGCCGACGCGGCCTTCCTGGCCGAATGCCTGATCGCCATCGCCCGTTCCGTGCGCGATCGGCCCGGAAGCGCCTACAACGTTCGCCTGCCCGCCGTCGTTACGCCGCGCGAATTCGAGTACGCCCTCGGCTTCCTGCAATCCCCGGAAAAATTGCCCCTGATCGCCCAGGAGGACGGGAGGAGCGAGAGGAAGGTGGGCTGCCTGCTCGCCGAGATCACGGAGAGTTCCGTGCCCGCGCTCACCGCCGAAAAGGTCGGAAGCATCGCCGCGCTGTGGGTGTCGCCGGAGTTTCGGGAAAAAGGAATCGGGAAATCGCTGACGGCGCAGGCCGAGGAGTGGTTCCGGGAGAAGGGGGTCCGTTTCGCGGAACTTTCGTACGGGGCCGATAGCGAAACGGCCGGCGCCGCCTGGACGGCGCAGGGGTATGCCCCCTTCCGGGTGTTCGCGGTGAAGGATTTGGAAGCAGGTAAGAGGTAGGAGGTAGGAGGTAGGAATGAATGCTTCTTACCTCCTACCCTACCTCCTACCTCTTACCCCCAAGAACCCATGTAAATTAAGGCCATGCGGCACTTTCATCCCGGAAAATTCGCCTTGGGCGCTCTCCTGCTGGCCGCCTGCTCCGCGCCCGCGCTGTACCGGCCCTACGCCGATTCGGGAAGCTACGGGTATTCCGAGGTGAACATCGCGAAAAACCGTTACGAAGTGTTTTTCCATGGGCCGGCCGACCTCGACGACGCGGCCGCCAAGAATTTCGCCATCGTGCGCGCCGCCGAAATCGGGAAGCGCAACGGCTTTCTTTATTTCCGGGTGGCGAATTCGAGGGTGCGGCGCGAAACGACGCGCGAGTACCTCGAGCCGGAACTTTTCCCGCAAAACCGGTGGACGGGAGAGAGCCTGACGCGCGAGGAGCGCGAGCGGCGCGCCTGGGAGGATTCCCGCCGGCGGCGGCAAAGGGTCGTGGCCCTGAAGCCCGAGCCCGTGGCGCAGCTGAACGTGTATTTCCGCAACGACGACTGCGAGGACTGCCTGAGCGTGGAGGAGAAGCTGCGCGAAGCGGTGGAGCAGGGCATCCTGAAGCCTTGAGACAATAGTTATAGTATAGGCGTCCCCGGCCGCGCTCGCCGCCGCGGGGGACTTTCACCCTCAAGCAAGGAACGACCATGGGTAAAGAAAAAGACACTAAAAAAGAAACGAAGAAGGCGCCCGCCAAGACGCTGAAGGAAAAGCGCGCGGACAAGCAGCAGAAGAAGGGCAAGTAACCGGCAACGCGCATAGCGTAACGCCGCGTTACGCAAATAGCGGGTGGTCCGGTTCGCCGCAGTCAGTATACTGATTGCATGGAATCGGACCCCCGCGAACAACAACAGGAATGCATTCTCATCACCGGCAGCAGCGGGCGAATCGGGAAGGCCTTCATCAATCGTTTTCATGACCAGTTCCGCGAGTTCGCCTTCGACCGCGAAGGCCCCCCCCATCCCCCGCATTCGGCCGAGCACGTCATCCCGTGCGACATGAGCTCCGACGAAAGCGTTCAGGCCGCCCTCGCGGAAACGCGGCGCCTCGGCGGCGGCCGCATCGCCTCGGTGTTGCACCTCGCCGCCTATTACGACTTTTCCGGAAAGCCGAGCCCGCTTTACGAGGAGATCACGGTGAAGGGCACCCAGCGCCTGCTGCGAGGGCTGCGCGACTTCGAGGTCGAGCAATTCGTCTTCACCAGCACGATGCTGGTGCATCCTCCGGTGGTCCCGGGGGATTTCATCACGGAAGAAGACCCGTTTGATCCCCGGTGGGATTATCCCCGGTCCAAGGTCGAGACCGAAGCCGTCATCCACCGGGAGCGGCGCGACATCCCGACCGTTTCGCTGCGCGTCGCGGGCGTCTACGACGACTGGACGCATTCGATCCCGCTGGCCCAGCACATGCAGCGCATTTACGAGCGCCGGCTCCTGAGCCATTTCTTTCCCGGAGAATTCGGGCACGGCCAGGCCTTCCTGCACATGGACGATCTCGTGGAAGCGCTTTACCTCACCATTCGCCGGCGGCGCGTGCTGCCGCCCGAGACGGCGCTGCTGCTCGGCGAGTCCGAGGTGATGAGCTTCTCCGAACTCCAACGGGAACTCGCGCGCCTGATCCACGGGGAGAAGTATTGGCTTACTCTCCCGATTCCGAAGCCGCTGGCGAAGCTCGGCGCCTGGCTCCAGGAAAAGATGCCAGGGAGCGATCCCTTCATCCGTCCCTGGATGATCGACCGCGCGGACGATCACTTCGCGCTGGATACGTCGCGCGCGCGGACGCTCCTGCATTGGGACCCGCGCCGTTCCCTGCGCGAGACCCTGCCCGTCATGGTGGCCCAGCTCAAGGCCGACCCGAAGGCCTGGTACAAGGAAAACGGGCTTGAATACAAGGTCTGATTTCGCCTGGGCGCCCTACGCGCAAATGCTGGCGGGCGGCTGGCTGGCCGCCGGGTCCTGGACCTTCGGCTACGGCGGCAGGCCCGAGGCCTGGAGCGACCTGGCGGGCGGCTTGGTTCTGATGGCGCTCGCGGGCCTCTCGTTGCGCCCGGGCCTCGGCGTCGCGGCGCAATGGGCCTCCGCGGGCGTGGGTGTTTGGCTGATGCTGGCTCCGCTGGTGTTCTGGGCCGACAGCGCCGCGGCCTACGTGAATTCGACGTTGGTGGGTTCGCTCGCCCTGACCTTCGCCATCCTCACTCCCCGCAACGCGCTGGAGGCGGAGACGCGCGGGACCGACGTTCCCCCCGGATGGAGCTACAACCCCTCTGCCTGGTCCCAGCGGGCGCCCATCATCGCCATGGCCTTTCTGGGATTTTTCTTCGCGCAATATATGGCCGCCTTCCAGCTCGGCTATCATGACGTCCCCTGGGACCCGTTCTTCGGGGACGGGACGCGCCGGGTGCTGACGTCTAGCGTGTCGAAGGCCTTCCCGGTTTCGGACGCGGGGCTGGGCGCCGTCGCCTACCTGATCGAGGCGCTGACGGGATTCGCGGGCGGGACGCGGCGGTGGCGCACGATGCCCTGGCTGGTGCTGGTCTTCGGGCTTATGGTCGTGCCCGCCGGGGTCGTGAGCATCGTTCTCATCATCCTGCAGCCCGTCGCGGTGGGAGCCTGGTGCGGGTTCTGCCTGATCACGGCGGTGACGACGTTGTTGATGATCTCGCCCGCCGCCGACGAAATCGTAGCCACCCTTCAATTCCTGGGCCGCGAGCGCCGCGAAGGACGCTTGTGGGTTTCCTTATGGAAGGGTGAGAGGGGCGACCGGACCGGCGCGGGCTCCGCGCCGTCGGCCTCGGCGGTCGCGAACGACCCGGGACGGCCGTCCTGGATCGCCAATGCGCTCGGACTCACCACGATCACGCCCACCTTGGCCCTGAGCGCCGCCTTGGGCGCCTGGCTGATGTTGTCCCCGGCGGTGTTCGGCAATTCCGGCTCCGTGGCCGTGAGCGACCAACTGGTCGGCCCGCTGGTGATCACCGTCGCCGTGATCGCGCTCGCCGAGGTGGGCCGCAGCGTCCGCTGGATCAATCTTCCCTTCGGACTCTGGCTCATAGCCGCCCCTTGGATCCTCGGCGGCGCCACGGGCGCGGGCCGCTGGAACGACCTGGTCGTCGGGGCGCTGGTGATCGCCTTCAGCATTCCCCGCGGCCGGGTGACCGAACGCTTCGGCGGGTTCGAGCGCTATCTCGTGTGATATTCCGGCCGGAACGACGGAAAGAAAGCCAACCTATAACACAAATGAAACAATTTTAACATGTGAAACTTTTTAAGTTCCTCGGCAGCCGGAATGTTCCGAATAGCGGCGCCAAAAAAAGGAGCTTCTTTTGCGTAAAATCATCGTTTTGCTTTCAATGTGCGGTTTGCTCGCCTGCGACCCAGGCACCACCGACGGGATGGACCAGCGGGTCAACGTAGCCTCCATCGGCTTCGACGACCCGTCCGAACTTTCCAACTGGAACCTGGGTTCATCCGAAGGCGAAGCCTCGCTCGACACCGCCGTCAAATTCCAGGGAGCCGCCTCCCTCCATTTTTCACCGACCGGCTGTTACCATGCGGACCGGCAGACGGGCATTCCCGTAAAAAAAGGACGCCGGTATTCCCTGTCCTTCCACGTTAAGATGGAACCAGTGGGGGTGGGGAGCCAGGTCTTTTGCGCGGCCCAGTTCATGGTGATGGTCAAACAGGGAAACGAGGAGCTGCTGCGCGAGGCGCCCTTCGACGCCCCGGACTGGGAACTCAAGACCTATTACTTCGAGGCGCAAAACGATCTGCCCGTCAACCTTAGCCTTATGGCGGGGGCCCAGACCTGGCTGGACAACATCGTGATGGTGCGCGAGCTGGACTGATGTTGCTGGCGGGTTCGAGCGCTTTCTAGTTTAAGGACGGAGGCTTTATGAAACGCAAGGGATCGGCGGAATGGCGCGGCGGGCTGCGCGAAGGCAAGGGCACCGTATCGACCGAAAGCGGCGTCCTGAAAGAAGCGCAATATTCCTTCGGGACGCGCTTCGAGGAAGGCGTCGGGACGAATCCCGAGGAATTGATCGCCGCCGCGCACGCGGGGTGCTTTTCCATGGCCTTGTCCGCGGAGCTGGGCAAGGCGAACCTCACGCCGGAAAGCGTGCGCACCACCGCGACGGTGACTTTGGACAAGACGGAGGCGGGATTCACCATCACCGCCGTGCACCTGGAAACCGTGGCGCGCCTGCCGGGCGCCGTCGCCGAGGCCTTCCACAAGGCGGCGGAAGCGGCCAAGGCGGGATGCCCGGTGTCCCGGCTGCTGAAGGCCGAAGTCACGCTGGAGACGCGCCTCGAAGACTCCGCCGTGGCCTGACGGCCGTTTGCCGGCGGTTTCGCCGTTCACCCGCGGCGCAGCCGCCGTTCACCCGCGGCGCAGCCGCCGTTCACAATTGGCAACGGATTCTGGCTTGCCGGCGCCCCTCTATCCCGGGCCTTCCGTTAATTTATCGTCATGATTCACGGCACGGAAGGCGTGGGCTGATCCCGGGGGCCCGCTCTTGGTATACTCCTCTCAGAGGAGAATACCATGCACATTCAAGTTCATACGGACAACCACATCGAGGGCGATGAACGCCTTTCCGAATATGCGGAATCCAGCATACACCTTGCCCTCGGGCACCTGGCGGACCGCGTCACGCGCGTGGACGCGCATCTGGCGGACGAAAACGGGGACAAGGGGTCGGGCCGTGACAAGCGCTGCACCTTGGAAGCCCACGTGGCGGGACAGCCGCCCGTCACGACGACGCACCACGCGGCCAGCGTCCGCGACGCCTTCGAAGGCGCCGCGGCCAAGCTGGAACGGTTGCTGGCCGGGATCGAGGACCGCCGGCGCGACAAGCATCCTTCGCGGGGCTAGACCCGCAGCGCCTCTTCCCCGAGCGTCTTCCAGTCGTTCCACTTCGCGAGGGCGGGCTTCACCTGCTCGGCGAGGAATTCCTCGGTTTGCTGCGCCGAGCGGCCCGTATACAGGGCCGGATCCAGCATCTTCGTCAGCGCCTCGACCGTGGTGTCGAAGGACTTGTCCCCCGCGATGCGCTCGAGCAAGTCGTTGGCGTGGCCGTACTGCTTCACCTGGCGCGCGGCCTCGACCGAGTGCACGCGAATCCGTTCGTGCAAGTCCTGGCGATTGCCGCCGCGCTTCACCGCATCCATCATGATGTTCTCCGTCAGCATGAACGGCAGCTCCTCGCGCAGGCGGCGCTCGATCACCTTGGGATAGACCACGAGGTTCGAGGACACGTTCTCCGCGATGATGAGGATCGCGTCCACGGCGAGGAAGGCCTGCGCGACCGCGAGGCGCTTGTTGGCGGAGTCGTCGAGCGTGCGCTCGAACCACTGCGTGGACGAGGTGAACGCCACCGAGGCGTGCAGCGACTCGATGAAGCGCGCCAGCGATCCGATGCGCTCGCTGCGCATGGGATTGCGCTTGTAGGCCATCGCCGAGGAGCCGATCTGGCTTTTCTCGAAGGGTTCCTCGACCTCCTTGAGGTGCTGGAGCAGGCGCAGATCGGTGGAATACTTGGAGAGCGACTGCGCTATGTTGGAAAGCGCGGAGAGCACGCGCGCGTCGAGCTTGCGGGTATAGGTCTGGCCCGACACGGCCAGGACGCGGGAGAATCCGGCGCGCTTCGTGACCTCGGCCTCGAGCGCCTTGACCTTGCCGTGGTCGCCGTTGAACAGCTCGAGGAAGCTGGCCTGCGTCCCGGTGGTGCCCTTCACCCCGAGGAAGGGCAGGGATTCGATCAGGCCTTCGACTTCCTCGAGATCGAGCAACAGCTCCTGGATCCACAGCGTCGCGCGCTTGCCGACCGTGACGGGCTGCGCGGGCTGGAAGTGCGTGAAGCCCAAGGTGGGCTGGGCTTTCCATTCCTCCGCGAACTTCGCCAGCGCGTCGAGGGTGCGCAGCAGGCGCTTGCGGACCAGGTGCAGGCCGTCCCGCATCTGGATCAGGTCGGTGTTGTCGGCCACGTAGGCCGAGGTCGCGCCGAGGTGGATGATGCCGGCGGCCTTGGGGCACTGCTTGCCGTAGGCGTGCACGTGGGCCATCACGTCGTGGCGCACGATCTTTTCCTGGGCCTCGGCCTCGGCGAAGTCGATGTCGGTGGCGTGGGCCTTCAGCTCGGCGATTTGCTCCGGGGTGATCGGCAATCCCAGGTCGCGCTCCGCCTCGGCCAGATGGATCCAGAGCGCGCGCCAAGTCTGGTGCTTGAACTGGGGCGAAAACAAAAAGCTCATCGCCTGCGAGGCGTAGCGGCGGATCAGCGGGTTGTCGTATTGGGAATAGGCGTCGTTCATGGAGGTAAAAAGTAGTTGTTGGTTGTTGGTACTTGGTTGTTGGAAACGCCAAAATTCCCCTATCCTGTCGGGATTTTTGCGTTTTGCGCTTTCCAACAACCAACAACAAACAACGACGAAGTCGCGCCTACGGGGAGCCTCCCTCTTACTTCCCCAATACCTTCCGGAAGGCCTCGATCACGTCGTCGACGTCGCGGTTGGTCAGCGCGGCCGAAAGCGGCAGGGAAACCGTGCGGTCGCCGATGTCCGACGCCAAAGGGCAATCCTTGCGTTTCCAGCCGAGGCTCTTGCGGTAGTAGGGATGGTCGCACAGCGCGCGGTAGTGCACGCCGGCGCCGACGTTCTCGGCCGTGAGCGCCGCCAGCACGACGTCGCGGTTCCGCGGGGCGCCCGCGCGCACCAGGGGGGTGTACAGGTGGTAGCCGTGCCGCTCGTCGCGGCCCGCGTCCATGGGAAGGTCCACGGGCAAGTCCTCGAAGGCCTCCTGGTAGCGGTTCCAGATCGCGCGGCGGCGCTTCCAGTTCTTTTCGAGGCGCGCCAGCTGCGGGATCCCGATGGCGGCCTGCAGGTCGGTCATGTTGTACTTGTAGCCGAGCTCCACCACGTCGTAATGCACGTATCCCGAATCGGAATAGCGCTTCCAGGCGTCCTTCGTCATCCCATGCAGCGCGAGCCGCTTCACGCGGTCCGCGATCGCCTCGCCCGACGCCAGGATCATGCCGCCCTCCGAGGTGGTCAGGTTCTTGGTGGCATAGAAGCTGAAGCAGCCGGCGTCGCCGAAAGTTCCGGCCTTTTTGCCGCGCCACTCCGTTTCGATGGCGTGGGCGCAGTCCTCCACTACCTTGAGCCGGTGCGCCTTCGCCAGGCGCGAAAGCGCGTCCATGTCGCAGGAGCGGCCCGCGAAATGCACGGGCAGGATGGCCTTGGTTTTCTTCGTGATCTTCCTCGCGACCCGCTCCGGATCGATGTTCAGCGTGAACGGATCGACGTCCGCGATCACCGGCGTCGCTCCGGCATGCAGGATGGCGTTGGCCGTGGCGCAAAAGGTCAGCGGCGTGGTGATCACCTCGTCGCCCCGGCCGATGCCGAGCGAAAGAATGGAAAGATGCAGCGCCGCGGTGCAGGAATTCACCGCCACGGCCCGCGACGCCGGAATTCCCTTGTAGGCCGCGAAGGCGCGCTCGAACTCGCCGACCTTGGGGCCGGTCCCGATCCAGCGACGGCGCAGGGAATCGGTCACGCCCGCGATTTCTTCCGCGCCGATTTGCGGCGCGCCGAACACCAGGAAGTCTTTGCGGGCGCGGACGGGTTTGCCGCCGTCCAGGGCGAGTTTGGCCACGAGGATTCTTTCCAAAGGGCTCCCTAAAGTACAAATCCCCTTTTTGTACCTTCATGCATCCATGTGCGGAATTTACGGCCAGCTCCGGTTCCATGAGGCCCCGGACCGCGAAACCTGCCTGCGCCGCCTTACCCGGCTGGGGCATCGCGGCCCCGATCATGCGGGCGTTTTCCTCGGCGACCGGGTGTTTTTCGGGCACGCGCGCCTGAGCGTTCTCGATCCCGATCCCGCGGCCCATCAGCCCTTTCCCCCCGCCGATCCCGGGGACGATCCCTGCCGCCTGGTTTACAACGGGGAGATCTATAACTTCTCCACCTTGAAGAACGACGTTCCGCGCGCGGCCTGGAAAACGCACTCCGACACCGAGGTGCTTTTCGAACTGCTGCGCCTGCGAGGCGAAGCCTGCCTCGACTCGTTGAACGGCATGTTCGCCTTCGCTTACTGGAACGGGGAGTCCCTGCTGCTCGCCCGCGACCGCGCGGGGATCAAGCCGCTGTACTATTGCCTCGACGCCGAAGGCCTGGAGTTCGCCTCCGAGCTCAAGGCCTTCGAGCGCCCCGCGGGAAAAACCGACCTCCTCAAGGAAGTTCTCGCGGAAGGCCACATCGGCGCGGGGAACCTGCCCTTTCGCGGCGCGCGCGAACTCGAGCCCGGGCATTACCTGCGCCTCGACGTGCGCACCGGCACCGGCAAAACCGGATGCTTCGCCTCGCTTTCCGCCGCGGCCACCCCGCCGCGCATGGCCGCGCTGGGAGCCCGGAACCTGTCTTCGCTGGCCGCGGACCTTCGGCAAAAACTCGAGGCCTCCGTGGACCTGCACCTGCAAAGCGACGCGCCCCTGGCCGCGCTGTGCAGCGGCGGCGTGGACTCGACCTTGCTCGCGGCCATGGCGCTGAACCGCCGTCCCGACATGCGCCTATACCACTGCGGCGTGGACGGCCCGGGAGGCGAAGAGGCGTTCGCGCGACAGGCGGCGCGCCACCTCTCCGCCGAACTCGTGGTGGAGCGGATCGACCGCCGGGAGTTCCTGGAGCGCATGCCGGCGGTCACCTGGCATCTCGATCTGCCGCTCTATCATCCCAACGACATGGCGCTCTCGCGGATCGCGGAACGCGCCCACCGCGACGGCGTCAAGGTCCTGCTCTGCGGCGAAGGGGCCGACGAACTGTTCGGCGGCTATTCCTGGCAGCGCGACCTGGCGCGCATGCTGCGGGGCCGCGCGCGGGCGGCGCGTTTCGGAAAAACGGCGGAGGCCGCCCTGCGCCGCCTGCGCACCTTGTGGGACCGCCGGTTGGGAAACCCGCACTTCTCGCCCGCGGCGACGGCGCGCTTCGCGGCGGCGGGCCTGTGCTACCCCGCGCCCGCGTTGGAAACCCTGTTCAAGGGCCGGGCCTTGTCGGCCGAAAACTTTCACGCCTGGAAGCGCTGGGATGAATGCCTGCGGACCTACGCGCACCTTCCTCCCGAGGAAGGGCCCGTCCAGGCCTTGATGTTGGACAACCTGCGCGGCCACCTGAGAACGATCCTGCACCGCACCGACCGCATCCTGATGGCCCACTCCATCGAAGGGCGCGT
>JAJNBB010000076.1 GCA_021155885.1 Fibrobacteria bacterium | reverse complement strand
TACATCCGCCGGAACTGCACCGCCAAGGCCCCGAAGTAAATCCCGTATTCCAGGAACCGGGGCCGCTTCAGCAACATCCAAAAGAACATCTTCCAGAACTCCCGCCGGTTTTGCCCCACGATTCCCAGGCGATAGAAGAGGCTCGCGGCGAGGCGCAGGGTCCGCCCGTCCACCTTGCGCCGGATCGGATGCTTCACCTTCGGGCCCGGATAGTTTTTCATCGCCGTCATGGCCCGCGCGTACACGAACTTCGGCGAATACACCTGGCGCAGCACGGACTCGAACCCGTCCTGCAGTTGCTTCGCGTCCATCACGGGGAGGATGTTGCTGTTGTTCTCGTCGAAGTCGAACGGCTCGATCAGGCGCCCGGCATCGCGCATTTTGGCGTATAGCTCGGTGCCCGGCGGCGCCTTCAGCAGGTTGATGGTCGCGATCACGATCCCGCTGGCCTGGACGAAGTCGACCAGCCGCTGGAAGCTTTTCTCGGTGTCGGTGTCGAACCCCACGATGAAGCCCGCCGTCACCATGAAGCCCTTGCCGTGCAAGCGGTTCACGTTGTCGAGCAGATCGCGCTTCGTGTTCTGCCGCTTCTGGCTCGAGAGGAGGGCCTCTTCGTCCGGGGACTCGATGCCGCAGAAGATGTGCCGGAAACCCGCTTCGAGCATTTGCTGGGACAATTCTTCGTCGTCGACCAGGTTGATCGTGACCTGCGTCGAGAAGCCCACCGGCGGGTTCGCGCGCGCGCGCCATTCCACCAGCGCCGGGAGCAGCGATTCGCGCAGGCTCTTGCGGTTGCCGATCAGGTTGTCGTCGGCGAACAGCACCATGCCGAAGCGGTTCAGGTCTCCCAGCGCGTCCAGCTCCGCGAGCATTTGCTCCGGCGTCTTCACGCGCGGCTTGCGGCCGAACAGAGCGGTCACGTCGCAGAAGTCGCACATGTAGGGACAACCGCGCGAGTATTGCACGATGGTATAGGCGTATTTGTCGAGGTCGGCCAGCTCCCAGAGCGGAATGGGCGTCTCGTGCACGTTGGCGAAATCCTTAGACGCATAAAGCGCCTTGGGCGTTCCCTCGGCCAGGTCGGCAAGGAACAGGGGGAGGGTGATCTCGGCCTCGTTCAGGACAAAGTGGTCGACATTGTGGAACGTCTCGTGCTCGTGGGTGAACAGCGGCCCGCCCGCCACGATCTTCGCGCCCAGTTCCGCGCAGCGGGCGATCACCTCGTGCGCCGAGCGGACCTGCACGTTCATGGCGCCGACGAAAACGTAGTCGGCCCATAGGATGTCGGTGTCCTCAAGATCCTCGATGTTCAGGTCGACGAGGCGCTTTTCCCACTCCTTCGGCAGCAGGGCCGCCACGGTCAATAGGCCGAGGGGAGGATAGCTGGCCTTCTTGCCGACCATCTCCACGAGGTGGTCCATCGTCCAGAATGTGGACGGCATCTTGGGGTAGACCAAAAGAATCTTCATGATGACATCTCCGGTTCTCTGCCGGGAACGAAGCCAGTAAATACAATCCGCAATCGTCCTGTTTAGAATCTCCTAGCCGGCTTGTACCTTTTGCAGCGCGATTTCCGGAACCGCCACGGGCATCTCCACCAGCGCGACCTCCATTTTGCGGGCCTCGGCCGCGGCGTCGTAGCGGTCGTACATCTTCTCGAGCTGGTAGGCCATGGTCGCGAGCATCAAGGCCATGCGGACCTTCGTCGGCCGGTTGAACAGCGTCCAGAGCACGAATTTCCAGAACTCCCAGCGCGCGTTTCCCCCGATTCCGATGGCGAGGACCAGGCGGCCCAGGGACTCCCAGTCGCGGCGCTTCGGGAACAGCGATCCCTTGCGCCCGGGCTTGCGGATTTGCGGCGGGGTCGTCTGGTACGGCTTCAAAAACGCCCGCGCGCGGTCGTAGACGAGCGAGGGCCGGTAGACGTGGCTCAGCACGTGGTCGAAGCCCTCGTGCAAGGTCCGCGGGTCCATCACCGGGACGATGTTGCTTTCGTTCTCGTCGAAGTTGAACGGTTCGATGAGGCGCCCCTCGCGCTTGATGCGCGCGTGCAGCTCGGTGCCCGGCGGGGCCTTGAGCAGGTTCACGGTCGCGATCACGATGCCGCTTTCCTGGATGAAGTCGATCATCCTCTGGAAGCTTTCGGGCGTGTCGGTGTCGAACCCGACGATGAAGCCGGCGCTGATCGTGAACCCCAGCTCGTGCAGCTTCTGCACGTTACCCAGCAGGTCCCGCTTGGTGTTCTGCCGCTTGTTGGTGGCCTTGAGCGTCTCTTCGTCTGGAGATTCGAGGCCGCAGAAAATCGACCCGAAGCCCGCCTCCAGCATCATGCGCGTGAGCACCTCGTCGTCCACGAGATTGACCGTCACCTGGGTCCCGAAGTTCACCCGGAAGGGCGCGCGCATGCGCCAGTCGATGAGCGCCGGCAGCAGCTCCTTCTTGAGGTGCGCCTTGTTGCCGATCAGGTTGTCGTCGGCGAACAGAACCATGTCGAAGCGGCCCAGGTCTCCCAGCGCCTCGAGCTCCGCCAGCATCTGCTCCGGAGTCTTGATGCGCGGCTTGCGCCCGAACAGCGCGGTGACGTCGCAGAAGTCGCACATGTAGGGGCAGCCGCGCGAATACTGCACGATGGCGAACACGTATTTATCGAGGTCGGCCAGCTCCCACAGGGGAATCGGGGTCTCGTGCACGTTGGCGAAGTCGGGCGTGGAAT
This sequence comes from Fibrobacteria bacterium, assembly GCA_021155885.1. Lineage (GTDB taxonomy): Bacteria > Fibrobacterota > Fibrobacteria > UBA11236 > UBA11236 > UBA11236. Next base: position 7,275 of record JAJNBB010000076.1, on the reverse strand, counting down.
ACAGGGGCTTGGGGGCTCCGGCCTCCAGGTCCGCCAGGAAAAGCGGCAAAGTGATCTCGGCCTCGTTGAGCACGAAGTGGTCGACGGTCGGGAAGGTGTCGTATTCGTGCGTGAACAGGGGGCCGCCGGCGACCACCTTGACGCCGGCGCGGTTGCACTGGGCGACGACCTCGCGGGCGGAACGCACCTGCACGTTCATCGCGCCGAGAAACACGAAGTCGGCCCACTCCAGGGATTCTTCGGTCAGGACGTCCCCGACGTTGAGATCGATCAGCCGCTTGTCCCACGCCTTCGGCAGCATCGCGGCGACCGTAAGCAGCCCGAGCGGAGGATAACAGGCCTGTTTCCCGGCCAGCTCCACGGCATGGTCGAACGTCCAGAAGGTGGACGGCATCTTGGGGTATACCAACAGGATTTTCATGCGGCCTCGCTGCGCGGGAAGCCTCGGTGGAACGAGGATTTTACGGCTCCTCGAAATGTAGTGCATCCTGCAGGAGCCCGCTCCCCGCCCTCGTCCTATTAAGGCGGCGGGCTCGCGCGAGGAACCGGGGACCCGGTCGATTTCGCCCACTTTTCGCCCCTCCTCGAAAAAAGATTTCGATCCTGAATCAAGAGTTGAGACTAGGTCTCGTCCATTGTGGCTTGTTCGGGCCGGAAAGCCCGGATTTTAGGCTTTCTCCGGGTTCAAGCCATCGTCCCGCAACCGGTTTCCAGAAGGGTCCTGGACTTCGAATCATGGGGAATTTTTGCTAAATTCTGCCTTTTCTCGCGTAGAATGGCCAAAATGCCCGCCAAAACACTTTCTTCCGAGGCGCTCAGACAGTTCCACGATTGGGTGGACGAGTACCCCAACAAGCGATCCATGCTGATGATGGTGCTCCGCCTCGTCGAGGAGGAGTTCGGCTGCATCGACGACGACGCGATGGAAATCGCGGCGGACCTCTGCGGCGTGAACGTCGCGCATGTGCAGGGCATGGTGACGTTCTACACGCACTTCAAGCGCCCCGCGCACGGCAAGCACCGCTTCATGGTCTGCGCCACCTTGATGTGCGCGCTGGACGGCAACACCGACCAGGCCCTCGCCCAGATCCGCGCCAAGCTGGGGCTGAAGCCCGGCGAAGCCACCCCCGACGGCCTGTTTTCGTGCGAGAAGGTCGAATGCCTCGCCGACTGCGACAAGCCCCCCGTGATCCAGAAGGACGACGAGCATTTTTGCTCGATGAAGGGTCCCGCGCTCGACGCCTATATCGACAAGCTTTTGACGGCCGAGGGCAAAACTTCGGAGCAATACCTGGCGGCGACGCCGGTCACGATGGACCTGCGCGTCGCGGTGCTGCCCGTGCACTACAATTTCGAGGGCGAACAAAACGTGGGCGCCCGTCGCTTCGACGACAAGGACCCGTATTTCGCGCCGGGCGAGGGTTCCGAAAACGGCAGTGCCCGCACCACGGGCGTGCCGCCCGCGCTCAAGACCCCGCTGACCGCGCCCGTCGCCGGCGGGGCGCTGAACCCGTCCAACGCCGGTCACGGGGCCAACGGAACCTCGGGAGGCCAACATGGCTGAGACCACGCCTCCCGCGGCGCCTCCGGCACCGCCTGCATCCGAGGCGCCCAAGCCGAAGCCGGTCGTGCCTTTCTCGCCCGTCATCCTCAAGCACATCCACGAGCCGAACGCGCACACGCTGGAGCACTACCTGGCGCGCGGCGGGTACGAGACCGCCCGCAAGCACGTGGGCGAGACCGACCCGGCTTCGCTGGTGGCCATCGTCAAGGACTCGGGCCTGCGCGGCCGCGGCGGCGCGGGCTTTCCGACGGGCATGAAATGGGGCTTTCTGGCGAAGGGAACCGGCAAGCCCGCCTACCTCGCGGTGAACGGCGACGAGAGCGAGCCCGGCACCTTCAAGGACCGCCACATCCTCGAGAAGGACCCGCACCAGCTGCTGGAGGGCGTCATCCTCACCTGCTGGGCGATCCAGAGCAACCACGCCTTCATTTACCTGCGCGGCGAGTTCATCCTCGGCTACCAGCGCCTCGAGGCCGCCGTGAAGGAGGCCCGGGCCAAGGGCTTCATCGGTGAGAAATCCTTCGGCAAGGACTTCCCGCTCAAGGTCACGGTCGTCCGCGGAGCGGGCGCCTACATCTGCGGCGAAGAAACCGGCATGCTGTCCTCCATCGAGGGCGGGCGCGGCTACCCGAAGATCAAGCCGCCGTTCCCGGCCGTGTCGGGCCTGTTCAAGTGCCCCACCATCGTGAACAACGTCGAGACCATCGCCAACGTCACGCACATCGTCAAGAACGGCGCGGACTGGCACAAGCAATGGGGCACCGAGAAAAGCCCCGGCTACAAGATCTTCTGCCTCGCCGGGGCGGTGAAGAAGCCGGGCGTGTACGAGGTGCCGCTGGGAATCACCATGCGGGAGTTCATCGACGTCTATGGCGGAGGCATGGTCGAGGGGCGCACCCTCAAGGCCGTGATTCCCGGCGGGCTTTCGGCCCCGCTGCTCACGCCCGAGATGGTGGACAAGTGCACGCTCGACTACGAAAGCCTCGCGGGCCTCGGCTCGATGCTCGGCTCGGGCGGCATCACCGTGCTGCACGACGGCGTCGACATGATGTCGGCGATCTACAACACCATGCGCTTCTACCACCACGAGTCGTGCGGGCAGTGCACGCCCTGCCGCGAGGGCACCGGATGGCTGGAGAAGCTGGCGCACAAGCACCACGCGGGCCACGCCCACGCGGGCGACACCGACCTTTTGGCCGACGTGGCGAAGAACATGCGCGGCCGCACGATTTGCGTGCTCGCCGACGCGGCCGCGATGCCCATGCAGAGCTACCTGCAGCTCTTCCGCCCGGAGTTCGACAAGCGCGTCGCGGCGCCCGAGTACGTGGAAAAGGGCCGCACCGCCCGCGACGAAATCACCCCCGCCGCCAAGCGCGAGAGCGTGACGCACGGCGCCCCGGGCGTCCTCGACGTCGGAATGGGAATGGACAGGGTATGACCGCTGAAGTCAAAATGGTGAACATGAAAATCGACGGGCGGGACGTGACCGTTCCCGCCGACTGGACGGTGATTCGCGCCGCCCACAAAAACGACATCGACATCCCGCATTACTGCTACCACCCCGACCTCAGCATCGCCGGCAACTGCCGCATCTGCATGGTGAGCGTCAAGGGCGCCCCGCGCCCCGTCGTGGGCTGCGCGACCCCCGTCGCCGAGGGCATGGAGGTCACGACCACCGCCGCCGCCGAGGTCGAGGCCCGCAAAAGCGTGATGGAGTTCCTGCTCATCAACCACCCGCTCGACTGCCCCGAGTGCGACCAGGCGGGCGAGTGCAAGCTGCAGGACTACAGCGTGGACCACGGCCGCGACCACGGGCGCTTCCACGAGGAGAAGGTCCGCAAGTCGAAGTCCACCATGGGCCCCCACGTCAAGTACTGGGGCTCGCGCTGCATCCTGTGCACGCGCTGCGTGCGCTTCACCGACGAGGTCTCGGGCACCGGCGAACTCGGCATCATCTACCGCGGCGACCGCAACGAGATCGCCACCTTCCCCGGCCGCGTCCTGGACAACCCGCTGTCGATGAACACCGTGGACATCTGCCCGGTCGGCGCGCTCGTCTCCTCCGACTTCCTGTTCCAGTCGCGCGTGTGGAACCTGCATTCGAACCCGTCGATCTGCCCCGGCTGCTCACTGGGCTGCAACACCCGCGTCGACCTCGACGCCAAGGACCAGATCAAGCGCATCGTCCCGCGCCGCAACGACGCGGTGAACAAGGAATGGATGTGCGACAGCGGCCGGCTGAACTTCGGCTACGTCCACGCCGGCCGCCTGCAGAAGCCCAAGCTCGGCGGCGCGGACGCCACCTGGAAGGAAGCGCGCCGCGCGGCCCTGGAGCTGCTCGCCCTCAATGGGGGAGCGAACACCGTCGCGCTGATCTCCGCGTGGAACACCTCCGAGGCGATGGCCGCGATCCTCGACCTCGTCGCGGTGGAAAGTCCCGCGGCCCGGATCTTCGGCTACGGCAACCCCGTGGTCGCCGACCAGGTCTTCCCCGGATTCACCATCTACGGCGACAAGAACCCGAACCGCGCCGGCATGGAGCAGGTGCTCGGGATCGCGGACCCGGCGGCCTCGCTGAAGGCCCTCGCCTCCGAAACCGGCTCCATCGGCACCTTGCTGCTGGTCCACAACATCCCCGACTTCGTGATCACGCCCGAGTTCAAGGCCGTGCTCGACCGCAGCGAGAACGTGGTCCTGCTCGACTTCGCCTCGGGCGAACTCCTGCGCTATGGCAACGTGGCGGTGGCCCTGCCGACGCTGACCTCGTTCGAGAAGGCCGGCACCTTCGTCAACAACGCCGGCCTGGCGCAGTCGTTCGAGCCCGTGATGGAGCCCGCGACCTACGGCCTGTCCGAGGCGGAAATCGTCGAAGCGCTGAAGCGCGACGTGGGCGCGGCCACCCGCGCCGGGGCGGCGGCATGATCCTTGAGATCCTGAAGCACCCGGCGACCATCACCTTGATCAAGATGCTGGTCGCCGTCGGCATCGTCCTCGCCGCCGTGCCCATGCTGGTGTGGATGGAGCGCAAGGTGTCCGCGCGCTTCCAGCGCCGCATCGGCCCCAACCGCGTGGGCCCGATGGGCCTGCTCCAGTCGATGGCGGACGCCGTCAAGCTGATGTTCAAGGAAGACTTCTTCCCGCGGCACACCGACCGCCTGCTGTTCCTCGCGGCGCCGCTGTTGGCGTTTCTTCCCGGCGTGATCTCCTTCGGGCTCATCCCGGTCGGCCAGGCCGCGGGCGCCGAGTTCCTCGGCCCCAACGGCGTGATGGCCGTGAGCTACCTGCCCATGGGCCTGCTCGTGATGATGGCCGTGTCGTCGATCGCCTCCTACGGCCTCGCCTTCGGCGGCTGGGCGTCGAACAGCCAGTACAGCCTGCTGGGCGGCATGCGCTCCTCGGCGCAGCTGATCAGCTACGAAATCGTGATGGGCATGTCGGTGCTGGCGCTCGCGATGGCGACCGGCACCTTCAACCTCGCGGAGATCGTGCTCCAGCAGCAGGGCAACGCCCTGCCCGCCTGGAACATCTTCCTCCAGCCCCTGACCTTTTTGCTCTTCCTCATCGCCGCCTTCGCCGAGACCAACCGCGCGCCCTTCGACCTCCCCGAGGCCGAGCAGGAGCTCGTGGGCGGCTACCACACCGAATACACCGGCATGCGCTACGCCTGGTTCATGCTCGGCGAGTACGCCGGCCTGTGGACCATGTGCTCGGTGCTCGTCACGCTCTTCCTCGGCGGCTGGACCTTGCCCGCCGCCTGGACGGCCCCGCTCGCGCAGGCGCCCTGGTTCGTCGCGGCCCTGGTCAGCTTCGGCGTCTTCCTCGCCAAGGTCGTCGCGCTGGTGTTCTTCTTCATGTGGGTGCGCTGGACGCTTCCCCGCTTCCGCTGGGACCAGCTGATGAAGCTCGGCTGGACCGTGCTGATCCCGCTGGCCCTCGCCAACATCCTGTTCACCGCCCTCGTCATGGAATATGCAGGCTGGTATGTCCGCTAACGCTCCCGAAACCGCGCCCCGCAAGAGCGGCTCGCACGAGCCCCTGCCGTCGCGCCTGGGCTGGCTCACGCGCATCTACATCCCCATGATCCTCAAGGGCATGCTGATCTCGCTGCGCGAGTTCTTCCGCAAGCCGGTGACGATCCAGTACCCGGAGCAAAAGCCCAGGGTCAGCGAGCGCTTCCGCGGCGAGCACCGCCTGACGAAGGACGCCGAGGGCAAGATGAAATGCGTGGCCTGCTACATGTGCGCCACCGCCTGCCCCGCGCACTGCATCACCATCGAGGCCGAGGCCGCGCCGCCCGAATGGGAGGGCCGCGACAAGATCCCGCGCGTGTTCGAGATCGACATGCTCAAGTGCATCTACTGCGGCTACTGCGTCGAGGCCTGTCCCAAGGAGGCCATCGAGATGACCAACAAAATCCCGCAGGTCTACCGCACGCGGCAGGAGTTCATTTATGACAGGGAGAAGTTGTTGAGCAACTAGCTAGTAACTAGTTGCTAGTTCTAGCGAATTGCTCAACAGTTACGAAGGGCCCGTCCCATCGCGACAGAGGTTCCGGACTTTTTGTTTCCCGCCTCCCGAACCATGTATCTTCAGGAAAACCCAGGAGGAAATCATGGCTTCGTTCTTCTCCCGCCTCGCTTCCGACAAAGGCGCCTCCGGCCCCGCGGGATGGGCGCTGGCCCTGTTGCGCATCGGCCTGGGACTCGGCCTCCTGCTCGGCCACGGCTGGCCCAAGCTCGCGGAATTCTCCGAGCGCTCCTCAACCTTCGCCGACCCGCTGGGCGTCGGGCCTTTCTGGAGCCTCCTTGCCGCGATCCCCGCGGCGTTCACAATGGCGGTGGTGGTGTTCGTCGTGCAGCACGGCGCGGTTTTCGGCAAGGCCGAGCTCGCCGCCCTGTACGGGCTGGGGTTCGTCGTCCTGATTATCGGCGGCGGCGGCAACCTCTCGCTCGGTCGAGCGCTCCGCTCCTGAGGCGGCGACATCCGTCCAAGGGGCGCGCATCGGCTAGTTTTGTCGGATGCGCCCGATCCACATCGTCCTTTTCCAGCCGGAGATTCCTCAGAACACCGGGAACATCATCCGGCTATGCTTCCGGAACTCCCGGAACTTCATTTGATCGCGTCCCGCGCTACGCAGCCCGCGCGGGCGGGCGTTCCGACTCAAGGGTGAACGCGCCCTCCGGCAACTCTTGATCCAGCAGAATGCGGAACACGCAGCGCCCGTGGCCGGCCTGGAATTTTTCCTCGCGGATCACGGGGTGCCCGAGCAGCCCCTCCAGCGTGTTCACCGTGAGGCTGCAGAGCGCGGGCTGCTCCAGCGCCACGTTCAGGAACGGGCAGTTGCGTTCCGTGAACCGGGCCTCTCTCTCGGATATTTCCAGCGAAACGAAAGGGTCCTGCTCGGCATAAAGCGCGCGTAGCGCGTCCAGTTTTTCCGGAACGGGCTTCCCCTGCAGCCGGGGCTTCCACGCCTCGACCTGACGGCGGGCCAGCCCGGCCAGCATTTCCCGCACTCCGGCCGGGCCCTCGCGGAGTCCGGCCAGCATGGCGAGCGAAAGCGTGTCGTAGGCCTTGGGAAGCAGGCGATCACCGGCCGCGGTGACGGCATAGACGTCGCGGGGGCGCCCGACGCCTTCGGAAACGGGCCGACGTTCCAGCCAGCCATCCTCCTCCATGCGGATCAGATGCTTGCGCGCGCCCTCGTGCGTGGT
>JAJNBB010000020.1 GCA_021155885.1 Fibrobacteria bacterium | reverse complement strand
CGAGGTCTATGACCTGGATTCCAGTAAGGTCACCTATGCGACGCATTACTTCCCCTATGGCGCGACCGTATGGTCGAGCGACCTCACCGCGGGCCGCACCCCCACGGAACAGTTCACCACCAAGGAGCTGGACAAGGGGATCGAGCTGACGTACTTCGGGGCGCGCTATTATGACCAGGAGCTCGGGGTGTGGACAAGCCCGGATCCGGCAAGGCAGTTCAGTTCGGTCTATTCCTATAGTACCAATCCGATAATTACGGTTGATCCGGATGGTCGGGATGCTATTTACATTGCGTACCAAGGGTATCCCGTTAATATTGGAACGGTTCCCTTCACCAACAAACCACTATATGCCCCACTTGGCCATGCCGCGGTAGTGACAGTTGACCCCAAAACCGGCAATACCAGATATTACGAATATGGGAGATATGGCGGAGACCACGGAAAGGTCCGTAGAATGGAGGTTCCGAATCTTAAAATTGACCCTGAAACCGGAGCGCCTACCGAAGCATCTTTGACCAAGCTTTATAACTTCGTATCCGAAAGGTATGGAAAAGGGAGTCCAGTTGACGCTTCATATCACAAAGAGGCGGATTTTAATAAGGTTAATGCTTTTGCGGAACAGGTAAAAAATGACCCGAACCGGGAACCCTATTCGATTATAGACAATAATTGCAAAACATTTGCGCAAGACGCGGTTGAAGCCGGCTTACCCCAAAAGACCGAGTGAAAGAAAGGCTCATGAAAGCGAGACCCCTGTCCATTCTGCTGACAGTCGCTTTGGCGTTAACCAACATCATGTGGATATTTTTGCTATTAGATCGATCGATCACTATCGACTATATGAATCAAGAAGCAACCTCGGCAAGGAGAACCGACTCTGTTCTGATTCGCCTTATCGAAAGCAAAGTTTCCTTAAAGACAAAAGGGAGTTCTATTCAAGATTTGAGAGGGCTGTTTTCCGAAAAAACGATCACGATCGAAGGAGATACAATATTTGTAGGAGACGTAGGCTTGCGGTTCAAGGATGATAGATTTGAAAAAATTCTACTGATGAATGAGTGACTCTAATGGGATTCTAAAACCATCATAGCACCCCATTCATTCCATCTTTTATACTGCACCCGTTTTCTCTACGCCGTGCTCCGCATGGCCTCGAACGGCCGGCCGTCGACGACGGCCCGCATCCAGGCGAGCACCACTTCCTTGCTCTCCTCCCGCGACTTCCCCTCGCCCGCCTGGCCGCAGAAATGCAGCACCGTCGAGTCCAGGCTGGGCCCGTACATCGGGAACCCCATCAGGCCCATGGGAAACGGCTCCCACGCGGGCGCCTCGCGCAGGAGCCAGGCCTGCAGCGCCGGCTGATCCATCAATTCGGGATTGCATAGCCGCCACAGGTACTCGCGGGTCTTTTCATGGCGGGGGCACGCGCGCCAGAAGGTTTCCCATGCCGTAAGAAACCCGTGGGCTCGCTCGCCCGGCATCAAGACCATGCCGGTGTTCACGAGGGGGAGGTGCTCGCGATGGAACCGGCGGCGCTCGTCCCGCGTCATGAACAACAGGTTGTAGTTTCCCAACGCGTGCTTTTTCCCGGGGAGCTGCACGGCCACGCGGAGTCCGGTTTCCCCGAAGACTCTCTCCACCGGCCCCCGAAACACGCAATCCGCGTCGAGGAACAGCACCTGGTCGTAGGCCTCGATCTCCGCGCGCGACAAGGCCCGCGCCAGGCCCGCCTTCGCCAGCAGCCCGGGCCCCGCCTCCACGGCCCGGCATTCCGCGCCTTCCAAAGGGACCTCCCGGTCGGAAAGAACGAGGCAATCCCCCTCGAACCCCTGGCGCCGCGCGGAGCGCACGCATTCCTGCGCCATCTCGAGGTAGATGGGGTGGCCGTGGGCCGCGGTATAAAGCAGGCGCCTCATCGGGGCGCGCTGCGGGTTGAAATCAAGATCGGGGAATCCGGCATAGGGGTGAAAGTACGCCCGGGACGCGCGCACGGCTTGCGGCAAACCGGTGGGCGCATGGCGATGATCGCCTGCCTTCTTGCGCGCCGCGCGCAGCGCGCCTACCTTGAGATTCCCCCGCAAGATGGAGCCCGCCTTGGCAGAAACGACCTCCCGCACGACGATCGTCACCACCTGCATGCAACGGTTGCATTTCCTCCAGAGAAGCCTGGTGAGTTGGCTGAGGCACACGGACTTCGACGTGGTGGTGGTGGATTATTCCTGTCCCGACGGCACGGCCGCCTGGATCGCGGCCCAGAACTTCGGCGAACGGGTGAAGGTCGCGCATCACGTCGCCGAGGCCCCGGAAGGCCGGCGCTTGTTCAACCCCGCCCGCGCCCGCAACGTGGGCGCCCGGGCCGCCGAGGGCGAATACCTGCTTTTCGTCGACGCCGACGTCCACCTGCACCAGGGGTTTCAGGCCTGGCTCGAGGAGCAACAGGAGCCCGGAACGATCCAGGCCGTGGTGAACCGCCCCTCCTCCCTCTTCGGGATCCTGGGCGTGCGTCGGGCGGCCTTTCTGAAGGTCGGGGGCTACGATGAAGGTTTTACGGGGTGGGGCGGAGAAGACCTGGACCTGCGGATCCGCCTGCACCTGCAGGGGCTGCGCTGCGCCGCGATCCCCGAGAAACTGGTCCGCAGCGTGCCGCATTCCAACCGCCTTCGCGCGCGCAATACAGCCGAACCCGATTTCACGAAGGCCCGGCAGCGCAATAGCGACTACTTCCGGAAAAAGATCTGGGAAATGACCGGCCGCACCTTCGCGGAATGGCTCGAGGATCCGGCGGTGGACTGCCTGCTGCGGCATCCGACCGCGCCGCCGGGCCCCGTCGAGCGGGGCCCCTACCGTTAGGTGTGGCGGAGGCAGCCGAATTTGTCGACGCTCAGGGAATGGCTGGCGGAGCCGTCGCCGAGCGCGGCGATGCGGATGCCATCGGTCAGGCGGACGGCCGCATAGCCCGAGCCCGGCTCGAACCCCTCGAGCACGACCGTGCCGCTGATCCCGGAAGCGTTCTCCGCGCTCAACGCGCACCGCAGGGGCGCGTAGGAGGCAATGAGGCCGCTGGCGCTGGCGACAGCAACGTTGCCCGGCCCGTAAAAGGTGATCGTGAAGTCCGGATCATCCACGTTCATTTCCCACTCCAGCACGCCGTTGTAGGAGTTCGCGGCGGTGATGCCGTGCAGCTCGACCTCCGAGATCAGGTAGGCTTCGCTGCCGGCCACGAGCGCATTGACGGTCGATTGCGGAACCATCAGCTGAAGGGTCGTGTCCGCGATGACCTCGCGGAGAACGACCTTGCCGCAGACGTGGGGATGGCCCGGGCCGCCCTGGAGGTAGGCCGCGCTGTTGATCGTATAGCCGGAAAGGCTCACCCAGGCCACGAGGCTCTCGGCCGTCTCATAAGGGCTGCCGTATTCGAGATTGCGGATCTCGAACCGGGGGGATCCTCCGTCGAGGATCGCGCCGAACAGGACCCCGCCGTTGGCGTCGGCTTCCGTCATGCCGTAGAGGCGCAGCTCGGCGATCTGCGGGACCAGGCCGAAGCCCGAGTCGTAGGCGTCGTCGCCGAGCGCGAGGAAGGTGCCGCTCGTCCGCTCCACGGGAAGGGAAGCCTGGCGGCCCGATCCGTCGGGAGCCATGGCGAAGTTGACGTGAACGGAATTTTCGGAAATCTGCATTGTGGACCTCTGGGTGAAAAGCTTTCATAAACTTATCACGTCGAGGGGCCCGCGTTTCGATCCAAATCGTTCGGCGGACGATCACTGATCGCCGGATCAGCGCACGCGGCAGCGCACTTCGCGTTCCCCTTCGCGCCCGGGGGGCACCGTCACCTCCAGGTTCTCGCGGAGGTATTCGAGCAACGTTCCCGCGAGGGAAACGTATCCCGCTTCCGAAGGGGGCTTTCCCCGCCCCAACCCGCTGCGCGCGATTCCATGGCGAAGCGCCTCCGCGAACTCCTTGACTTCCAGCATGTTGCCTCCATACCTTTTCAGGGCGGCGAACCGCCCGCATGAATCGCGGCCGCCAGGGGGCCGTCCTGTACCGTGAGACGGGTTTCCGGCAACCGCGCCCAGAAAGCCTCTTCGCTCTCCCCCGCCTGGCGGCGGATGCGCCGGGCCAAGTAACTTGCGAGTTTTTCCTCCAGGCTTCCCTGGACGCGCTCGCGTTCCGGCCGGTTCGCCGCGATCAGCAGGCAACCTTCCGTGTCCGCCGGGGAGTTGCCCCCGTGCAGCCGCACCCCCGTGAAGCCGGGCACGTCGAGGACCTCCGGCATCCACCGCCGGAAGCGCGCGCTGCGCGACATGCGCAGCCGGTAGCTGCCGGCCGGTATGCAGGTCCCGCCCGGGACCTTGACCCCCGGCGCGCGGAGCTTGTCCTCCAGCGCATAGCCCCACAGCGCGCCGTCCACGGCGAACACCGAGACCGTGGCGAATTCGGTGTAGTCGATGCGCGCGGCGTGCAAATGGATCATGACGTTCACGACTCCCAGTCCCGCAACGCGCGCGCGTATTCATTGGCGATCAAGTGCTCGTCGACCGCGCTCCACAAGAAGCGCCAGGGCGCCCACAACGGGGGCCTTTGCTGGCGCGGCACGCGCCGGCCCCGCGTCGTCAGGCAAACCATGCGGCCGACGTGCCGGTATCCCCACTTCGGCCAGCGCGGCACCGCGTCCCAGCCGACGACGAAGCGGTGCGTCGGGATGCCCCGGGCGTCGTAGCGCGCGCGGCGCGCCGCGTCGCACCAGCGCGGGCCGCCGAAGGTGACCACGAAGGCGACCTCCACGCCCCGCGAGGACAATTCCTCGGCGAGCCGGCAGGCCAGGGGATGCGCGCGGGAGTGGCCGGAAATTCCCACGCGCGCGCACCCGGAGAGCCGGTCCAGGAGAATGTTCTTGACGCGCTGGAAGTCGCCCTCGAAGCCGGCGTGCACGCGCCCGCCATGCTCGGGACAAGCCTTCAGGAGTGCGGACAGGTTCCGCATCCAGTCCCGCAGGTCGTTGCTGCCCGCGAACACCACCAGGGCGTCGACCGCGGGCTCGAAGTGAGGGACCTCGACGGAGTCCCCGGGAATCACCCGCAGCTCCACGTTTCCGACGTCGAGGGAAAGTTCCTCCCCCTCGTTCACCGAGGCGCAGCGCACCGCGAGGTAACGGGCCAAAGCCCGCCCGGAAGCGCTCGCAAAGGCGTCCGGGGTTTTTTCCAGGTCCGGGCTCGTCATTCTATCTCCGATTCCTCCCCGCCGCGCTCGAAGTGCCTTCCGGGGCGCCGCGACAATTCCCGCGGCGAAAAGCCGCGCTCCGCTTCCGACTCGATGCGTTCCTCTTCCGCCAGCCGGCGCATGCGCGCGACCTTCCAGCGGTGGTACGCGGCCGTGCTGACGATAAAGCGCCGCACCTCGAGGTTCTTGGCCTCCATGGTATCGAGCTTCGCGAACACCGGCAGGTTCTCCTCCTGCACCACCTTCCGGACGGTCGGCCGCAAGTAGGCGGGGAACGAGTCCACCAGCCACTGGCGGTCGATCGCCGAGACTTTTCGCGCGGGCCCGGATTGCGAAAGACCGACCGCCGTGCCGCCTCCCACGAGGGAGGACAGCAGTCCCGTCAGCAGCCATTGCACGGCCTTGGGATTGCGACCCGCCGCCGCGCCCAGCCATCGGAGCAACGCCCCCAGGTGATAAAAGGGGCCGTCCCTTCGCTTCGATTGCATGCGCGCCTCCTCGAGTCATGCCTCCGGGAGGAGCCTTCAGGCAACCTCCCGGGGACGCGCTCCAAGCCGCCGGAGCGCGCCCACCGGCACCCCGCCGGCGGCAATCATCGATTCCTTCTCCAAGGTATTCCCGGGAGCGGGAATCGTCGCCGCCTAAATGGGTGAGCGTTCGGCCATGCTGAACGCCTCCGCAGCCCGCCAACGCTCGAGCGCGGTGGGTTTCAGCTCGATGCCCCGGGAAATGCGCATCCGCGTGCGGATGAATCCCTTCTTTTCCAGCGCGAGCAAATGGCATTTGGCCGCGGCGTTGGAGCGCCAGGCGAAGGCCGCGGAAATTTCCCGGTGGGTGGGCGGCAGGGAATGCTCGCGCACCTCCCGGACGATGAAATCCAGCACCTTGCACTGGATGGGGGTCAGGTCGTTCATGGTTTTCCTCCTGTCATGGGACGTTTAGTGAATAGCGTGGCCGGCGGACCGGCCGGAAAGGCGTATCGGGGGCGGCGGGCCTGAAGCCGATCGCAGGCCGCCTTGAAATCCGCGAAGGTCTCCAGGCCGTTCAATGCGCGCATCCGCTCCAGCAATGCGTTTTTTTTACCGCGTTCGGATCCGGTGCCGTTCAAGTGCAGCAGGATGGCCTCGGGGTGCAGCGGCCCCGTTTCCGTGAAAAGCAACGGCATCAGCAGCAGCGTTTCGGGTATGTACCCGCCGTCCCACCTTCCCTCCTGAATGAGCTTCTGAAGGAGAGGTTGATCGCGCAACTCCGCGAGCCCGAAGGGAAGCGCCTGCAGGCGCGCCCGGACCTCCGGGCGCTCCCGGACCTCCAGCCAGAGCGCGGCATATTCCGCGAACCGGCTTCCGGGAAATACCATCACGCCCGTGTTGACCGAAAACGGCGGGAGATCTTTCGGCGTCCAGGTCCCCGGGGTGAAGAAGCTTCGGTTGAAGGCGTTGCGCTCCAGCGGGTAATGATCGCGGGAAACCATCGCCCGGTCCGCGGCGAGCATCAGTAACGGGGCCGGGTCGCGTAAAAAAACCACGTCCGAATCAACGAACAGAATCCGGTCGTAACAGGTTACGTCGGTTACCTCGGCCAGCCTGGCTTTGAGAAGGGGGCGCCCCTCGATGTCCGGCAGCACCATCGGCCGCACGTTCAAACCGGCCTCGAACCCCGGCTCCCGGTCGCACAAGAGCAGCGCGTCGCCGGAATAGCCGCGCAGCCGCAACGAACGGAACATCTCCGCCGCCAGGGCGAAGAAATGCGGCGCCCCGAAGGCGGTGGAATACACCAGGAATTTCATGCGCGCGCTTCTCCTGGTTCGCTCCGAATCCAATCCAGCCGGAGCCGGTCGGGCCGGGGCGCGGTCACGCGGAATCGCCCGGACGGATTCAGGGATCCCGCGCGGGCCAGGAAATTAAGGGCGGATTCCATTTCCCAAAGGACCGCGCGCATGGCCGACGGACCAAACAAGGGGCGATCGTTGCGAAAATCCCTAAGGGCGATTTCGACGCGGGCCTCCCTTCGGGATCCGCCGCTCCCGTTCCCGGACACGTCCTCGGCAACGGGCTCCAGCACCTCCACGCGAGATCCCGCGCGGGCCAGGACGTAGGCGAGGCAGGGTCCGCACGCCCGCAGGGCGGGATGAACCTCGGCGGCTTCGCACCACGCCTCCCAGGATCGGCGAAGCGGCCGGGAAGGGTCAGGAACGGGAAGGGTTTCAGGGAAAGCGATCATCGGGAAGCCCCCCGCTGAGAGAAGCGAAAAACTCCTAGTGTGGAATCGGCGGCCCCTCCGCTCGCGTGAAATGCGCGTGAAAAGTTTCCAGAGGGTTTTGGGAGAAACCGGACGCCGTTCGGGGGATAATCCCCGCTGGAATCCTTGACATTACCGGCGGCTTTCGGGAGTATTTCGGGGCATTTCGGGGTCTGAAGACCCGAGTGTGTGGGAGACGGCACGCCGTCTCCCACACACTCCGACCTCCTTACGGTGTAGTCCCAGGTTTGTGCTTCTTCCTCTGCTTCGGGCTTTCCTTTGGGGCGCCGGGCGGGCGCACCCGGGACGCGAAAGTGGACTATTTCTCTTACCCTTGTAGGTTGATTCCAGGACGGTCAAGGAGGCGATCATGCGAGCCATCTGGAAGGGAACCATCAGCTTCGGGCTCATTTCGATCCCGATCTCGCTCTACCCCGCCACGCAGCGCGAGGACCTGAAATTTCGCCTGCTGCGCAAATCCGACCTGAGCCCCGTCAATTACAAGCGCGTTTCGGAGCATGACGGCAAGGAAGTCCCGTGGGACCAGATCGTGAAGGGCTACGAGTACGAAAAGGAAAAGTTCGTGGTCATCAAGGAGGAGGACTTCAACCGCGTGGACGTCGAGGCCACCCAAACGGTGGACATTCTCAACTTCGTGAAGCTGGACGAGGTCAATCCCCTGCTTTTTTACAAGCCCTACTATATGGAGGTCGGCAAGGGCGGCGACAAGGCCTACGCGCTGCTTCGGGAAGCCCTGGAGTCGTCGGGAAAGATCGCCATCGCCAAGGTAGTGATCAAGGTGCGGCAGCACCTGGCGGCCATCAAGCCGCAGGAAAAAGGCCTCATGCTGGAACTCATGCATTTTCCCGACGAAATCCGCGACGTATCGGAGTTCAAGGTTCCCGCCGTGAAGGCCATCTCCAAGCCCGAGATGAAGATGGCCCTGCAGCTCATCGACAGCATGTCGGAAAAGTGGAATCCCGAAAACTATAAGGACGAATACCGCGAAGCCCTGGAAAAAATGATCGAACACAAAATCGAGACGGGCGAGGCGGGGCCGGCGCCCAAAAAGAAAAAGCCCACCAGCAACATCATCGACCTGGCCTCGGTGCTGCAGCGCAGCATTCAGGAGGTGCGCAAGGGAAGCAAGGGCACGGGCGGCGCGCGCGAGGAGCACGTGCGGGCGGTCGTGAAACACGCGAAGCGGTCGGCCGCCGCGGGGACGCGGCGCTCCGCGCCGGCCAAGAAGGCCGCGAAGAAATCCGCGAAGAAGGTCGCCGCAAAGGCGCCGGCGCACCGTAAGGCCGCCTAGGCACGATCCATGGCACTGGCGCTTTACAACAAGAAGCGAGACTTCAAGAAAACCCCGGAGCCCGCGGGAACCAAGGCCGCCCAGCCGGGGGCTCCCCGCTTCGTGATCCAGAAGCATGAGGCGTCGCATCTCCATTACGACTTCCGCCTGGAGCTGGACGGGGTCCTGAAGTCCTGGGCGGTTCCCAAGGGGCCGCCCTTCGCGAAGGGCGAAAAGCGCCTGGCGATGGAGGTCGAGGACCACCCCGTCTCCTACATGAAATTCGAGGGCGTGATCCCGAAGGGCCAGTACGGCGGCGGAACCGTGATGGTCTGGGACATCGGAACCTTCGAACCGCTGAGCAAGGCGCCCCTCAAGGACCTCGCCGCGGGAAAACTTCACTTCGTTCTCAAGGGCAAGAAGCTCAACGGAGAATGGTACCTGGTGCGAACGCGCCGCGGAGAAGAAAAGACCCAGTGGCTGCTGATCAAGGGCGGCGAGGACATGAAGCCGGTCACGAAAAAAGGGGACGATACCTCGGCCCTCTCCGGCAAGAACATGAAGGCGCTGGCAAAGGGAGATTCCGTCTGGAACTCAAACCGCGCCGAAAAATCCCCGGAGAAACCCGCTCCCGCGAAACGCGCCCTCAAAAAAAAATCCTCCGGAAAGCTTCTGGGGTTCTTCGAGCCCATGATGGCCAAGCTGCTGAAGGAACCGCCGGCGGGGGATTGGCTTTACGAAATCAAGTTCGACGGGTACCGGGCGCTCGCCCTTATCGGGAAGGACGGCGTGGAGGTACTCTCGCGCAACAATAAGGACCTCGGCGAAAAATTTTTCCCCGTCGTGGAGTCCTTGCGCAAGCTCAAGGTCGTCAACACTATCCTCGACGGCGAGATCGTCGCGCTGAGCCCGAAGGGACAGTCTTCGTTCCAGTTACTGCAATCCTACGAGCTCGGCCAGGAGCGTCCGCCCCTGTTCTATTACGTGTTCGACCTTCCCCAGCACGAGGGAGAAGACCTGCGCGGCCTGCCGCTCGAGGAACGCCGGGAACGCCTGGAGAACCTTCTGCGCAAACCCCCGGGGATTCTTCGGCTGTCGGAAGCGGTGGGAACGGACGGAGAAAAGCTGCTGGAGCAGGCCCGCGCCCTGGGACTCGAGGGAATGATCGGGAAGCGCGCCGGCTCCGCTTACGAGGCGGGACGGCGCAGCGGGGCCTGGATCAAGCTGAAGACGCACCGCGAACAGGAGTTCGTCATCGGGGGGTACACCAACCCCGAAGGCGGGCGCAAGCATTTCGGGGCCCTGCTGATGGGGGTTTACCAAGGCAAGCGCCTGGTATACACCGGCAAGGTGGGGTCGGGTTACAACGACGCGCTGTTGCGTGCGCTGGGGAAGCGGTTCCGGGAACTCGCGCAGGAATCCTGCCCCTTCGTGAACCTTCCCGAGGCCAAGCCGGGGCGCTACGGCAGCGGCATCACACGGGCCGAAATGAAAAGATGCCATTGGCTGAAACCGCAGCTGGTCGCCCAGGTCAAGTTCGCCGAATGGACGCGGGACGGCAAGCTGCGCCAGCCGGTTTTCCTGGGGCTGCGGGAAGACAAAAAGCCGACCCAGGTCGGACGCGAGGAGCCGGCGGATGCCTAAGCCCGTCAAAACCCCGCAGAAGAAAACGAAGGCGGCCAAACCGGCCCCTGCGGGCAACGCCTTGGATATCGGGGGCGTTCCGGTGCCGGTCACGAACCTGCAGAAAGTGTTCTACCCCAAGACGGGTTTCACCAAAGGCCAGGTGATCGATTACTACGTGCGTATCTCTCCCTACCTTCTGCCGCACCTCAAGGACCGGCCCATCACGCTGAAGCGTTATCCCAACGGCGTGGAGGGGTTTTTCTTCTACGAGAAGCAGTGCCCCCCGCATCCCGACTGGCTGAAGACCACGCAGGTTCCGCGCTCCGAGGGCGGAGAGATTTCCTACTGCCTGATGAACAACCTTCCCGCGCTGGTTTGGGCCGCCAACCTCGCCGACCTCGAGCTGCATACTTTTTTGCACACCGCCCCTAAAATCGACCGGCCCCACTTCGTGGCCTTCGATCTCGATCCCGGCGCGCCCGCGGACATGATTGATTGCTGCCGCGTGGGGCTGCGGATCAAGGCCCTCTTCGAGGCGTTGGGGATGCAATCCTTTCCCAAGACCTCGGGGTCGAAAGGCCTGCAAATCTATGTGCCCCTGAACACCGCCGTCACCTACGAAAAAACCAAGCCCTTCGCGCGCGCGGTCGCCGAGTTGCTGGCGGGGGAGTCGCCGGACAAGGTCGTGTCGAACATGCAGAAATCCCTGCGCAAGGGAAAGGTTCTGGTCGACTGGAGCCAGAACGACGACCATAAAACCACCTCCAACGTCTACTCGCTCCGCGCCAAGGACAAGCCCACCGTCTCGACTCCGGTCACCTGGAAGGAAGTCGAAACCGCTTTGAAGAAAAAGAACGCGGCCTCCCTGGTTTTCGAAGCCGGGGACGTTTTAAAGCGGGTGGAAAAATTCGGAGACTTGTTCGCGCCGGTGCTGAAGCTGAAGCAAAAGCTTCCGACCCTCGCGGCGCTCAAGACGGCGTTCGCCCAATCCCGGCGGCCCTAGCGGGTTTTGGCGCGCATCGGCTCCGCCGCGAACACGACCTGCTCGAAACGCACCCGGGCCGCGCGGACCCCGAGCATCTGACGGGCGGGAAGGTCGTCGACCACGATATGAATTTTCGTCATCCTTCCCGGAGGTAGATCCTCGAGGAACTCATGGAGCACCGGCGGCGAAAAGGTCGTGTCGCCCTTCTCGGTGCGCACCTTCCATTCCAGGCGCGCCCGCATGCCCTTCAGGGTCACGCTGCTCGGGTTGCCGATATGAAAGGCCACGCGGCTTCCGCTTCCGAAATCGCGAAAGCTGTCGATGTGCGCGGTCAGGTAACCCAGCTTCGTTTTGATGTAGGCGCCGGAATCGCCGGGAGCCAGGAATACGATGCTTTCGTCGATGGCGATGGAATCGTTCTCACGCTGCACTTCCAGCGCGTAGATCAGGGAATCCACCTTTTGGGAAAGTTCTTCCACCTGGCGGCCCAACGCGGAGTCCTCCCGCCTGGATTGGCATCCGGCGAGCGCGAGCAAAGAGGCGCTGAGCACCAAGGTCTGTTTGAAGAGCGACATACACTCCTCCGGGGTGGCTTCCGAAACCAGTATACAAGCGGCCTCTCCCGGGACAATGGGGTGTTACCATTAGTAAGAAGCGCGGAAGGAAACGGAGGGCGGACGGGCCTCCGTGGACCCGGAAGCGGCGCCGGCGACCCGGCGGCCGAGGGACGCGGGCGCCCCCTGCTTTGCGAATTTTTGGGAGACGGAAAGGATCCCTACGCCGACCTGGGCTCGAACCAGGGACCGACGGTTTAGAAAACCGTTGCTCTATCCAGCTGAGCTATCGGCGCGGGAAACCAGAAGGTAGCAAGGAAGCCGCCTTATCTTGTTATTTTTGGGGGAGAACCCGGTTTCGGGGCATTTCGGATTTTCAAAAGGGAGTTTTGAATGGGCTTTGGAAAAATGGACCTGGTCTTTTTGCTGGGAACGATCCTGGTCATGTATTTCCTGTTTTTCCTGCCCCAGCGCAAGAAGCAGCAGGCTCTGACCAAAATGCTGGCCGGGCTGAAAAGAGGCGACCAGGTGGCGACCACCTCCGGGATGCGCGGCGAAGTTGTCGCCGTGACCGACACCGTGGTGACGCTGAAGTTTCACGACAACGTGCGCATCGATTTCGACAAGGCCGCGATCGTCCAGGTGATCGCCGCGGAAACGCCCGCGGCCTCCTGACCCGAACGGGAAACAGTCATGTCCGACCGCCCCATCTTCGTCTACGGCAGCCAGGTCCTGCGCAAGCGCGCGGAACCCGTCGCGGCCGTGACGCCGGAACTGCAGCGCCTCGCCGACGAGATGCTGGAGGCGATGTACGAGGCGAACGGGGTGGGCCTCGCGGCTCCCCAGGTGGGCGAGTCGGTGCGGCTTTTCGTGATGGACGTTTCGCAGGAGGATGGGAAAAAGGACCCGCGGGTTTTCTTCAACCCCGAGATCGTCGATACCTCGGATAAAAAGGAGACGGCCGAGGAGGGGTGCCTGTCGATTCCCGACGTGTGGGCCGACGTGACCCGCCCCCGCAGCATCACCGTACGCGCGCTCGACCGGGACGGCAAGCCCTTCGAGATCCAGAACGTCGACGGGTTGTTCGCCCGCTGCGTGCAGCATGAGATCGACCATCTCGACGGCGTCCTTTTCGTGGACAAGATCTCCTCGACCGACCGCATGCTCAATGAAGGCCGCCTCAAAAAAATGGCCCGCGCCATTCGCTGAGCCCCGGACGTGCCGATCTCCCCCCTCCGCGCCCTGAAGAGCCTCGCGCTCCTCTTCCTGATTGCATCCCCGGTTCTTCCGCAGGAAAACATCCCGCTTTCCCCGGGGGCCTTCGTGAACTTCGCCGGCGGCGGCCCCCTGTCGCGCCCGCCTTTCCCCGACGTGTGGGAACCCAACCCCCTGCGCTTTCCCTATGCCGCGGAGGAATCCCTTTACCTCCCCCTTTCCCCTCCCGCGCCCGACCCCGCGCTCGCGGCGGTACCCGGGCCGACCGGTTCCTTCGCGCTTCCCTCCAGCATCCGCGCGCACGTTCGCATCCTGCTGCAGGACCAGACGCGCTCGCTTTTGATCAATGCCCGCGCGGGCGCGGACGTGCAATGGAAAAAAATCGGCGGCCAGGCCCAACGCGCGCCCTCAGTGACGGGGGCCATGCGGGTGGAGCGGCTGAACGGGCGCTTGTCGGTCGCCCCCGTGCGCGGCGACCCGATTTCGGGCGGCAACGCCGTCGCGCTGCGGCTGGCCTCGCTCGACCCCAACGTACCGCTGGAAGTCAATGGAAAAACCTACCGGGGCACGCTCGAGTTCTACGCGCGGGGCGCGGGCTTCATCTGCGTGAACGTGCTCCCGGTGGAAGACTACCTGCGCGGCGTAGTGCCGCTCGAGATGGGCCGCCATGACGAGACCCGGCTCGAGGCCCTGAAGGCCCAGGCCGTCACCGCCCGAACCTATGCGTTCCTGCGCATGCTCGCCCGCTCCGACGACGATTTCGACATGTACGCGTCGGTGCAAGACCAGGTCTACGGGGGCGCGGCCGCCGAACACCCCACGAGCGATCGCGCCGTGCGCGAAACGGCCGGCACGGTGCTGCTCTACAACGATTCGCTGGCCCATTGCTATTACCACAGCACTTGCGGCGGCATCACCGCCGGCCGCCATGAAATGTGGGGAGGCCCGCGCATCCCGTACCTTGTCTCGGCGCCCGACACCGACGACCAGGGACGCGCCTGGTGCCGCGCCTCGCGTTACATGGATTGGACCCAAAGCTGGGATCCCGCCGCGCTGGCGTCGATCGTGCGCAAGAACCTGTCCTCGGCCAACGCGGGGGCGGCGCTTCCCTTTCAGAAAATCACGGGATTCCGCGTGCGCGACCGCTACGCGGACGGACGCATCAATGTGCTGGAAATGTCCACCGACCGGGGCCGCATCGAACTGCGGGGCGACAAGACGCGCTTCGCCCTGCGCCCCGGGACCGGTGCGGGACGTATCCTGGAAAGCGCCCGCTTCGACATCGGGATGGAGGGCAACCGCGTCGTGGCGCACGGAAGCGGGTTCGGTCACGGAATCGGCATGTGCCAGATGGGCGCCTTGGCGCGCGCCCAGGCGGGACAGGACCACGGGACGATCCTCCGGGCCTATTACCCCGGCACGAAGCTGGCGCAGGTCGAGGAGGATCCGGGCAGTTCTAGGTAGATGGGACCGGCCCGGATTGGAGTCCGCCTTGGCGGACGAATCATGAACGCTACCCCAAATTTTCCCGGATCTTCGTCAATCGCTCCAGCATTTCCCGAATCTCTCCTTCGGCCAGCAACTGGAATTGCTCCTTGTGTCCATCCAGGATGGGCCGGTCCAAATCCGCGAGCAGGGCCAGTCCGGCTTCGGTGATCTTCGCCGAAACCACCCGGCGATCCCCCGTGGAACGGCCGCGTTCCACCAACCCCCGCGTCGCGAGGCGGTCCAGCAAGCGCGTCACGTCGGGATCGCGGGTGATCAAGCGCGCGCTGATCTCGCCGCAAGGAAGGCCGTCGGCGCCGGCCCCCCGCAAAATCCGCATCACGTTATATTGGGCATGCGAAATCCCAACCTCTTTCAACAGCCGACTCGAATGCCGGGTCAGCATGTCCGCCGTCCGGATCAAACTGAGATAAAGCTCCTCCTGGGAATGGGCGAAAGGCTTTTTCTGTTGGAGCTCGCTATACATCGAATGGGACATGTATAAATGATATTCGCTTGATTATTCGTTGACAAACCATAAATTTGGCTAAAAACGGCATCAAGCTTGCCAAATTGACAGGTTGGACTGCCTTAAGTCCAATGAATATGGGTGGAATCCGATAGAACCATATTACAAGAATTTTTCTCAAAAGCGGAAAAATTTCCTTTCGGGGGGCTGCGAAAGCGAGTCTCTGCCCCCCTCGCGCGGAAACGAATCGCGACCGAGGTGAAAAAAGGTGAAACAACTCGGGAACCTTGCCGTATTAAAAAACGCGAAAAATTCATTGACATGTCCTTCGTCACGAGCCTAGTTTGGAAACTCGAAAAACCAATAGAGTTTCCTAATACCCCCGAACAATTCCCCATGCCCGCCATCAAGACCGAGATTTCCTCTTCCCGCGCCAAAAAAACCGGCGGCGCGCCCGGCCGCCCTCCGGCGCCGATGGACGAGG
This sequence comes from Fibrobacteria bacterium, assembly GCA_021155885.1. Classification (GTDB taxonomy): domain Bacteria; phylum Fibrobacterota; class Fibrobacteria; order UBA11236; family UBA11236; genus UBA11236. The sequence continues at coordinate 24,291 of JAJNBB010000020.1, read as the reverse complement.
TCTCGCGCCGCGTGATCGACACGGCCAGCGAGCAGTACATGCGCCTGGGGTTCAGCGCCGTCACCACCGACGAAACGGCGCGCGCGGCGGGCATCAGCAAAAAAACCCTGTACCAGCTGTTCCCCAGCAAGGACGAACTGCTTCGCAACGTCGTGCGCGAAAACTGCGAAAAGCACACCACCGCCATCCGCGGCATCTGCCGCGACGCGCACTGCTCCATCGGCAAGCGCCTGAAACGCATGATGAACTACCTCTCGAAGGTTTTCGGCGAGCTCAGCCCCGCGCTGGTGCACGACCTGCGCCGCAGCGCCCCCGGCGCCTGGAACGACGTCGAGAAAAACCGGCAGCGCTGCATCCAGGAAGACTTCGGCGCGCTCCTCAAGGAGGGCCGCGAGCGCGGCGACTTCCGCAAGGACGTGGATCCCCGCATCTTCATGCTGATCTACGCCGAGACGGTCCGCAACGTGATCAACCCCCAAGTCTTCGCGCAATTGGACGTCCCGCCCGCGCGCGTGTTCGAAACGGTCTACAAGGTGCTCTTCGAGGGCATGCTGACCGAAAAAGCCCGGAAGGAGTACACATGAATCGCCCCATGACCACGGCCCTCGACATCAGGGGTCTCGGGTCCTTAATCCTCGCGGCCGGGGTCCTCAGCGCCCCCCTCGCGCAAGCGCCGCTCACCTTGGCGGAGGCATTGGCCACGGTCCGCAAGAACAGCGACGAGACCCAGCTCATCCGGGAGACGAGCGTCAAGCTCGACGCCCAGAAAAGCGAGCTGTGGGCCGCCGCGCTGCCCACCGTATCCGCCTACGCCAACGCGGGACGGGGCAACTCGCCGTTCAACCTCGGCAGCTTCCCTCCGCTGGGTCCCGATTCTGTGGCCATGCCGTCCGTATACAAAGGTCCGGCCCAAAACAGCTTCAGCTACGGCGTGCAAGCGCAGCAAACCCTGTTTTCCTTCGCGCTGGGCCGGTCCATCCACACCGCGGGCAAGCTCGTTCGCTCGCAGGATGCCGCCAACCGGCGGTCGGTCCAGGAGCTTGAGCTCGCCACGCTGGACGCGTTCTACGGCGTCGTGATCGCGGAAGCGAATCTGCGCGTGATCGAAGCCTCGCTGGAACGCCAGTCCAAAACCGCCGGCTTCCTGGAGTCGAACTTCAGGCGCGGCGCGGGTTCCCGCAGCACGCTGTTGCTCACGCAGGCGTCGCTCAAGGGCCTGCAACCCCAGCGCATCCGGGCAGAGCGCGACGCCGAGGCCGCGCGCATGGCGTTCAACCGCCTGCTGGGCCGTTCGATCGAGGCCGAGCTCCGGCTGGACACGACCTCCGTCGTCGCGATCGAACAGGCCGACGTCACCGGGGCCGCCTTGAGCGCCGCGGTGGACCACCGCCCCGACCTGGAAGCCCTGCGCCTGCAGAGGGAAGCGCTCCAGGGTTATGCCTCGGTTTACCGGGGCCAGTACCTGCCCAGCCTGGGCGTGCAAGGGAAGGTGGGCATCCTGGCCTTCGAGGCCAACGAACAACTGACCGATTTCGACAACAATCTGGAATGGCAGGTCGGCATCGGCCTGACCTGGCCGCTGTTCGACGGCATGGGCAACAGCTCCAAGGCGCGCCAGTATGATTCGGACGCGCGTTCCGTGGCGATCAACGAGCGCCGCGCGCGCAATTCCGCCCTGATCGAGATCGAGAGCGCCAAGCGCGAGGTGGCCGCCGCCGATTCCGGCTTGTCCGCCGCGAAGCAGGCGCGCGACGCTTCGGCCGAGGCGCTGGAACTGATTTCGCAGGACTTCCGCGCCGGATCCGGCAACGTGACGGACCTGCTTTCCGCCGAGGAAGGGCTCCGCGGCGCGGAGTCGGGCCTGCTGGCGGCGCGTTATCAAAAGGCGCGCGCCAAGGCGGCGTTGCGCGTGGCATTGGGAATGAACCTGACCGAGGGAGAAAACAAATGAAGCCGCAATACCTGACACTCGCGGGACTCGCCGTCACCGCCGCCCTCCTCGCCGCTTGCGGCGGAGAGAAGAAAGAGGACCCTTCGAAGGTCAAAAAAGTCACCGCCGACACGGCCAACGCGGTCAGCGTGGTGACCGTCGTGGTCCATCCCCGCGCCTTCGAGGACTGGGGCACCTACTCCGCCGACCTGCGCGGCGCCGATGACGCCGTGCTCACGGCCCCCGCCCCCGGCGGCGGACGCGTGAACAAGGTGACGGTCGTGGGCGCCAACGTGACGAAAGGCCAGGCGTTGTGCGACATCGACGCCGAACTCTACGGCGCGCAACTCAAGCAGGCCCAGGCCGCGGTCGAACTCGCCAAGGGCGAACTCGACCGGGCCAAGAACAACGTCGCGCAGGGCTTCGTCGGGGAGGCCGTGCTCAGCAAGGCCGAGCTCGACTACCAGGCCGCCCGGGTGGCCCTCTTGCAGTCGCAGCGCGCCTACGAAAGCAGCCGCTGCCAGGCGCCGTTCTCCGGCGTGCTGGTGAGCCGCTCCATCGAGCAATTCCAGACCGCCGCGCCCGGCACGCCCACCTTGCGCGTCGCGGGCCTCTCCCGCCTCGAGGCGGTGCTCTCGATTCCCGAAAGCGAGGCCATGGGCTACAAGGAAGGCCAGCGCGCGGAGTTCCGCCTGCTTCAGGAGGGCTCCAGCGCGATCGGCGGGCGCATCAGCAGCCTGGATCGCGCCGTGGAGTCGACCAACCGCGTGGTCACCGCCCGCGTCCAGATCCCCAATCCCGGCAACCGGCTGCGCCCCGGCATGATCGGCAAGGTCAACGTGCTGCGCGCGCGCCACGAGGCCGCGCTGGTGGTGGCCTCGCAGGCGGTGCTCCGCCTGCAGGAAGGCACCGTCGTGATGCGCGTCGAGGGCGGCAAGGCCACCCGCGTGCCCGTCAAGCTGGGCGCCTCCAAGGGCGACTCGGTGGTCGTGTCCTCCGGCCTCTCGGCCGGCGACCGCGTCATCACCGTGGGCGCGTTCCAGGTTTCGGAAGGAACCCGGGTCAAATTTTAGGGAACAGGTCGCAGGATACAGGGAACAGGAAGATGCGTTAGCGCTTTTCTGTCTCCTGTAACCTGTTCCCTGTCGCCTCCTCGAGCATCGACTACGGAGTAAATCATGACAAAATTCGCCGTTAAAAACCCCGTCACCACCCTGGTGTTGGCGTTCATCCTGATCGTCGCCGGGCTGGCGTCCTACTTGCGCCTCCCGCGCGAGTCCTTTCCCGAAATCAAGATCCCCCTGATCTTCGCGACCGTCGTCTACCCCGGCGCCTCCCCCGAGGACATGGAAAAACTGGTCGCCGAAAAGATCGAGGACAAGCTCGAGGGTCTCGACGGCCTGAAAAAACTCTCGTCGGTTTCGGGCGAGGGCTACACCTCGATCTCGGTCGAGTTCCAGGCCAACATCGCCGTGGAAACCGCGCTGCGCCGCGTCAAGGACAAGGTCGACGAAGCCCGTCCCGAGCTCCCCGCCGAGGTGGAAGAACCCCTTGTGCAGGAGCTCAACTTCTCCAGCATCCCGGTGCTCGTGGTGTCCCTGTCCTCCGATTACGAGGTGGAGCGCATGGACGAGGTGGCCGAGGCCCTCAAGGACCGCATCGCCACCATCCCGGGCGTGCTGGAGGCCGCGGTCACGGGCAAGCAAATCCGCGAGGTCGCCATCGACGCCGACCCCGCCAAGCTCCGCCAGTACGGCATCTCCCTGAACGACTTGATGATGGCCGTCCAGACCCAGCACCGGAACATCCCCGGCGGCACCCTCATCGCGGGCGGCAACCGCTTCTCCATCAACCTTACGGGCGAAGTCCAGTCCCCCGAGGCCTTCGGCGACCTGGTCGTGCGCGCCCAGGGCGCGAACCTCGTCCGCCTGCGCGACGTGGCCAGGGTCTCCTTCCAGTACAGCCGGGACCGCTCCACCATCGTGCGCCTCAACGGCCGCAACTCGCTGGCCATCACGGTGTCGAAGCGCGTGGGCGCGAACATCCTCGACGTGGTGGACGAGGTGAAGAACACGGTGGAAGCGAACCGGGGCTCCTGGCCGCGGGGGACCACGGTGGATTACACCATGGACCAATCCACCGACATCCGCCACACCGTCAACGAGCTGCAGAACCACATCATCCTCGGCGTGATCCTGGTCATCCTGCTTCTCTCGTTCTTCCTGGGAATCCGCAACAGCCTCTTTATCAGCACCGCCATCCCCTTCTCCATGGCCATCGGGTTCCTCGTGCTGGAGGTCATGGGCGTCACGCTGAACATGGTGGTGCTCTTCTCGCTCATCATCGCGCTCGGCATGCTCGTCGACGACGGCATCGTGGTGGTGGAGAACATCTACCGACACCTGCAAATGGGCAAGACGCGCGTCCAGGCCGCCATCGACGGCACGAAGGAGGTCGCCATCCCGGTGACCACCGCCACCGTCACCACGGTCGTGGCCTTCCTCCCGATCATCTTCATGCCCGGCATCATGGGCCAGTTCATGAAGTACCTGCCCATCACCGTGATGGTGACGCTCACGGGCTCCCTGTTCGTCGCCTTCATCTTCAATCCCGTGTTCGCCTCGCTCTTCATGAACAGCCAGGAAAAAGGCATGGACGAGCACGGCGGCGAGCGCTTCGACCGCTTCCGCCAGTGGTACAAGCGCCGGCTCGAGACGGCGGTGAAACACCCGATCCTCATGGCGCTGTTCTGCTTCCTGTTCGTGGTGCTCGGGATCATGTCCTACTTCATCCTCGTGCAGCGCGTGGAATTCTTCCCCAACGCCGAGCCGAAGGTCGTCGCCGTCGAGATCACGGGCCCGCTGGGAGTGGACCTGCGCATCACGGACGAGGCCATGAAGCGCGTCGAGAACCTGCTCTTCAACATGCCGAAGGACAAGGCCGACGTCGAGAGCTTCAACACCGTGGTCGGCATGGGCGTGCCCTTGATGGGGGCCGACCCGCGTCCCGAATCGCATCGCGCCTACGTCAACCTTTCCTTCACCGATTACGACAAGCGCCGGGTGACCTCCTGGACCACGATGGCATGGATCCAGGACACGCTCCCGAAGCTGATGCCCGGCTGGAAGGTCGCCGTGAAGAAGCAGGAAGACGGCCCGCCCACGGGATACCCCGTGAACTTCGAGCTCATCGGCGAGGACTTCGCGGTGATGGACGTCCTCGTCGACTCCATTCAGGCTCGCCTCGCGAATGTCCCCGGCCTCGTGAACATCAACTCCGACTACGAACCCGTGCGCCCCGAGCTCACCGTGACCGTGGACCGCGAACAGGCGCAGCAGCTGGGCCTCAGCAGCAGCGACGTGGCTCTCGCCGTGCGCGGCGCCATCCAGGGCTTCGAGGCCGGCAAGTTCCGCGTGGGCAAGGAAGAGCACGACATCATGGTCCGCCTCAACCCCGAGACGCGCGAGACTTTCACGGGCATCGACCGCATCACCATTCCCCATCAGGGGAACATGATCCCGCTGAGCTCGGTGGCCCGCACCGAGCAAAACGCGAGCCTCGCCAGCATTCGCCGCCTCGACAACACCCGCACTATCCAGATCTGGGCGGAACTCGCCCCCGGCACCAAGGATGAGAACAAGCCCAAGATGGCCGCCCTGAAGGCGGTGGAGTCCTTCAAGCTTCCGCCGGGCTACATCCTGCAGACGGGCAGTTCCAACCGCGAACAGGAAGAAACCACCGCCTTCCTCGGCGTGGCGCTCCTGGTCGCCCTGGCCCTGGTGGTCCTGACCATGGTGGCCCAGTTCAACTCCGTCTCCCAGCCGGTCATGGTGTTCGTGGGCATCTTGCTGTCGTTCGGCGGCGTATTCTGGGGCTTCACGATCATGAACAAAATCCTCTTCACCGAGGTGACCTTCTCGATCATCATGACGGGCATCGGCATCGTCGCCCTCGCGGGCGTCGTGGCGAAGAACGGCATCGTGCTGATCGACTTCATCAACCACCTCCGCAAGCAGGGCGTTCCCCTGCGCGAGGCGGTGGTCGAGGGCGGCGCCACCCGTCTTCGCCCCGTGCTCCTCACGGCCATCACGGCCATGATCGCGCTGGTGCCGATGGCCACGGGCAAGGGCTTCGACTTCACGCACTTCGAGTTCGTGTGGAAGTCGGAAAGCTCCCTCTGGTGGGAACCGATGGCCTGGGCCATTTTCTGGGGGCTGTTCTTCAACACCGTCCTGACCTTGATCGCCATCCCCTCGTTCTATTACGCCTGGGAGCGGTTCAAGGAAAAGCTCGCGAACCGGTGGAAGGCGCGCCGGGCCCGGGCCGGCTGAATCGTCCCTTCTCCGCGTCCGTCGAAAAGCCCTTCCGAAAACCGGAAGGGCTTTTTGCATGGCCCGTTTGTTTTACTCGAAAGACCGCCGATTCCAGGATTCGACTTTTATATTGGCGGGATGCTCCGGCAAGGAATATCGCCCGTGATGCATCACTTTTTGTTTCGGTTTCGGTTTCGTTTCAATGAGGTTTTCGCCATGAACGCTGTTTTTGCCCCGGTCCTCAAAACAGGCCTGTCCCTCCTGGCAGGCCTGCCCGCCCTCCTCCTGCTCGCCTCCTGCGACAGCGCGAATACCCTGACCAGCGGCGACCTGCGCGGCACGGTGACCTTGTACGTCGTCGATGTCAACACCAACCTTCCCCTCGAGGACGTGCGGGTCGACCTCCTCGGCGTGGGGTCCGACAACACCGACGGGGGCCACGTCAATTTCAAGGACGTGAAGGCGGGGACCTACTTCGTGCGCCTCAGCAGGAAAGGTTATGAATCCAGCCAGACCACGATAACCTCCGAGGCGCAGGGAAGCGAAACCGTCGTGGCGGTCAACTTCAGCGGGACCCTGGGGATTCACAAGCTCGGGGCGAAGGTCCGGGGCCGCCTCTTCGTCCGCAATCTCAAGGGTGACAGCATGTTCGCGGCCCGGAACGCGGCCGTCAACCTGTGGTCTTCCCCCGTTACCGAAGGAATCTTCCTGAGCCCGGTGCGCACGGTCAAAACCGACACGAACGGGTGGTATACCTTCGAGAACCTGGCCGAATACGCCGCGTATGCGCTCGAGGTCCCGGATTTCACGTTCAACGGGCGCACCTACCGGCAGGATTACCAGGCGTTCGACAATGAACCCATGACCGCCTCGTCGCCCATGTTCAACGCGCCCGCGATCACCTTGGCGCCGTCGGCGGGAAGCACCCTGGCCGTCTACGCGCTTTCGACCCGCCTGGCCAAGGGCCAGCCCTTCGTACTGGAGTTCTCGAACCCGATCGACACTTCGAAGCTGGTGTTTTCCCCCGCCGTCCCCGGCGCCACCATCAGGCTGGACATGATGCCTCCGCAGGGAGGCGGCGCCATGACCCTCGCCCCGCGCCTGATCTGGAGCGCGGACCTTACGAAGCTTTCCATCATGCCCTATCAGGCGGACTGGGCCGACGGCGCCAGATACAACGTGTACCTTAGCGCCCTGCAGGATGTGTTCGGAGGAAGCGTCTCGGCCGCCTTCTATGACCTGAGGGTGCCGTCCACCTCGCCCCTTCTGGCCGCGGTCACCAACCTGCGCCTGCGCGCGACCACCCAGATCCGCGGCGCCAACTTCGACACCACCCTAGTCGACTACGCCACCACGCCGTACCGGCTCTCGTGGAACAAGGTCGCGGGCGCCGAAGGTTACAGCATTTACTACCGCCAAGCCGTGGATTCCTCCTGGCGCCTGTCCGGAGCGAGCGTCGACAGCGACTCGGACACGACGCATACCCTGCAACTCAACCCGCCCACGGGCAAGGCCTGGACGCGCTACCTGATGGTCCTTCCCAACAGCACCAGCCGACCGGTGCCCTACTCGCTCGGCGCCCTCATGACGGTGCGCGACGGGGTCAAGCCGAGCCTCAACACCACCGGCAGCACGATCACGGCGCCGGGAGGCGCGAGTTTCAACAACGCCACGGCGACGGCGCGGGCCATCACGCTGACCCTGAGCACGGTGCTGACGGGCGGACAGAACGACCCGATCGACACGACGAAGAAACCCACGGTCCGCATCGGCAACGGCGGGGTGGCGGGCACGTTCGCCGCGCCGAGCTTCGTATGGACCAGCCTCACGGGCGGCACGCTCAACGTGTCGGTTCCGGCCAACACCAATGGCTCGGGCGACACGGTCGTCGTCGACTTCTCGGCGGTCACCGACCTGGCCGGTAACACGTTCGACAACCTGCCGAACGCGCCTGTGCTGAGGTACCTGGCGCCCTAAACGCGGGGGGCCATGGCTTCCAGCAGCATTTGCGTGTAGGGATGGCGGGGGTTCGCATAGACGTCCCGCGTCCGCCCCTCCTCCACCACCCGGCCTTGGTGCAGGACCAGAACCCGGTCGGAAATGCGCTCGACCACCGCCAGGTCATGCGAGATGAACACATAGGTCAGGCCGAGCCGGGCGCGCAATTCCTCCAGGAGATCCAGCACCTGCGCCTGCACCGACATGTCTAGGGACGACACGGGTTCGTCGGCGACCACCAGCTTCGGGGACACGGCCAAGGCGCGGGCGATGGCAAGACGCTGGCGCTGGCCTCCCGAAAACTGGTGCGGGTATTTGGCCGCGGCCTCGGGGGGCAGGCCCACGGATTCCAGCAGGTGGGCGACGCGCGCCTTCATCTCCCGTTCCGGGATGATGGCGTGGATGCGCAAGGGCTCCGCCAGCAGATACCCCGCGCTCAGGCGGGGGTTGAGCGAAGCATAAGGATCCTGGAACACCATCTGCGCCTCGCGGCGGAAGCCGCGCAGCTCCCGCGCTCCCAGCGCGAGCAGGTCGGTTTCGCCCTCCCAGGTCAGCGTGCCCGCGGTGACGGGCCCCAGCCGGATCAAGCCGCGCCCCAGCGTGCTTTTTCCCGAACCGGACTCTCCCACGATGGCCACCGTCTCCCCCGGGAATACGTCCAGGTCGACTCCGTCCACGGCCCGGGCGACGCCGGAAGCGCCGAACAAGCCGCCGCCCACCGCATAATGCACCTGTATGCCGCGCGCCGACAACAGGGGGGCGATGCCGTTCTGTAGGGGGGACGCATGCGTCTCCCCTACGACGCCGATCCTGCGCACCGGCATCGCGTCCAGGAGCATGCGGGTATAGGGATGGGCCGCGCGGGTGAACAGGTCCCCCGCCGACAGGGTCTCCACGATCTTCCCGGCGCGCATCACCGCCGCGCGGTCGGCCACGCGCGCCACGGCGCCCAGGTCGTGGGTGATCAGCAGGAGGCCCATTCCGCGCTTGCGCGCGAGTCCGCGCAGAAGGTCCAGGATCTGGGCCTGAACGGTCGCGTCCAGCGCCGTGGTGGGCTCGTCGGCGACCAGCAAGCGCGGACGGCGCATGAGCATCATGGCGATCAGCACCCGCTGCCGCATGCCTCCCGACAATTCGTGCGGGTACTGGCGAAATTGCCGTTCCGGATCGGGAAGTCCCGTCTCGCGGAACAACTCGATCACGCGCGCATGCGCCTCGGCGTTGTCGGCGCCGTCGAGGGCGCGCAGCGCCTCGCCCACCTGCCGGCCGCAGGTCATGACGGGATTCAGGTATTGCATCGGGTCCTGAAAGACCATCGCCATCTCGCGGCCGCGCAAAATGCGCCGCTGCTTGTCCGACAGTTTTTCCAGGGCCGCTCCCTCGAAGCGGATCGATCCCTCGGCGTGCGAGGCCGCGAACGGCAGCAGACCCATCACCGCGAGCGCGCTCATGCTTTTGCCGCTGCCCGACTCGCCCACGAGCGCCAGCACTTCCCCCGCCGCGACGGAGAAGGAAACGCCGTCCACGGGACGCACGAGCCCCGCATCCGTCGGGATGTGCACGGAGAGGTTTTCGACTTCGAGGAGGGGCATGAGAGGAAAGATAATTGGGGTTGCGAGGAATACAGGTTGTTGGTTGTTGGTTGTTGGAAAACCCATAAAACCTGGGGCGGCGACTCCGTCCGCTCTTCCAACTAACAACCAACAACGACAGAGAACCGCCCAGGAAGTATTTTCTCCCCATGTCCCGCATACTGCTCCTGGATCTAGACCATACCCTGTACCCTTCGACCGCCCCCACCTTGGACGCCGTCGACGCCCGCATCACGCGCTTCATCGAAACGACGCTGGGCCTCCCCGGGGGTCAGGCGGATCAGCTGCGGCGGGACCTGTGCGCTGCCTACGGAACGACCCTGCGCGGGCTGGAAGTATTGCACGGCGTCAGCCGCGACGCGTACACCACCTTCATCCAGGACCTGGAGGACCATCTCATGCCTCCCGCCGACCCGCGCCTGCGCGACTGGCTCCTGCGCGCGGCCCGCAACCTTCCCACCTACCTGTTCACCAACGCCCGCCGGGACTGGGCCGACCGGTGCCTGGCGCATATCGGCATCTCGGACCTGCTCCTCGCCGATCCCGACGTCCAGGGACGCATCCAAGGCGTCTTCGACATCGACTTCATGGATTGGGTGGGAAAGCCCGAGGCTTCCGCCTTCGCGAAGGTGGAGGCGTTCCTGCTGGACAAGCACGTTCCCTCGGACCTGATCTTCGCCGACGACCGGCTCGATAACCTGGAGGGGGCCCGTGCGCGCGGGTGGCGCACGATCTGGGTCCGGCCGCACACGGCCGCGCGGGGCGCGGAGGGGGCCGCGGTGACCGCGATCGCCTCGGCCGCGGGGCACCGCGTGGTGGATTCCCTGTTGGATTTGGATCCGGAAACGCTGGAATGAAAATTTTCGTGGGAGCGGGCGAAGCCTCGGGGGACCGCATCCTGGCGGCGCTGCTCGGCGCCCTAGGCGCGGAGCTTCAGGGGCAAAACCGCGCGCTGGAAGTCGCGGGCTTCGGCGGTCCCCGCTGCGAGGAGCAAGGACTCCGTTCCCTGTTCCCCCTGCGGGACCTCGCCGTGAACGGCCTCTTCGACGTACTGCGCCGAACTTTCTTCCTCGCGCGGGCCTATGCACGCCTGCGACGCGCCCTGGCCGCCTTCCGGCCCGACCTCGTGCTTCTGGTCGACTACCCGGGCATGAACCTCGGCCTCGCCCGCGCGGCCCTGAAGCGGGGCGTGCCCGTGCACTTCGTCGCGCCGCCCCAGCTTTGGGCCTACCGCGCGCCCGGGACCCGCCGGCAACGCCTGCGACGCGACCTGAAGGGGGCGTCCCTGCAGTTTCTTTTTCCCTTCGAGGCCGACTCTTACGCCCCTTGGGCCGTGCCCGTCTCGCAGGGACATTTCTTTCCCGAGCCGGCCTTCGACCCGCCGCGCGGGACGCGCCTGCTCCTTTGCCCCGGCAGCCGCGCGGGAGTGATGACTCGCAACCTGCCGCTATGGCTCGGCCGGGTGCGCGCCTTCTTCGGCACGCTGCAGGGCGTGGACGTTCTGGTGCCCGAATTCCTGGGGGAGGAAGCGCGGAGGCTTTGCGGCGAGGACGCCGAGGTCCTGACGGATCGGGACCAGGCTTTCGCGCGCGCGGGCGCGGCCATCGCGTTCCCCGGAACCATCACGCTGGAATTGTTTCTGCGGAGGATCCCCACCCGCGCCTGGGCCATCGTGGATCCGCTGACGCTGTGGATGGGTCGCCGCAAGCTGCGCGGCCCGCCCCTCTCCCTGCCCAATGTACTGGCCGGCGTTCGGGGAAAACAGGAGATCCTGCCAGAATGGGTGGGAACCGTTACGGATTTTAAAAGGAATCCTCCCGGGATTCCCGAGCGCGTCGGCGACTGGAGCGGAGCCGACCCGGCGGATGCCGCGGCGGCCGTCTGGGCCGCCATGGGATCGAATCAGGGCGTGAAAAAAGGCGTGGAGGCCTGCCTGGCGCTTACCGCCTCACCGTAGCAAGACGGGTTCGTCGGGCAGTTCGTTGCGGTCGTCAGCTCCCGTCGCCGGGAAATGGGCCTCCAGATGCTGGGACACCGCGCGGATGCCTTCCTCGAGGCCTTCCTCGAAGCGGCCGAGACGGAAGGCCCGTTCCATGGCGTGGCAGATTTCCTCCCAACCCACGGCCCCCACGATTTCATGGATCCCGCGGTCCGCGACGATCTCCACGTCATGATCCGCCAGCAGCAGATAAATCAGAACCCCGTTGTTGGCTTCGGTATCCCACACATGCAGATCCGAAAACACCGCCAGGGCCCTTTCGCGCGCCGAGATCCCGTTGCGGAAAAGGGGCAGATCCAGGGACGCCTCGACCGCCAGGCGGATCTCTCCGGTATGGCGTTTTTCGCTTTGGGCTACCACGCCGCCCAGGCGCGCCAGCGCCTCGGCGGACAAAACCTTGCGCACGGCGCTCGCGCCGGTCAGTTCGTGCCGCAGCCAGCGGCGGAAGTTCCATGCCATGACGATCCTACCAGTTTCCCGAGGCGCCACCGCCTCCGAATGACCCGCCGCCGCCTCCGAAGCCGCCGCCGCCTCCGAAACCGCCGCCGCCTCCAAAGCCTCCCCCGCCGAACCCGCCGCCATGCGAGGACCATCCGCGATGGCCGCCCACGCCTCCCAGTCCTCCGGCCAGGGCGCCGCCCAGCCCGATGAGGCCCAAAAACAAGGCGAGAGCGCCGAACGCGACGGCGACCAGCAAGGATCCGAGCAGCAGCCAGGAAAGCACTCCGACCACGACGCCGCTGGAAAGGCCTCCGAAGAGCCGGCCGAAAATCGCGGGCAGGATGAAGACCGCCGCAAGGGCGATCACCAGCAGAAATTGCAGCGGAGCGCCGCGTTTGCGGGGCCGCGGAGCGGGCGCGGGCGCGGTCCCGTCGAGGACGCTCACGATGGACGCGAGACCCGCCTGGATGCCTCCCGCGAAGTCGCCGCCCTTGAAGCGGGGGATCACGATCTCATCGAGAATGCGGTTGGCAAGGGCGTCGGGCAGCACGCCCTCGAGCCCATACCCGGTTTCAAGGCGCACCCCGCGGTCCTCGGCGGCGACCAGGAAAATCAGGCCGTCGTCTTCCTTCTCGCGCCCGATTTTCCAGGCTTCGGCGACGCGCAGGGCATATTGCTCGATGGCCTCGGGCTTGGTGGTGGGCACGATCAGCACCACGATTTGCGCGCCCTTTTGGGACTCGACCGCGGCAAGGTTCGCCTCGAGCTCCCCGCGTTCGGCGGCGGAGAGCAGGCCGGCCTGGTCGACGACGCGGCCCGTCAGGGGCGGGATCGGCGCGAGTTCGACGGCCCCGAGGAACGGGGCCGCGAGCAGGATCGAAAGGAGAAAGGACTTCAACCCGCGACCTTACTTGGCGGGCGCGGAGAAGTCGACGGAGGGCGCGGTGGAAACCGCGGCCTCGTCCGCCACGGTGAAGTTCGCCTTCGGCCCGTAGCCGAACAGGCGGGCGGTCAGGTTGGTGGGGAACGAGCGGGCCAGCACGTTATACTGCTTGACCGTTTCGATGTAACGTCCGCGCGCCACCGTGATGCGGTTCTCGGTGCCCTCGAGCTGGGCCTGCAGATCGCGGAACAAGCCGTCGGCCTTGAGCTGGGGGTAGTTCTCCGCCACGACCATCAGGCGCGAAAGCGCGCCGGTCATGCGGCTCTGCGCCGCCAGGAACTTCGTCATGGCCGCTTCGTCGTTCACGAGTTCGGGCGTCGCCTGGATCGAGCCTACGCGTGCGCGCGCCTCGGCGACGTCGGTGAACACCTGGCTCTCATGCGCCGCGTACCCCTTGACCGTGTTCACGAGATTGGGCACCAGGTCCGCGCGCCGCTGATACTGGTTGACGACCTCGGACCACTGCGCCTTGACTTCCTCGTCGAGCTGCTGGAAACGATTGTAGCCGCAGCCCGTAAGGCCTCCGGCGAGCAAAGCCGCGGCGGCGAGAAACACGGGAAATCGAATAACATTCTTGAACGACATAAAAGCCTCCTGAAGTGGACACAAGATACCAAGACGGAATGCCTATGTTTGTCCCATATGGCTTCTTTTTCGGGGGAACCCGGGGCCGCTCGGCCCGTCTTGGGCACGCGCTCAATTTCCGTTCTGGATTGCAACGAATTCTGGAGTCCGTCGGGTGGAGGCGTCCGACGCTACCATCTGCAAAAACTGGAATTCTTCCGAAAGACCCCCGGCGTCCGCTACGTATTCGTGATGCCCGATGCGGAAGCGCGCGGCGAAGCTCTCAGTGAAAACGCCTCCATCCAGCACGTGCCCGCTTTCAAGTTTCCCGGCAATTGGGAATACCGGCTGGCCCCCGGCGAGTCGGTCCTGCGGGAGGCCATTTTGAAACACCGTCCCGACGTGATCGAAATCGGGAGCCCGTACCTGCTGCCCGGGCGCATCGAGCGTATCGCAAGGTCCCTTCCGGCGGGCGCCCGTCCCCGCCTCGTGGGGTTTTGGCACGCGGATTTCCCGGTCACTTATGTCCGGCGATTCTTCGACCGCTTCGGCGCGCGCGCGGGGCGGTGGGCCGAGGCGCTGGCCTGGGGCTATGCGCGTTTCCGCTACAACCGCATGGACGCGGTATTCGTGCCCAGCCGCGTCATCCTGGAGCGCCTGCGCGCGAATGGCGTCCGCAACCTGCATCACGTTCCCCTCGGGGTGGATTCCGAAAATTTCTCGCCCGCGCGCCGCGACGCAGCGCGGATCCTCGATCTCAAGGCCGGCCTGCCGGAACGCCTTACGATTTTCTTCGGGCACCGCTTCGCGGAAGAAAAAGGGCTGCGCACGTTTCTCAAGGCTTATCCCGACATCTGCCGCCGCCTCGGCCATGAACCGGCCGTCGTGTTCGCGGGCACCGGCCCCGATCTGGACCGGGTGCAAGAGGCGGTGCGCGCGCACAGGCACCTGCGTTACATCGGTTTCGTGCGCGACCCCGCCGACATGGCGGCCTGGTACGCCTCATGCGAGATGGGCCTGGCGCTGAGCGGTTGGGAAACCTTCGGCCTCTCGATTCTGGAGGCGATGGCCTGCGGGCAGACCTTGGTGGCCGCCGACCAGGGCGCGGCGCGGGAGCACGTCGAAGCGTCCGGCGCGGGCCGAATCATTCCGGTCGCCGACGCCGGGGCCCTGGCCGCCGCCGTCGAAGCCCTCTATCGCGACCCCGCCGGACGGGAAGAACGCGCCGCCAAGGCAGTCGCCTACGCGCGGGGGCTGACGTGGGACAAGTGCTTCGAACGGGAAGTGGAGCTGTACAGGGAACTGGCGGGCAAATGATGATCGAGAAACTCCAAAAAATGGATCGAAATCGCTTCCCATTCAATAATGGGTGTTTCTCGATATCACAGCTTCCCGGGAAACTCCCTGTATGATTCCCAACAGACTCATCTTCATTTGGTTCGGCGCCCGGTTTCCCTACGGGAACCTGCTGGCCCTGCGCTCGGCGCGCCGCCGGTTCAGACCGGATGAAATCCTGGTGATCGCCGGGGATCCGGAGGCGGTGCGCGCCGGGCTCGGCGACTGCGCGGCCTGGCCGGAACTGCGGCTGGAGGCCGCCGACGCTTCGTGGTTCGAGGGCTTGCCGCACATCGCGGAACTGGCGCGGGATTTGTTCAACCGGCAGCCGCCCTTGTCGCCCGCCACGCGCGCGAACCTGATCCGCCTGGCGGCGCTGTACAAGCACGGAGGCGTGTACCTCGACTTCGACACGATCTCGGTGCGCGACCCCGCGCCCCTCCTCGCGAAGGAGGGATTCTGCGGCCTCGAGGCGCTGGCGCTGCCCGCGGACCTGTTCCACAGCAAAAACCCGCTGCGCTGGATCGCCGCGGGCCTGCGGCTGGGCGCGCGCCAGCTTCTGGCCAACGTTCCCGGCGGGTGGCGCCTGTTCCGTCCCCTGGAGCGGTTCTATGTCGCGGGGGCCAACAACGCGGTGATCGGCGCCCGGGCCGGCCATCCTTTTCTGGAGACGTGCTTCCGCCTGATGGCCGCCCTGCCGGCCGGCGAGCGCCTGCGGCGTTTCCGGCTCGGCACCCACCTTCTTCAAAAAGCGGTCGAGGCCTCATCGTCAACCGGGCTCGCGGGCTTCGAGGTGCTGCCCCCCGGGTATTTTTACCCGCTGGGACCGGAAATCTCGAGCCATTGGTTCAAGCCCGGCACGGCGGCCCGGCTGGATGAAATGCTGCTCCCGCACACCTTCATCGTGCATTGGTACAACTCGGTCGAGAGCCGCTTCCTCAAGCAGGAACTCACCCCGGCCTGGGTGGAAAGCCATCCCGACACGGCGATGGCCGAAATGGTCCGGCGGTTCTGTTAAGCTTTCGGGGGCGATTTCCCCCGCATTCGTGTATTTTTTGTTCGACCGTCCCGTCCCCTTACGGGACCCCTTCCCTACTGGAGCGATGCATGAAAATTTCGAAACTTTCCTTAAGGCGGATGGGGCGGATGAAGCTTGCGGGGCTGGCCGGCGCCGGAATGCTGGCGGGCGCGCTGATCCTGGCCGCCTGCGGCAAAAAAGGCCCGGAATCCAACGACATCCTGATCGGTGAATTCGGCGCGCTCACGGGATCGATCGCCAGCTTCGGCCAGAGCACGCACAAGGGCGTCGCCCTGGCCGTCGAGGAGGTCAACGCCGGCGGCGGCGTGCTGGGCCGCAAGATCCGGCTCATCACCGAGGACGACCAGGGCAAGCCGGAGGAAGCCCTCACGGCCGTGACGAAGCTCATCAGCAAGGATCGCGTTTCGGCCTTGATCGGCGAATTCGCCTCCTCCAACAGCCTCGCGGCAGCGCCGTTCGCCCAACAGAGCCGCATCCCCATGGTTTCGCACGGTTCCACCAACCCGAAGGTCACCCAGATCGGCGACTACATCTTCCGCGTTTGCTTCATCGACCCCTTCCAGGGCGAGGTCATGGCCAAGTTCGCGCGCAACACCTTGAAGCTGGACCGCGTGGCGATCCTGCGCGACATCAAGAGCGATTATTCCGTTGGCCTGGCCGACTATTTCACGAAAAGCTTCACGGCCCTGGGCGGAACGGTCGTGGCCGACGAAAGCTATAGCGCCGGCGACAAGGATTTCAACGCGCAGCTCACCGCCCTCAAGGGAAAAACCCCCGCCGCGATTTTCGTCCCCGGCTATTACACCGAAGTGGGCCTCATCGCCCGGCAGGCCCGCAAGCTCGGGGTTCACGCCATTTTGCTGGGGGGCGACGGATGGGACAGCGACAAGCTCTGGGAAATCGGCGGCGAGGCGCTGAACGGCAGCTACTTCTCCAACCACTATTCCGTCGACAACCCCTCGCCGGTCATCCAGGGCTTCGTGGAACAGTTCAAGGCCCGCTACGACGGCGAGAAGCCGGACGCGCTCGCGGCGCTGGGCTACGACGCCGCGAAGGTCCTCATTGACGCCATCCGCCGCGCCGGCAGCGACGACCCGAAGGCCATCCGCGACTCCCTCGCGACGACCCAGGGGTTCGCCGGCATCACCGGAATCATTTCGCTCAACGAAAACCGCGACGCCGTCAAATCGGCCGTGGTGCTCGAGGTCAAGGACGGCAAGTTCGTCTATAAGGAAACCGTCGACCCCTAAATCCCTGACCCCGCGGGGAGGCCTCGGCCTCCCGTTTTCTTTTACCGGACCGCCCGTGACCGCTTTCCTCCAGCAACTCCTGAACGGCCTTTCCCTGGGAAGCATCTACGCCCTGGTGGCGCTGGGTTATACCATGGTGTACGGCGTGCTGCGCCTCATCAACTTCGCGCACGGCGACGTCTACATGCTGGGCGCCTTCGCGGGCTACTACGCGAGCAAGCTCCTGCACGGCCGCCTGAACGGCGGGTTGCCCGAGGCCGCCGTCATCCTCGTGGTTTCCATGATCGCCTGCGCGCTCGTCGGCATGCTGATCGAGCGGCTCGCCTACCGCCCGGTGCGCCGCGCCTCGCGCCTGACCCTGCTCATCGTGGCCATCGGCGTTTCCCTGCTGATCGAAAACCTCGCCCAAATCTTCTTCGGGGCCGACCCCAAGTTCTTTCCGCAAATCCTCCCCGAGCGCATGTTCGAATGGCGCGGCGTGCTGTTCACCAACCAGCAAATCCTCGTGCTCGCGACCGCGGTGCTGCTTATGGCCGCGCTGACGCTTTTCATCCGCCGCACCCGCACCGGCAAGGCCATGCGGGCGGTCGCGCACAACCCGGACGCCGCCCGGTTGATGGGCATCAACGTAAATTCCATCATCAGCCTGACCTTCGCCCTCGGCTCCGCCCTCGCCGCGGCGGGGGGCATCCTGGTCTCCCTCAACCAACCGAGCATCGATCCCCTCATGGGCCTGATGACCGGAATCAAGGCCTTCGTCGCGGCCGTGCTCGGCGGCATCGGCAGCATCCCCGGCGCGGTGCTGGGAGGCCTCATCCTCGGCCTCGCCGAGACCTTCGTCGCGGGATACGGTTCCTCGACCTACCGCGACGCCATCGCCTTCTTCATCCTCATCATCATCCTGCTGTGCAAACCCGAGGGACTGCTGGGCAAGGGACAGGTGGAAAAAGTATGAGGAAGCGCGCGTGAAAAAAATCCTCCTCGTGCTCGCGGTGCTCGGCGGAATGGGCCTGCTGCAATGGGCCCTCACCGCTTTCCTGCTGGACGGCCCCGTCCGGCAGGGCCCCTATTACTACCAGATCCTGATGCTCGCGGGGATCAACGTGATCCTGGCGGTCTCGCTGAACCTGACCAACGGCATCACCGGGCAGTTCTCCATCGGGCACGCGGGATTCTTCGCCATCGGCGCCTACGTCGCCGCCTCGGTGTCCGTCTATGCGGGCCCGACGCTGCAGGGGTCCCTGGCGGGGCTCCCTTCCTTCGCGGCGGATTCCGTCCTGCTGCTGGTCGCCTCGGCGGCTGGCGTGGCGGCGGCCGCGGCGGCGGGCTGGCTGGTCGGCATGCCGTCGCTGCGCCTGCGCGGCGACTACCTGGCCATCGTGACGCTGGGCTTCGGCGAAATCATCCGCGTGCTGATCCTGAACATCGACGCCGTGGGCGGCGCGCGCGGCTTCACGGGAATCCCGCGCTACAGCAATTTTTTCTGGGTCGGCCTGGGCGTCGTGGCCGCCATTTCCACCGTGCGCCACATCGTGCGCTCCAGCCACGGCAGGGCGCTGCTTTCCATCCGCGAGGACGAAATCGCGGCGCAGGCCATGGGCGTCGCGGTCACGCGCCACAAGGTCACGGCCTTCGTGATCGGCGCCGCCTTCGCCGGCCTCGCGGGGTCGCTGTTCGGCCATTTCACGATGTACCTGCACACCAACTCCTTCACCTTCGTCAAGAGCTTCGAGATCATCATCATGATCGCCCTGGGCGGCCTCGGAAGCCTCGCCGGCGCGGCGCTGGGCGCCGTGGTCCTGACCGTCCTGCCCGAGCTGTTCCGGGGCTTCGCGGAGTACCGCATGGTGATCTACGCGCTCGCGCTGATCCTCATCATGATCTACCGCCCGCAAGGACTGCTGGGCAAGGGCCGCTTCCTCGGCAGGGGCAAGGACAAATGACGGCCCTGCTGCGGATCGAGAACCTCACGCGCCGCTTCGGCGGCCTTACCGCGGTGAAGAACGTCTCCTTCTCCGTGAAGCCGGGGCAGCTGTTCGGCCTCATCGGCCCGAACGGCGCGGGCAAAACCACGCTTTTCAACCTAGTCACCGGGGTGTACGCGCCGGATGAAGGCGCCATCGTGCTCGGCGAGTCGTCCATCGGGGGCCTGCCGCCGCATCGCATCACCGAGAACGGCATCGCGCGCACCTTTCAGAACATCCGCTTGTTCGCCAGCCTCAGCGTGCTCGACAACGTGAAGGCGGCCTGCCACATGCGTCAATCCTCCTCCCTGTTCTCCGGTCTTTTCCGGACCCGCGCGTTTCACGCCGCCGAGGAGGGCATCGATTCCTTTTCGCGCCGCCTGCTGGAGCTGCTGCATCTCGACGGCCTCGCGGCCGAGGAGGCCGCCAACCTTCCCTATGGGCACCAGCGCCGCCTGGAAATCGCGCGCGCCCTGGCCACGCAGCCGAGGCTGCTGCTGCTGGACGAGCCCGCCGCGGGCATGAATCCCCAGGAATCCCAGGAGCTCATGCACCTCATCCGGCGCCTGCGCGACGAGTTTCATCTGACGATCCTGCTGGTCGAGCACAACATGAAGGTCGTCATGGGGGTATGCGAACGCATCCACGTGATGGACCACGGCGAGAGCATCGCCGAGGGAAGCCCCGAGCAGGTCCGGCGCGACCCGAAGGTGATCGAAGCGTATTTGGGGGGAGAGTGACGCCTATGAAGTCAAAGCTTCGCCCGTTGTTGGTTGTTAGTTGTTGGTTGTTAGAAAACACGAGCGGCGAGCTTCACCGCCAACAACCAACAACTAACAACCAACAACTTTTGGAATTTTCAGGATGCTAAGCCTCCGCAACCTCTCCTGCCGCTACGGCGCCGTGCAGGCGCTGACCGACGTGCATCTCGACGTGCATCCGGGCGAAGTGGTCACGTTGATCGGGGCCAACGGGGCCGGCAAAAGCACCGCGCTCAAGTCCGTCGCGGGGCTCGTCCATCCCCAATCCGGGGACATCGTGTTCGAGGGCCGATCCATCCTCCGGCGGCAGGCGCACAAGATCGCGGCGATGGGCATCGCGCTCGTGCCCGAGGGCCGGGCCATATTCGCGAACCTCACCGTGCTGGAAAACCTGGAGATGGGCGGTTATTTGCGCACGAGGACGCAAATACGCGACGGCCTCGAAGAGGCCTTCGCGCTGTTCCCGCGCCTGCGCGAGCGCATCCGTCAAAGCGCGGGCACGCTCAGCGGCGGCGAGCAGCAAATGCTCGCGATCGGCCGCGCGCTGATGGCGCGTCCCCGGCTCCTGCTGCTGGACGAGCCTTCGCTGGGGATCGCTCCGCTGCTGGTGAAGGCTATTTACGCGGGCATCGACGCCATCAATCGCACGGGCACCACCGTGCTCGTCGTGGAGCAGAACGCGCACCTGGCGTTGCGCCACAGCCACCGGGCCTATGTGCTGGAGACGGGACGCATCGTGACCGAAGCGCCCTCCGCCGAGCTGGCGGACGATCCGCGCGTGCGGGAAGCGTATCTAGGCGAGGGTTAGCACCAGGCATTGGCCGCAAAAGAACGCAAAGGGTCCGCGTTATTGCAGCGCCCTCAAGGGCTCCCGTGACTGCATGAAAAGTTCGCCGGGCACACCGGATCGAATTCCCGGCTAATGCCATTGCGGCGCAATTTCAATTTTCCATTCCCGGAGTTGTAACCTTCGGCGATCCAGGAAAATTCCAGGGTATCCTCGGAAACCGGAGAAAAGGCCGAGTCGCACCGAACCAGGCGGAACGTCAACAAGGTGTCGGTCAGGGAGGAGCGCCCGCGATAATATTCCCTTTCGGGAGGACGAACGCAGATCATAGAATCTACCAGCGTGTCCCGAACGCAGGGAATGACGTCGCTCCAGACCCGAGAGAACATCCGGACCGAAGTTCCCGACACCTGAAAGGTGTCGATGCGTCCCGCGAAGGCGAACGCGTCGCCGGGTCGTTCTCCCCAGCTTCCCGAAAGCTCCGTCACGGGGCCATAATCCGGCTTCGGGTCATCCGGGCCGGGAAGGCAGCCGACCAGGAACAAGGCGCCCAAAACGGAAAAGAGACGTGAAAATCCGGACATGGCCGCCTCCGACTAGTTTGATAAATCCGTAACAATAATAATATATGAATTACGGGGTTCCCACGGAACCCTAGGCCTTTTTCAGGAGCTCATCAGCCAACGCCTTCTTTTTCAGCTCCTGGTACCGCTCTGTATAAACGGGCTTTCCCAGGTACTCCCGATGGTCATAGCCGAAGGCCCTTGAGCTGACCGCCAGCACGGGCGGAGCCTGCACGCGTTTCACCACCCCGGCGCCCATGTAGAGGCTCCACCAGCGTTCCAGGTCGGCGATGAAATCCTTCGGCCGCGGAAACAATTTTTTCAAGTCGACCTCGTGCGGCAGCTGAAGTTCCTTCGCCAGGGTGCCGTCCAGATACCACGCGAGGTTTTCCTCCGGCGTGGCGCGGTCCCAGCGCTGCACCCAGGAATAGAACAGGCGATCGTGATAGGGGTAGTACATCGGGTCGCCCTTGCCCTCGTCCACCGCGTGGTCGGCGCTCAATTCGGGCGAGGGCACGATCTCGAACACGTCGTTCGGGATCACCTCGCGCCCATGCACGACATCGTTCAAGTGGCGGCCCAGCGCGTACACCTCGTGCTTCCAAAGGTCCCCGAGCGGCGACAGGAAGCCCGCGATATCGCCGTACAGGGTTCCGAAGCCCGGCGTGCTTTCCGCCTTGTTGATGTTGCAGGTAAACACCCCGCCGAAAGAGGCCGCGAGGGCGGCCAGCAGCCTTCCTCCCCGGTCGCGGGCCTGCGTGTTTTCGAACGCGACGCCCTCGAGACGCAACGGCACACGGAGCGATCCGTTCACCGAGGATACCTCCCAGTCGCCGATTTGCCCCATCGTGACCTTGAGGCTGTCCTCGATGGGCAGTTCCGCGTACAGGCAGCCTAGGTTCGCGGCCAGGGCCTTGGCGAGGCCACGCGTCGTCGCGCTGTTGAAGCGGCTGGGCATGTTGACCAGCAGGAGATCCTCGGGCTTCACGAACTCGGCGAACAAGGCGGCCGATACGGCGCTGTCGACGCCGCCGGAAACGCCGATCACCACCTTGCGCAAGCCCGTCGATTCCAGGAATTTTTCCGCTCCATAGCGGATCGCGCGGTGCGCCTCCGGGATGGAGAAGGGGGCGATTCGGGAAATGTTGGGGGCTTTGGGTTGGGAGTTGGGGGTTAACGCAAACTCAGCGGAGGTTCGAGCGGCCTGGCTTCCCGCCCCCGACCTCCAACCCCCGAGCCCCAACCCCGGTTCCAAAATGGAAACACCTTCCTCGTACGCCGCCATTTCCTGGAGCACGGCTCCATCCGCCCCATACACCGTGCTCTGGCCGTCGAAGGTGTAGAGCGTCTTGCCGTTGTTCTGGATCCCCACGGCATTGACATACAGCAGCGGCGACCCCAGCAGGCGGGCCTTGGCCCCGAACACGCGGTTGCGCTTGTCGTTCTTGCCGCGCGTGAACGGGGAGGCGCTGAGGTTGAAGGTGAAGTCCGGATTCTTGGCGGCGAGCGCCTCGACGGGCTTCTGGACGTAGTCGTCCTCCCAGGCGTCCTCGCAGAGCATCACGCCCACGCGGTGCCGGGCGCCCGCGAATTCCCAGGGGATCGGCTCGATGTAATCGCGCCAATCGCGCCCGGTTTCAAGCGCGAGGCGGCGCGCGTCGTAAAAGTGCCGCGTGTCCTCGAACTCGCGGTAGTTCGGGAGAAGCGTCTTGATCCCGTAGGGCCGCCCTGTACCGGGATGCTCCAGCGCGCGGCCGTCCGCGGCGAAAATCCAGGCGTTGTACTTGCGGGGACGCCCGTCCTCGCCCCGCGCGCCCCGGTCCACCGCCACCGTCCCGAAGACCACGGCGGGGCCGCCGGCGGTTGCCGCCGCGATTCGCTGGTTCCACTGCCCGCAATCGTTCAGGAAGGCGGCGCGCTCCCAGGTGTCTCCGAGAAGGTAGCCTGGCACGCACATTTCGGGAAAGGCGATCAGGTCGGCGCGCCCGCGGTGGGCTTCGATCACCGCGAGGACGGCCTCGGCATTGCGGCGCGGTTCGCCCGGATGCACGCGCATCTGGCATAGCGCGATGCGGGGCGCGGATACCATGGACGTCCCCTCCATTATTTTTTCCCCAACTCGGTTTGCAGGGCCAGGCGGTGTTCGCGCCGGATGCCGGCCTGTTCATAGCGGCGCTTGTCCACCTCGCTCTCCGGAACGACGGGAGGAAGCACGCGCGACCTTCCCTCGGCGTCCAGCGCGGCGAAGGTCAGGTAGGCGTTGCAGACGTATTCGGCGTCGGCGGAACTATCGGGAGGAAGCGACCACACGGAGACGCCCACTTCCATCGACTTCGTGAAAACCCGGTTCACGCTGGCCTTTACGGTGAGGATGGACCCCAGCCGGACGGGGCGGCGGAAGACCAGGCTGTCGATCGCCACCGTGACCACGGCGCTGCGGGCGTGCTTGATGGCGCTGATGGCGGCGGTGCGGTCGATAATGCCGGCCAGGCGGCCGCCGAACAGGTGGCCCAGGTGGTTCAGGTCGGACTGAAGAATGATTTCTGAGGATTCGGTGCGGGAGAGATAGACGGGTTGCGCGGGGAGCGGAGCGGGAGATTCCATGCATTGAAAATAGGAACTCCCGCGACGAGGCCCACTAGGCGCGGCGCGGCCTTAAAAACAGGGTCCAGGCGGCGAACGCCAGCACGAGGAACGTGCCGGTGACGCAAAAGCCCGAGGCCGGAATGGCGAGCCAGTCCAGCGACTCCTTGGCCGCCGACATGCTGCCCAAACCCGGCGCGCGCAAGGCCGCCAGCAGCCAGTAAACGCC
>JAJNBB010000019.1 GCA_021155885.1 Fibrobacteria bacterium | reverse complement strand
CAACGCCTACATCGGGGAAATCGCGGCCGCCGACCCGCGCCTCGCGCAGTGGGCCGAGGCCCAGGGGATGACGCTGGAGGAGGCCGCCATGGTGCAGCCCGCGTACGGATCCCCGCGAGTGAGTTCCGTGGCGCAGATCCGGCTCGACAGCCTGCTGCGGCCCTGGGCCTTCGGGGGCGACATCAACTTCATTGGAGGCAGCGCTTTATTCTACCGGGATTCCCTGAAATGGAAGCTGCATTCTTCCGTCTTCTCTTCCTGGGGGTTCTGCCTGACGCGAGCCGGTTTGCCCCTGGTTTTTGATGGCTCGAACGCGGTCTGGAAAGCGCGGAACTATGTCCTCCCTTCTTCGATTCCCTCTTCCTCTGCGGTGGGCCAGGTATGCGAGTGGAATCCTCAAGGCACGGAAGCTTGGGTGGGCACCCAGCGGGGTTTGTATCGCCTGAGGCGCGGTGGAAGCGCCGACACCCTGGCGGGCATGCGGTTTTCAACGCTTCTCGCTTCGGACACCGTGACGGGCGTGACCGTGAACGCCGCTGGAGTTTGGGCCGCCACTCAGCGGGGTATCTACCGGAGATCCGTCTCCGGGACGGACACGACGGTGACCGTGTGGGACTCGGCGGCGCTCAGCGGTAAGGGGGTGACGGGCTTCACGGCCGGCGCTGGAACGGCAGTCTGGGTCGGGTTCGGAGGGGCTACCTCGTCCTTCGCCCGCACGTTTTCGACCCAGGGGCTTCGACGCTACAACGGCGCGAGCTGGACCCAATATCGCGCCAGCATGTCTTCGATTTTCGTGCCCAGCGACACGGTGATGGCTCTGGGAATCCGGGATACGGGCACGGTGTGGATTGCCGTGCGCAGCGGGTTTTACCGGTTCCCGTCGACGGGAGGCGCTTTAGGAGGGAAGGTGGCCGACATGCCTACGGGAGTCACGGTGCATGACATAGCCGGAAACGCCCAGGGATTCTATGCCGGGACCAGCAATGGGGTGTACCAGTTCCGGAACGACTCCCTCGTGCATTTGGGAAGTCCGGCCGTGTCGATCCTCGGCGCGACCGCCGGGAAGCGTCTCCAGGCAGTTCCCAGGCTCCAGGTATTGTCCGCGGAAGAAGCGCGGCGCCTGGGCAAGGCGCGCTCGGTCCTGGGCCGCCAAACCGGCCCCCAGGCGGGCGCGGGCGTTTATCTCGTCCAGCCTTCGAAGTCCCCGGAGTAACCGCAGGTGCCCGCCCGGTCCGGGCGGACCGGGTCTGGGAGAACTCGCCCGGACCGCCCCCAAATCCTCCTAACGGGTTCGCCCCGTTCTACCTAAATTCAGGGAAACTTTTTTTGAAAAAATTCATTTTAGAATCGTTCTAAAATTAGAATGTTTCTAAATTCGGGTCAGAACCAACGCAAGGATTTAAAAAATGAGCGATTCCGTCGAAAATGTGGTGATTATCGGTTCCGGCCCCGCCGGTCACACCGCGGCGATTTATGCCGCACGGGCCAACCTCAAGCCCCTGATGTTCGAGGGATTCATGGCGGCCGGCGTGGCGGCGGGCGGCCAGCTGACGACGACCACCGAGATCGAAAATTTTCCCGGGTTCACGTCGATCGGCGGCCCCGAGCTGATGCACCGCATGCGCGAGCAGGCCCTGCACTGCGGCACGCGCATCCGCACCGAGACCGTGTCGCGCGTCGACCTGTCGTCGCGGCCGTTTAAAGTCTATCCCGAGGAAGGCGGCGAGATCCTCGCGAAAACCGTGATCCTCGCGACGGGCGCCACCGCCAAGCGCATGCACGTGCCGAACGAGGAATTGCTGTGGCAAAAGGGGATTTCCGCGTGCGCGGTGTGCGACGGGGGCCTTCCGATTTTCCGCAACAAGGCGCTGGTGGTGATCGGCGGGGGAGACACCGCGGTCGAGGAAGCCACCTACCTCACCAAGTTCGCCTCGAAGGTCTACCTGGTCCATCGCCGGGACGAGCTGCGCGCGAGCAAGGCCATGCAGTTGCGCGCGTTCAACACCCCCGGGCTCGAGATCATCTGGGACACCCAGCTCGTGGACGTGTACGGCGAGCAATTCCTGGAGGGCGTGGAGCTCAAGAACCTCAAGACCGGCGCGGTCACCAAGCTGCCGGCCTCGGGCTTGTTCTATGCCATCGGGCATACGCCTAACACGGGCTTCCTCGAGGGGCAGCTGAAAACCGATGAGAGCGGGTATTTGATCACCCAGCCGGGCACGACCAAGACCAGCGTCGAGGGCGTGTTCGCCGCCGGGGACGTGCAGGACAAGGTCTACCGCCAGGCCATCACCTCGGCGGGGACCGGCTGCATGGCCGCGCTCGAGGCCGAGCATCTCCTCGCCTCCGAGGCCCACGGGGGGCATTAAGGCAAGGTTGTTGGTTGTTAGTTCTTGGTTGTTGGAAGGGCAAGAAAACCGTAATTTTTGGATTTTTGTGAATATTTCCAACGGGTTTCGAGCCTACCATTCTTTGTTTCGCGTTCTCCAACAACCCACAACCAACAACCAACAACTCCTACGTCATCTCCTCTATTGACAACGGGTTAACGCCCCTGTTAACATTGGGGACCGGCGTCGGCATCGACCGCGCCGTTTCGGAGGATGCATGCCCCAGGCGAAGAAAACCAAGGCTTCCGCGCGCAAGCGCGGCGGCGCCCCGAGCATCAAGGCTCCGAACCTGAACGTGGGCGAGATGATGCGCACCGCGCGCGAGTCGGCGGGCGTTTCGCAGGAAGACCTGGCTTCGCGATTGAACACGAAGCGCACGGCGATTTCGCGCATCGAGAATCATGCCGAGGATATCAAGCTGAGCACCTTGGCCCGCGCGGCCGCCGCGCTCGGCAAGACGCTCAAGGTCAAAATCGTCTAGAGCACCGCAGGCCAACGCAATGGCCGCAAAAGAACGCAAAGGTCGCATAAAAAAAGCCGCGGAATTCCACGGCTTTTTTTATTGAAATTTCTTTTTGCGATCTTTGCGATCCTTCGCGGCTAATCCTGTTTTTTCTTCTTCAGCCAGCCGGCGAGGGGGATGAACACCAAAATTCCCCCGAAAACGCAGAATCCCACCCCTACCAGCCCCTTCAGCAGGTAACGGAAGATCCCGTCCGTCCGCGGTTCGATGAAGGAGTCCTTCGGGTCCTCGGGGCGCACGTGTACGGTGACGGTGTCGCCCGCCTTGTAGTTCTTGAGGCGCTCCTCCCAATATCCCGCGCCCTTGGGGTGCTCTTCCAGCGACAATCGCCAGCCCCACACGCTCTTGCCTTCGGGGAAATATTCATACAGAACATCGGGGTAGTATTTCCCGGAACTCGAGGAGTCCTGCCGCACTTTCACCTGCAGCCAGGTGCCCCGCATGGTCTTGTATTCGGTGTCGAGATGGGTGAGGCTGCGGATCACGCGGTAGTCCTGGAGAATGGATTCCACCCCCATGACGAAGATCACGATCCCGGCGATCAACGCCAGCAACTGGACGCCGAAGGGGATGCCCGGCGATCCCGCGCCGGAGGTTTCGTCGGACGCTTGTCCCGGCTTGTAGTGACCCATGGGTCAAAAATAGGTTGGAAGCCCGGTGTTGGGGGTTGGGGGTTGAAGAAAAATGGGATAAGAAGCGAACAGCGAACAGCTAATCCGAATGCTCCCCGGAGGTGCGCGGGGCATCGGGCAGTTGCGCGTCGAGGGATTCGCGGTAGCGGACGCAGCCGCGCAGGAACTGGGGCCATGCGGGCACGGCGAGGTCGCGGGACAGGGGCTCGGGGAGCAGGTTCCAGAGCCGGGGATGGTGCCAGCACAGCTCGTGGCCCGTGCTGTCGCGATGTTCGCGAATGCCCGCGCGCAACTTGCGGGCCTCGGTCAGGAGTTCTTCGCGCGTCAGGCGGTCAAGGTCTTCGTCCATGGGAACCTCGCGGACAAGGGACATCCATAAGGTCCATGGATGAGGGGCAGCGGACTAGTCCTTGTGGATCCGGGCGCCGAGCCAGGTGCACGGGATGGCCGTGACCACCAGCGCCCAGGGATACCACGCCGGGCCCGGCATGTTCTTCACCGCCATCGCGATCACGCCGGCGAGGGCGCCGGCGGTGCCGATCGCGCCGAGGATGACGGCATGTTTGACCGGATTTTGCGGCGCGAGGCGCGCGGTGACGTAGCCGCCCAGCACGGTGAACACCAGGCGGTAAGCCAGGAAGATCGCGAACGCGCCGTTGGTGGCGGTGCTGCCGTCCATGGGGTAGAGCCCGGTCTTCTGGGAGATGACGTCGCCTACGAGGGCGAGGCCGACGACGACGATCAAGCCGGCGACGACGGCCCAGATGCTGCGGCCCGTGGAAGATTGGTTGGAGGTCATGGGGGCTCCTGGTTAAAGGATGACGGAGAAGGTAACAACGGGAGTGTCGAAGGATGGCGACGGACCGGGAAATGGCCGGCGCGGTTGCGATCCAAGGTCCATTGGGCCGGGTTGTTCACGATATATTCACGAATGCGAACGAGGGCGATGGTGTTCCGGATCACATGTTCGTGGTAATTTCGTTGCCAGACGGGGACACCTGGATTTTTTTGATGAAACCATGTCGTGACACCGATTTTGAACCCCCGAACAATGGAACCGATGGTTTTGGATGTACCGTGACCGGCGGGAAACAATTCGGAATGCGTGGATCGTAGGGGCAAATAATTATTTGCCCCTACGGACCCCATGCGATCACCCAAATCCGTGGTCCACAAAATTCCATGAACATGATTTGGCATGCAAACAAATGCATCCAATTGAACGTGTGGGAAATGCGTTGGAATATCATTCCAACATCTTTGGACCTGGTGTCCCAATTCGTTCAACCGCATTTGCCCGTTCACGACATCCCCGAATAAACATTCCCGGCGGTGTGTACATAGCGTGACGGAATACGCGCCCGGCGCGGAATAATCGTACCCGGGAATCCGTATCGATTTCCGGTGATGTTTCTCGGGATCATAGGCCATCCGTCAAATATGGATACCGCGTGGAATTTCCATCGTGATCGTCGTCACCTCGGGCCGGTAACAAAAAAAAGACGGGCCTTGGGCCCGCCTATTTTCCCATCGATCTGGTTGTTACCCCTGCTCGTCCAGCAGCAGCTTGTACTGGATCCCGTCCATCAGCGCGCGCCAGGAGGCTTCGATGATGTTGGTCGACACCCCGATCGTCCCGTAGGGCTCGCGCTCGGGGTGGCCGTGGTCGACGTAGCGGGTCCACACCCGCACCTTCGCGCCCGCGCCTTTGTCGTTGTCCAGCACGCGCACCTTGAAGTCCGCGAGCTCCAGGTCTTTCAGGGCCGGGAAGAACTTCACGAGGCCCTTGAGCATGGCGGCGTTCATCGCGTCGACCGGCCCGTTGCCGTCCGCGGCGGTGTGCTCCACGACGTCGCCGACCTTGAGCTTGAGCGTGAACTCCGAGAAGACCCCGCCGTCGCGCTGTTCCTCGATGGCGCGGAAGCCCAGGAATTCGAAGCGGTCGCGGAACAGGCCCAGGCGCCGGCGCGCCAGCAGCTGGAAGCTGCCGTCGGCGAGCTCGAAGTGATACCCTTCGTCCTCGAGGCGCTTGACCTCGGCGAGGATGCTGGCGACCTCGGGCGCGCGGCGGTCGAGGTCGGGCTGGATGGCCTTGATTTTGTCCCAGATCAGGCTGCCGCCGCTCTGGTTCGACACGACGAAGTCGCGCCCGTTGCCCACGAGGGCCGGGTCCATGTGCTCGAAGCTGCGCGCCAGCTTGATGACGCCGTCGATGTGCGCGCCGCCCTTGTGGGCGAACGCCGCCTCGCCGACGTAGGGCTGGCGGATGTCGGGGTTGACGTTCGCGATCTCGTCGATGCTCAGCGACAGGGCGCGCAGGCCCCGCATCTGCTCGTCGGTGACCAGCGCATACCCCATCTTGAACTGCAGGTCCGGGACGATCACGGTGAGGTTGGCGTTGCCGCAGCGCTCGCCGAAGCCGTTGAAGACGCCCTGCACCTGGGTCGCGCCCGCGCGCACGGCGGCCAGGCTGTTGGCCACCGCGGTGCCGGTGTCGTTGTGCACGTGGATGCCCAGCGGCGCGGTCAGCTCCTTGCGGACGCGCGCGGTGATTTCCTCGAGCTCCCACGACAGGGCCATGCCGCCGTTGGTGTCGCACAGCACGAGGCAGTCCGCGCCGCCCTCCTGCGCGGCCTTCAAGGCCTTCAGGGCGTATTCCGGATTCGCCTTGTAGCCGTCGAAGAAATGCTCGGCGTCGTATACGACCTCCTCGCAGTTTTTCTTGAGGTAGGCGACCGACTCGCGGATCATGCGGAGGTTTTCCTCCAGCGTGGTGCGCAGCACCTCGGTGACGTGCAGGTCCCAGCTCTTCCCGAAGATCGTGATCACCGGCGCCTTCGAGTCCACCAGGGGCTTCAGGATCGGGTCGGCGGCAGGATCTCCGTTCGGGCGGCAGGTGCTGCCGAAGGCCGCGATCTTGGCGTGCTTCCACGTCATCGCGTTCGCGCGGCGGAAGAACTCCACGTCGGTGGGGTTGGTGGGGTTGGGCCAGCCGCCCTCGATGTAGTCGACCCCGAAATCGTCGAGCTTGCGCGCGATCGCGAGCTTGTCCTCGAGCGAGAACGACAGGCCCTTGGCCTGGTTGCCGTCGCGCAGCGTGGTGTCGTAGATGAAAACCTGCTTTTTCATGATATCCTGCTTTTGACGCTGAAGTTGTGATCCTGAAAACCGTCCGGCGCCCGATGTAAACAAAAAAGCCCGCTCGTTACGGAGCGGGCTTTATCGGAAATCGGGAAAATCCGTTAAAGGCCACTCCGCAGCGGGCTGATAATTCGAATGAGCTGGCCCATCCGGAAGGTGTGTTTCGTGGATTCCATGTTTACAAAGTAATCATTTTTGGCTTGTACAAGGTATTTCGTTGTTTTTCGAATTTCGATGGTTTATGCCGAAATAGGAGCCGGAGCGAGAGCAAGCGGGGCTAGGCGGCACGACGCAGCCATACTGGTAGTATGGCGAGGAGGGCCAACGCCGCCCCGCGACGCTCGCAGCCCGGCTATTTATACGCGCACTAACCAACCATGCCGGTCCGGCACCTCGCCGTACTGGATGCCCTGGAGCTCCTTGTACAGCTTCGTCAGCGTCTCGCCGGCCTTGTCCTTCGCGCCGAAGCGCGTCACGCGGTCCCCGTCGTGCACCGCGTGGATGGGCGTGATCACCGCGGCCGTGCCGCAGGCGCCCACCTCGGAGAACTGGTCGAGCGCGTCGAGGGCGATCGGTCCGCACACGACCTTCAGGCCCATGTCGGCGGCCAGCACCTGGAGGCTTTCGTTGGTGATGCTCTGCAGGATCGACTCCGACACCGGGGTCTTGTATTCGCCCCCGGGCGTGATGCCGATGAAGTTGGACGTGCCGAACTCGTCGACGTACTTGCCCTCTTTGGGATCGGCGAAGAGGATGATGGGAAAACCCTTCTTCTTGCCGAGCAGGCCCGGGAGCAGGCTCGCGGCGTAGTTGCCGGCGGTCTTGGCGCGGCCCGTGCCGCGCGGCGCGGCGCGGTCGTAATCGCGCATCACCAGGGCTTCCACGGGATTGAAGCCGCTCTTGTAATACGGGCCCACGGGCGTGACGAGCACGATGAAGGAATAGGTGTCGGAGGGCTTGATGCCCACGGTGGCCTCGGTGCCGATCAGCAGCGGCCGCAGGTACAGGCTGGCGCCGGTGCCGTAGGGCGGGACGAAGTCGAGGTTCTTTTCCACGGCCCGTTTGCAGGCCGAGAGGAACAGGGCCTCGGAGGGCGCTTCCATGACCAGGCGCCCGGCGGAAAGGCGCATGCGCTCGGCGTTGCGGTCGGGACGGAAAATCACGACGCGGCCGTCGGCGGTGCGAAAGGCCTTGAGGCCCTCGAAAATCGCCTGGCCGTAGTGCAGGGCGTTCGCCGCCACGTGCAGGCTCAGGTGGGGATCGGTTTTGAATTCCGGCTCGCCCCATTTTCCGTCCGCGAAATCGCATTGAATGTGGCCGTGGGTCGGCAGGTATTGAAATCCGAGATTTTTCCAGTCCAGTTCCATGATGCGTTTGCGGCTCCAGCGGGTTTGCTTCCTATCTAGAAAAATCCCCCGCGCCCTATGGAAACGGGCCCGCGAGGAGGTCGGTCATGCTACCTTGTTTTGGATCATGCAACCGGACGGCGCGCTTCGAAAATTCCTGGGCAGGCTCAATAAGGGCCTGCTTGTCGTCTTGAAGCCGTTGCAAATCCTCAACAACTTCCTTTTTTTGGCCATCGCGTATTATATCGGCGTCGGATTATCGTCGATTCTGTACCGACTTGGCCCCGCAAAAAAAAACGGAGCGAAATCCGCCGTCGCGGACTCCTACTGGCGTGAAATGCCCCCGGCTCCCCGCGATCCCGCCGCGTGGCAGCGCCCGTTTTGAAGCCGATGCGCATTCTCGGGCTTGGATGCCATTACCATGACGCCTCGGCCTCCCTGCTGGTGGACGGGCGTATCGTCGCCGCGGCGGACGAGGAACGCTTCACGCGGCTCAAGCACGATCCCTCCTTTCCGAAGCAGGCGGTGGAGTATTGCCTGCGCGAGGCGGGCATCGGCATCGGGGACCTCGACGCCATCGCGTTTTACGAAAAGCCCCTGGTGAAATTCGAACGGCTGCTGACCCAGCACGCGGGCCATTACCCGTTCACCTTCGGCACCTTCCGCAAGGCGATGCCGTCGTGGATCACCGAAAAATTGCGGCTGCGGAAGCTGGTGCGGAAGAACCTGGGTTACGAGGGCGAGGTGTATTATCTCGACCACCATCTTTCCCACGCGGCCGGGGCCTTTTATCCCAGTCCGTTCGACGAGGCCGCGGTGCTGACCGTGGACGGGGTGGGGGAGTGGACCACGACGGGGCTGGGAATGGGCCGCGGAACAGCGCTCGACCTGACGCACGAGATCCGTTTTCCCGATTCGATCGGGCTTTTGTATTCGACCGTGACGGCCTATCTCGGGTTCAGCGTGAACAACTCCGAGTATAAGGTGATGGGGCTTTCGGCCTATGGGGAGAAGGACCCGGCGCGCAATCCCTGGTACCCGAAAATGCGCCGGGTGATCGACCTCAAGCCGGATGGAAGCTATCGCCTGGACCGGAGTTACTTCGATTACGAGCACGCGGAACGCATGCCCTCGAAAAAGTTCTGCGCGCTGTTCGGCGGTCCGCCCCGCGCGCCCGAGGCGCCCGTGGAAAAGCGCCATGAAGACATCGCGGCGGCCGTGCAGCTCGTCACCGAGGAGGCCGTGTTCGCCATGCTGGGGCATTTGCACCGCCTCACGGGCTGTCCCAACGTCGTGCTTTCGGGAGGCGTGGCGCTGAACAGCGTGATGAACGGGAAAATCCTGTCGGAGACGCCCTTCGAGAAGGTGTGGATCCAGCCGAATTCCGGCGACGGAGGCTCGAGCATGGGCGCGGCCCTGTACGTATACCATGCCCTGATGAGCCACCCCCGGTCGTACCGCCTCGACAATCCCTTTATCGGCCCGGGTTTTTCGGCGGAAGAAGTCGAGGCCTTTCTGAAGGAGCGGGGGATCGCCTACCACCGTTATCCCTCGCGCGAGGCCTTGCTGCAGGATACCGCCCGGCGCATCGCCGGGAATGAAATCGTGGGGTGGTTCCAGGGGCGCGGGGAGTGGGGCCCGCGCGCGCTGGGCGCCCGCAGCATTTTGTCCAACGCCGGAAACCCGGCGATGCGCGACATCCTCAACCTGAAGGTCAAGCACCGCGAGGCCTTCCGCCCCTTCGCCCCGTCGGTCCGCGCGGAGGAGGCGCTCAAATACTTCGAGTGCGACGAACCCCTGCCCCTCCCGGCGGACTTCATGCTAATGGTTTACCCCGTGCGCCCGGAGTGGCGCGCGCGGCTCGCCGCCGTGACCCACGTCGACGGCAGCGGGCGGCTGCAAGCCGTGCAACGCGCCCAGCACCCGCTTTACTATGATCTCATCGGGGAAGTCGGCAAGATCACCGGCGTGGGGGTGGTGATCAACACCTCCTTCAACGTGCGCGGCGAACCCATCGTGGCCACGCCCGAACAGGCTTACCGGTGCATGATGGGAACGGCGATCGACTGCCTCGTGATGGAAGACTTCCTCATTCTCCGCAGCGAAAACGCCCGGGACGCCTGGGACTCCGAGGCCTTGCCCGGGGACTGAGCGACCGCAAAGGAAAACGACATGGCCACGAAGAAAAAGAGCCGAACCTTGTTGAACGACGTTTGGGATTTCCTGCGCGAGCGCAAGGCATGGTGGTTGCTGCCCATCGCGGTCATGCTGACCTTGATGGGGGCGTTGATCGTGGCGTCTTCGGTGCCCTATCTGGCGCCGTTCATCTACGCCCTGTTCTAGCCCTCCGGCGCCCCCGGGACGGCGGGGGCGAGTTCCGGTCAACCGCCTACTTTCAGTCAAATCAGTCAAATAAAACGCGAAACGGCGCTTTTTTGCGGCGCCGGAACGTAACCCCCTATACCTTAAAGATTCATTCGTTCCTGTAAAAGTCGCCTTCCCGGCGACGGAGGTTCTTCGCATGCGCTTTTCCCCGAATGCCTGGTTGTCCTTCCTTCTCGCGGGCGCCTGCGCCCCGCTTTCCTTCGCGCAGGGAACCCCGGGCGGAACGACCGGTCCCATCGGCCACAACGATACCCGGGTGCACCCGGGCTTCACGATGACGAATCTGATCCCGGCGGGATCCCCCGCCAACTGGCCGCGCGTCGGAGGCCTCGACTTTTTGCCGAGCGGCGACCTGGTGGTTTCCACCTGGGACGGCTTCGGGAACTCCGCGGGTACCACGCACCCCGGCCGCGTGTTCATCTTCAAGAAGGTCACCACCGGAGATTCCACCCAGGTAACCTACACCCAATTGGGTGCCAACGACATGAACGAACCCCTTGGCGTCAAGGTGGTGGACGGCGAGATTTACATCATCGAAAAAGATTCGCTGGTCCATCTCGTGGACGCGAACAAGGACCAAGTCCTCGATAGCAAGCGCCGCATCGCGTCCGGCTGGACCCGGAACCTCGGGGACAATAGCGGCAAGGACCTACAGTTCATGCACGGTTTGGTGCGCACTCCGGCGGGCAAGTTCATCGCCGGCATGGCCACGCGCTGGAACGGAGGTCCCGTGGCTTCCACCGGGACGAACGCGAATCACGACGGCTGCATCATCAGCATGGAATTGACGCGTACCGACTATGACGTGGTGGCGTGCGGCATCCGCAGCCCCGACGGCATCGTGATCGGGCCGGAGGACGGTATTTTCGTCACGGACAACAACGGGAACTACGTCCCCGCGTCGAAACTCGTGCATGTGAAGCCCGGCAGGTTTTTCAACGTTATCCACAGCCCCGCCAGCCCGTTCGACACCGTCCCCGTGACCCGGCCCGTATTGTGGCTGCCTCACGGGAACGACCAGACCAACGTGTCGGTGTCGCCCACGCAGCCGGTGTATCTGCGCACCGGGGTTTTCAAGGGACAGATGCTGGCGGGCGACAACAACATGGGAACGCTCCAGCGCTATTTCCTCGAGAGGGTGGGCGGAGAGTACCAGGGCGCCGTGGTCCGCTTTTCCGGGGGAATCCGCGCCGCGGCCCACCGCATCATCGTGGGACCCGACAGCGCGCTGTATGTGGGCGGCATCGGCGCCACCAACGGCGAGTGGGGCGGCTGGGCCTGGGCCAGCCGGCAGCATGGCCTGCAGCGCATGAAGGAGAACGGCCAACCCTTTTTCGATGTGCTCGCGGTACGCTCGACGAGCGCGACCACCTTCGAGCTCGAGTTCACCGAGCCGCTGGTGTCGGCCGCGGCCTCCAACTTCACGACGGTGCAGCAAT
The DNA here is from genome assembly GCA_021155885.1 of Fibrobacteria bacterium. Taxonomy (GTDB): domain Bacteria; phylum Fibrobacterota; class Fibrobacteria; order UBA11236; family UBA11236; genus UBA11236. The sequence goes on along the minus strand of JAJNBB010000019.1, from coordinate 32,583 downwards.
GGGGTTATGTCCCGGTACAGACCTACGGAGCCGGCAAGCAGACCACCGAGACCCTGACCTTGGAGTCGGTCGTTCTCAGCGCGGACAAGAAAAAAGTCACCTTGACCATCCCGGGCCTGAAGCGGTCCAACGTCGTGCACCTGCGTTGGAGCGGCCTGACCGCCGAGTCCGGGCGGCCGTTGATGACCGACCGTACCTGGTACACCCTGAACGAGTTCGGTCCGGCGGAAGTCGTAGCCGTGCGTCCCGAGGGCGCCCGCGCCCGTGCGCGCCTTCTGGCCTCGGCCCAGGCCCTGTCCGACGGGCGCCTCGAAATCCATCTCCCGGCCGGTAAGGCCGTCGCGGTGGCGGTCTATGACCTGCGGGGCGCGGTTCTCGAGGCGATCCCGTCGGCCTCGGGGCGCCTGGTCACCCGCACCGCGTTCAAGCCTGGCATCTATACCGTCGTCATGGGCTCCGGCGCCGAGCGCGTGTCCCGCCGCATCACGGTCTTCTAGGGGGCGTGCATGCGCTTTCCTGAAACCCTGGCCGCTCTTCTCGCCGCGTTCGCGGCCTCCGCCGCTTCGGCCCAGCAACTGGCCCCCGGCGTGAACCTGCCGCCTCCCGACAGCGCGGGCTGGATCAAGATTTTCCGCGGCGTGCAGGATACGGGGAACTTCTACCGCTACATGGGTTCCACCCGCGTGGTTCCCGCGCAGAACAAGCAGCATTTTCTGGGTACGAATCCCGCGAGTCCCAGCGCCCCGTTCACCGTCCTGGGCGGCGACACGATCCGTTCCTCCGGCCAGCCGGGCGGGCATTTGATTTTCAAGCAACCCTTTTCGCATTTTCGCGTGAGCTATCAGCTCAAGTGGCCCGGCAGCGTGGGCAACGGCGGCCTGTTGATGAAGGTGCAGGAAAACGACACGGCCCAAAGCCAGGGTTTCCCGCGCTCCGTCGAGTGCCAGGGGGATCCCACCCAGGGAATGGGCCAGATCTGGGCGCTTGGGAGCATCCGCCAGGGAAACACCATGGTCAATGGAGGAACCTGGGTCACCTTGCGCGCCTCGACCTTCAACCATCCCGCCGGCTGGTGCACCGGAAGCGAATTGGCGGCGCGCTATGACTCGACCCAGCCCGAAATCCATTGGGGAGGGGAGGGAGATCCCTGCGGCAATCTCCTCGTCGGCTCTCCGGGGTGGCAATACCCCCGCCCGGCTGAACTGCACACGGGCACGGCATGGCGCACCAACACCGACTGGGTGACCGTGGAAGTCGAAACGAACGGCAAGGATACCACCACGCATTTCGTCAACGGCCAGGTGGTGATGAAATACCATAGCCCTCGCATCGCGCCCCGCGCCAAGCAGGACTCGGTGATCAAGTACCTCGTTTCGGGCCTGATGGCCTGGCAATCGGAAGGGTCGAACGTCTATTACCGCAACCTCAAGGTCAAGCTTCTGCCCGCGGATCCCCTTTACGCCACCTTGTACCCCACGGGCATCCGGGATGCCGGCAAACCGGCGCAAAGGGCCTCGCTGAAGTCATATCTCCGGTTCGACAGGGGATACCCCATGCCCCTGGTAATGGACCGCACCGGGAAACCGGCGAGCTTGACCGGGCGGCGCCTTCCGGCGCGTTAGGGCTTGGCCTTGTCGGGATATTCTCCGTGTCACTTTTTGGTAGGAAACGGACCTTATTTCCATCATTTGTTGCATAATAAATGATGCATTGCTGGATTTAACCGGTCTGAAAGGTACGTCCGCGCTATATTCGGGTTCAATACAGGTTCGTACCGCGTTTGCCTTTAAGCCCGTTTTTTCGACCGATCCACCGATCGGAGCGCGGCCAGATTAGAGAGGGAGCTGAAATGTCCATGCAAATTCCCAATTTTAACCCGCGTACAGTTTTTCAGGGATCGCTGCTATCCCTGGCCTTGGCCCTGACGGCAGGGTGGCAGGATGCCGCCGCCCGCTCGACTCCCCTGGGAAATTCCGTACTTGGAACAAGCACCAACTCGGGCCAGGCGAACGGCGTTCCCAGCCCGAGCGGTCCGGGCATTCACCCCGGATACCGGCTGGTCTCCTTCCGGAACGCCATCAACTCGAATTGGCGTTTCGGCGGCTTCGACTGGCTCTCGGACGGCCGCATGGTCTCGATCCTGTGGGGTTTTGACTGCTCTGCCCACAATGGGGCCGGTCAGTCGAGTTGCGCGGACGATCTCGATAATCGGCAATATTATGGCGACATCCAGCTTCCTCCGGACGGCCGGGGCCCCGGCTCCATGCATGTCATCACCGGCACGGCGGGGGAAGGCATCACCCCGGCGGACACGACCCGGATCTATTCGGGGTTGTGGGAACCCTTGGGAATCCTCGTGGGCAAGAGCGGAAACCCCGCCACCGATACCATTTATGTGATGACCAAAACGGGACTGCTGCGCTTCATCGGACTGGGACCGTATACCAACGGCGTGAACCCCATCAAGGTGATCAATACCTGCCACGCCCGGCGCTGCGCCGCCGATTCGATCGGCCCGGGACTTTATAAGAGTTTCTCGACCCATGCCCCCAATGCCTACACCGGAACCGGCGAATCCACCGGCACGGGTCGGCGCTGGCACCATTTCAACTATGGGCTGGTGCGGGGCAATGATGGGTATTTGTACGGCGGCACCAACGTGCAATACGACGGCGGAAACGATCGTTATGAACAGGGGCGGGACCGCTGTGCCGTTCTGAAAATGGACCCCGTCGCCGGCACGGTCGAGGTGACGGCCGGAGGGCTTCGTTCCCCGAATGGTTGGGGCAAGGGACCCGAGGGCGAAATCTTCTTTTCGGACGTTCAGGGCAATTACAACCCGACTAATTCCATCAGCAACTACCGCCCGGGCCGCTATTACGGCTTCCGCTGCGATACCTACCAGCCTTACGGCCACACGCGCGGAATCCAGGAGTCCTTCCCGGTCGTGGATCTCAACCAGGGGGGAACCGCCAATACCGACATCGGGTCGAATCCCGGTGAGATCACCTACCTGACCAGCGGCGTATATGCGGGTCAAATGCTCTATGGCGATGTGAGCTTCGGCGGGATTCAGCGCGTGTTCGTGGAGAAGATCAATAACGAGTGGCAAGGCGCCGTCTTCCTTTTTTCCGGCGGCTTTCATTCCGGAGTCGGCCGGCTCAAGCGGGGCCCTGACGGTTCTCTGTATGGCGGGGGACAATCGGGGGGCCCCACCCCGGCTTCGGGCAACTGGTGCTGGGGGGGCGCTACCGGGGTCGGGGCGCTTACGGCGGACAGGACCGGCGGTACCTGCAACATTCAGTACGACTTTTTCAAGCTGGTGCCCAAGGACACGGTCGTGTTCGAGCTGCTGGCCGTGCGCGCCCGTGCGAACGGCTTTGAGCTGCAGTTCACCAAGAAGGTCGGCCCCTCGGCGGGGTTGGCCGCCAACTACACCCTGAACACCTGGGTCAACAACCTGAGCAGCCAGACTTACGGGGGGGGCAGCCAGCAGAACAGCGCCACTCTCTCGGTCAGCAATGTGCGCATTCATCCGGATTCGACGCGCGTGTTTCTCGAGCTCGCGTCCATGCCCGCGGCGTCCGTGCGGCCCGCGGTTCCCGCGGCGACGGCCCCGACCGGAAACGCCCCTGCCAACGGCGGCAATGTTCGCGTCGTGATGATCAAGGGCACCGGCATTCTATCGGCGGATGGTTCCGTTCCCTGGGGAGAGCCGGTAACGGCAGGCGCCGTTCCCTCCCGCATCGCGGCCTGGTATACGCTGAACTACCACTCGACCGACACGGCCTTCACGCCGGTCGCCCTGGCGGATTCCAGGCTGGCGTCGCCGGACATGCGCATGCAGGAGTTCAAGGTGCAGGCGCGAGGCGGGGTTTTGCAGATCGAAACCAACTTTGCCGCCTCCGCGCGTATCACGCTGCGAGACCTTCGCGGAAGGTCGCTGGGAGCCGTGAACGTAGGGGCGGGTAAGAACACCTCCACGCTCACCCTCGCCTCGGGCCGCGCCCGGGGAACCTATGTGCTGGAAATCCGGACCTCGGGCCGCACCCTGGCGCGCACCGTGCCCTTGTTTTGAACCTGGACTTTGAACGTAAACCGTGAAATCGAGGAATAGAAAATGAGATCGATCCAATCCAAAATCCTGATGCTCGGCCTGATGACCGGCTTGGCCGGCCTGGCCGCGGCCCAGACCGGACAATATTTGCCCAACAATCTCGCCAGCACGGCCACGGCGCTGGAAGCGCATCAGGTCCAGGGCGAGTACTTCGGTGTTGCCCAGAACGGCGACACGCTTGGCGCCTGGGTCGTCGCCAACGCGAATAACTCCTATACCGTGTCCTTGCTTCCCGGCGGACTCGTGAAAATCCCCGGCCAGACCGGCGGTAATTGGGCAGGGATCCTGCGCTACTCGGGCACGGCTACCTGGAATTCCGGAACGGGAGCGATTTCCATCAACATGGCGTCCGGGTACGCGGTCACCGGCATTACCGGTACCGGCTACCAGAAGACCTTGACGGGAACCACCAACACGGCTTCCCCTTTCTCGCTGACCCGCGTCCACCGGCGCAGCCCCACTTTGGGGCTTAAGCCCAAGGCTTCGTGGGGAGCGGCCGTTTCCTACTTCGACAGCGCCGCCGCGGCAGCGAATCCGTCCGCGGAACTGGCCAAGTGGGTGCAGCAGAACACTACCCCGCAATTGAACCAAGGTTATCTGTACCGCGGCGTGCGCACGACCACCACGCATGGCGCAGGCTTCGTGCATGTCGAGTTCATGTCGCCTTTCCGTCCGTCCGCAACGGGCCAGGACCGCGGGAATGCCGGCGTCTACCTCCATTCCAAATATGAGACCCAGGTATTGGATTCCTTCGGCAAGGCATTGGCCACCAACGAGATGGGTGCGATCTACGGCACGAAAAGCGCGCTGATCAATGCCGCCCTGCCGCCGATGAATTTTCAGACCTACGACATCTATTTCTCCCCGCGCACCTCCGGCGACAATGGCACCCTCCCCGGGGCGGCGGTCCTGACCGTTTATCTGAACGGCGTCATGGTCCAGGATTCCACTCCCGCTCCGACCACGACCGAGGCCGGCCTCGCCGGACAACAGGTCAATCCCGGGGCGCTCTATCTCCAGGAGCACAGCAACAACGTGCTCTTCAACAACGTCTGGTTCGTCCCCGTGACGGCGGCCAACCACGACGCCCTGATCGCGGCGATCCCCTACGATTCGGTGCTGGTGCAGGGAGGCCTGCCGGTTTCCGTACATCGTCCCGCGCAACTGCGGGGGGGCCATGATCTCGAGGCGAACCGGTTCTTCGACGTCTCGGGACGCCGCCTTCCCTCCGCGGAAGCGCAGCGCCTTCCCGTGGTTCCCATTCCCTCTCGATAACCGTAAACATTCATTGTCGAACGCGGGCCGGTAATCGGCCCGCTTGTTCATGCCACGTAAGGAGACTCCCATGTCCAGATTCCCCAAGAAGCTTCCTATTTTCGCCGGGCTGTGCGCCCTTGTCACGGGAGTCGCGTTCGCCCAGGAGACGGCTCCCGCCCTCAAGCCCCTGCGCACTTTCGCGAGTTATGAGTTCGGGCAGTTCGAGGGCGGAACCAACAATAAAGGCGACGACGTCAAGGAACTGATCAGCCATGCCTCCGTGTGGATACTGCAGGAGGCCACGCTCAACGAGCATGCGCGCGTGCGCGCCGGGGTGGGAGCCGCCTATTTCTTCGTCTCTCCCCGCAGCTTCGGCGACAATCCCTTTTCGCACAGCAAGCGCTCGGCCGTGGGCCTGACCGAGGCGCATGGCGAGTTCGACATTGCCTCTTCGGGCGACGACATGTGGCTGCAGCTCAAGGCGGGAGTATTTGGCTACAAGTACAACCCCGACGCCAAGAACCTGGGCGAATACATGTACCGCACGTGGACGTATCCCAACGTGATCACCACGGGAGGGCTGGATTTCGTGAACTCCGCCGCCGCCCAACTCACCGGGCTTTCGGCACTCACGCGCATCGGCGGCTTGAAGAATGAGGTCCTGCTCACCGTCGAAACCGATCGCCCGCCGGTGCACAGCCTTAGCCTCGCCGACATGGTTTCCTATAACCTCGGGGGCATTCTCGAGGTCGGGGGCGGCTTCATGTTCAACAACTTCTACAACCCGGATCCCGCCCAGGTGACCGCCCGGAAGCCCGAGAACAGCTATTACACGCTTTCGGACGGACGCAAGATGGCCGCGGGCCGTTACGATTATGAAGTTCAAAACGGGTTGATTCTGCCCGCCGTCACGATCCAGGATACCAACTATTATACCCTCGAAGGGCAAAAGGTGATGGTGCGCGCCGCGGTGGATCTGGGGAAAATGGTCAGCCTGGCCCCGAATCAGTTCAAGGTGTACGGCGAGGCCATCCTGCTCGGGATCAAGGATTACCCGACCTATTATGAAAAACTCAGCGACCGCATGGTGTACATGGCCGGCCTCAATGTCCCGACGTTCGGCCTGCTCAACATGCTCGCCTTCGAAGTCGAATACGCTCCGAACCCTTTCGAGAACTCGACCGAAGGGCCCCTGACGCAGGGAAGCGTGACCCCCTATGTGGGCGATGCCTGGGGATCCTACCAGCCCTACGATGACGATGACCTGAAGTGGACGGTGCAGGCCCGCAAGGACGTATATCCGGGATTTTTCATCTATGCGCAGGTCGCGAACGACCATGTCCGCATGCTGGACGTCTACAGCAGCCCCGATTTCCGGGAGTTCATGCCGGACAAGAAGAACTTCTACTGGGCCGTCAAGCTGGCCTACGCCCTCTAGCCGAACGCGGTTCCAAACGAAAAGGGAGGCTGTTTCAGCCTCCCTTTTTTATTTCCGTGCCGGCACCTCGACGGGCTCGGCGACCTTTTCCTAGAGGTTTTTCAGGATCGCGTCGCCCATGCCGGAGGTGTTGACGATCGTGGAGCCCTCGGACTTGATGTCGCCCGTGCGAATGTTTTGGCCCACGGTCTTTTCGACCGCCGCCTCGATCGCCTTGGCCGCGGCTTCCTCGCCGAACGAGAAGCGCAGCATCAGGGCCACGGAAAGGATTTGCGCGATCGGGTTCGCGATGCCCTTGCCGGCGATGTCGGGAGCGGAGCCGCCGGCCGGTTCGTACAGGCCGAAGGACGCCTCGTTAATGCTCGCCGAGCCGAGCATGCCCATCGAGCCCGTCAGCATGGCGCACTCGTCCGACAACAGGTCGCCGAACAGGTTGCCCGCGAGCATGACGTCGAACTGATGCGGGTTGCGCAACAGCTGCATGGCGGCGTTGTCGGCGTACATGTGGATCAACGTGACGTCCTGATAGTCCTGATGGACCTGGGTCACGACCTCGCGCCAGAAATGCATGCTGGTGAGCACGTTGGCCTTGTCGATCGAATGCACGATCTTGCGGCGCAGGCGGGCGGCCTCGAAAGCCTTTTTCGCGATGCGGGTGATTTCCTTGCGGGAATAGTCCTTGACGTCCCAGGCGTGCTCCTCGGGACCCGTGCCTTCGCGGCCCTTCGAGGCCGGAGTCTTGGCGAAGTAGGCGCCGGCGGTGAGTTCGCGCATGACGAGGATGTCGAACCCGTCCCCAACGATGTCGGGACGCAGGGGGCACGCGCCCACCAGGGCCTTGTACACCTTGGAAGGGCGCAGGTTGCAGAACAGCTCGAAGTGCTTGCGCAGCGGCAGCAGCGAGGCGCGCTCCGGCTGCAGGGCGGGGGGCAGGGATTCCCATTTGGGACCGCCGACCGAACCGAACAAGATCGCCTGGGACTCTTCGCAGGCCTTCAAGGTCGCGGGGGGGAGGGCCTCGCCGTGATTGTCGATGGCGATGCCGCCGACGTCCGCAGGGCGCAGGTCCATCTCAAAGCCGTGCATTTTGCTCACGGCGTCGAGAACGCGCAGCGCCTGCTCCATGACCTCGGGTCCGATGCCGTCTCCGGCAAGCACGGCGGCTGAATACTTTTTCATGCAAAATCCTGATGAAGGGGTTTGGGGGCACGGCAAATTTGCCAAAATTCGGGGCCCCGTGCTAGCCCTTTCTAGCCCTTTTCCGGCCCTTTTTCTTTTCCCTTCCCGGCGCGCTGCGCGCGCGCCTCCCAAATCCCCAGAAATCCTCCCAAAAACAGCAAAGAAGCGACGAGGCCGCAGGCCAGGCCGATCAAGGTGGCGATCCCCAGGGTAGCCAGCCCGTAATGGTCGGAAAAGGCGAGTGGTACAAAACCGGCGGCGGCCACGAGGGTCGATACCAGCGCGGTGCGCCCCGTCCTGCGGAGCACGAACCCGAGCGAACCCCGGCCCTCCTCCTCGTACCGGTAATATAGGACCAGGGCGTGCAGGGTCGCGTAGGCCAGGGCCACCGGGAAGGCGATGAGGTTGTAAGGGTTGATCTTGATGCCCAGCCATTTCAGGCAGCCGAGCATCCAAAAAAGCGTGGCGAGAACGGGAAGCATCAGGATGAGGGCGCCGCGCAGCGAGCCCACCGTGAGCCAGAGCAGGAGGAAGATGGCCGCGAGCCCGAAAAACAGGGCCTTGCGCGCATCGGGCAGCATGCGCTCCACGAGGTCGCCGTAGACCACGGGCCAGCCGCCCGCGAAATACGTGCGAATCCCGTTACCATCCATATTTTCGGCGTCAGGCAGGGCCACCGACTTTACCTCGCGCGCGAATTGCAGCGAGTTGGCGCCCCCGGAATCTTCGCGGGGGAAGGCGTAGGTGAAAACCCCGGCGACGCCGCGCGGTCCGATGAACTTCAGCCGGTAGTTTTCGGGAAGATCGCCGATGGTGAGGGCGCGCTCGGGCCAGCTTTCGCTGAGCTTGTGCAGGCTGGCGCGCAACGGACCCTGCGCGCGCGCGATCACGCCCGGCGTGATGGAACGGCGCAGGCGGTCGGTGATGCGCAGTTTCTCCTCCATGTCGGCCGGAAGGAGGTCCTCAAGCGTGGTAACGTCGCCGATCGCGCTTCCCGGATGCGCCTGCCGACGCCGCAGCTCCCGCGCGATCTCCAGCGCGCGCGCCGAGTTCGGCGCGAGGTATACCGCGGGGGAGCCCAGCTTTTCGTCCGCCGCGCCCAGCAGGCTGTCGGCCCGGGCGCTGGCGGCCTCGAAGCCGAGCCGGTCGAAGTCGTTGAGAAAGCGCCATTGCGGCCCGTGGCGCAGGAGCGCGATCGACAGGAACGCCGCCAGGACGAGGAACCAGCGGGCGTAGGGAAACGGACGGTTTTTCTGATCGTTGTTGTAGAGGCGCTTGCCGAGCGGCTGCAGCAGGCCCGTGCGTTCCACCACGCGCAGCAGGCTGGGGAAGACCGCGAGCACGGCCACCAAGGTGCAAACCATGCCGATGCCCGCGATCAGGCCGAAATCGGCGAGCGCCTTGAAGTCGGTGGCGCGGAAGGTCAGGAAGGCGGCGGCCAGGGTCGTCAGCCCGGCCGCCAGGGCGGGCCCCGTTTCCAGGGTAATGGTTTCGAAGGCGACCGCGGCGCTCAGGCGCTTGCGCCTTTCCTCGGCGTAGCGGGCCAGCATGTGGACCGCGCCGCTGAGGCCGAGCCCGATCAGGAGAAGGCTGAGCGGCGCGGACACCACCCCGAGGGGACCGACCCACAGCATCGTCAGCGCGGCGGTCCACAGCGTGGCCATGGCGACCGGGATCAAGGCCAGCAGGGCACCCAGGGGAAAGCGGAGGAAGTTGACCAGCAGCAAAAATCCCGAGAGATACAGGGCGATCCGGGTGGTGAACAGCACGCGGCTGAAGAGCTTGCCCTCGTTCTGGATGGTGCGCACCACGTCCCCGGTGTACAAGATTTCCGCAGAGGCGGACCGCGACCCCCGCGTCGCGGCGATCGCCTGCACGTCCTCCAGGAACGCGCGGCAGGCGTGAATATCGGTGGCGTCGAAGGTCGGGTACACCCGCAGCACGAGGGTGGTCGAATCGGGGGATCCCAGCGCGTCCTTCAGGCGCGAGAAATACTTGGCCTCCAGGTCCTCGAACCCGGCGGCGTCGAAGGCCCGCGTTTTTTCATCGCCAACCAGAAGACTGGTGATCAGCGGGTTATGCTTGGTGCGATTCAGCCAGAAACCCGTCTCCACGCGCCGCTCCACCTCGCGCAAGTCTTCCAGCGAGATGTACAGCAACTTATGGCGGCGGTAGAATTCCGCCTCGGTGCGGTACTCGAGGAAATTGACGTCGGGGCGCCTGCCGAGCTCCCGCGCGATGGTTTCCACCGCCGCGGCGTTGCGCGCGGGATCGGGCGAATGCACCACGATCGCCAAATGGCCCGCGCTGCCGAACTTGTTGCCGAAGCTTTTCCAGGCCCGCACGCTCTCCCAATCGGACGGAAGCAGGTCGACGGCCGAAGCGCGCACCCCGAACTGGCGCAAGGGCGCCAGCGCCGCCAGGGTCGCCAGGCAGGCCGCCGCCAGCAGCCATCCGGGCCGCCGCTGCAGCAGGTAAAAGAATTTGCAGAGCTGCGTGAACACGGGGGAAAAGATAGTTGGGGCCGGGGAGTTGTTGGTTGTTAGTTGTCGGTTGTTGGTGAAGGAAAACAAGGGAAAGTTGGATTTCAGGCGTGTTTTTCCTGGTTGTTCGGATACATGGGTACAGGTCCGAAATACCTGCCTAAGCAACACGTTCCAAGGATGGGTTTTTGTGTTTTCCCACAACCCAACAACTAACAACCGACAACAACGAAGGACCGTTCGCGGAGAGTAATTTTCCCCCATGCCCTCTCGCCTCCGAAAGCCTGCGGATCCCTCCCGCCGCAGCATCCACGTTTTCGATCTGGACGACACCCTGATCCGGACCGAGGCGCAGGTGCGCGTTCTGGATGAAACGGGAGCGGAGGTCCGCGCGCTGACCCCGGCGGAATTCACGACTTATACCCTGGCCCCGGGGGAGGGCTTCGACTTCCGCGATTTCGGCAACGTCGGCATTCTCGCGCGCGGGGTGGTCGTGAAGTACACGCGCACCATCATCGACACCATCGTGGCGCGCGGGACGCGCAGCGACTTCGGCATCCTCACCGCGCGCGGGGACAAGCGCCTGCACGCCCCTTTTCTTATCCGCCTGTTCCAGGGCCTCTTCGGCATCCGGCTGCGCAACGCGCTGATCTTCAACCTTTCCGACGAGCGATTCATACGCCACAAGGAATCGCGCGAACTGCCCCCCAACCTGCCCGAGGGTTTTTCGGGAAAAACCTACGCCAAGCTCTCCGTGCCCGAGCGCAAGGCCCTGGTGATCGGACAGGACCTGGCGGCCCGCGGCTACAACGACATTTCGCTGTACGACGACAGCCGCGAAAACCTAGAGGCCTTCAAGGTGATCCACAAGGCGTTTCCCGAGGTCGCCTACCAGCCCCATTTCATCGATCCCGCCTGGAAGGTGCGCCTGGCGGAGTTTCGGGCATCGGGAAAGCCGCGCAAGGCGCTTACCAGCGGGCGCCGCTCCGCCTTGATCCTGCTGGAGAACCACTCGCGCTATGCCGAGAATCCCGAAGCGGGCCTGCGGGCCCTGGAGGAACGCGGGGAGGTCCGGCTGGGCGCGGGAGTGAGCCTGGTGTTGGAGGAGGGGAAGTATGCGTTGACGCAGGACGGGAGACGGGGGACGGGGGACGGGGGATAGCGCAACAAAGGCGCGAAACCTTTTTTGTGTTTTTGTTCGCTCCCGTCCCCCGTCTCCCGTCCTGCTATCTTTCCTCCCTCATGCATCCCTCCGCTCCCGACCTCCGCAGCCGCCCCCACGGGGCGATCGTCCCCGCCTATCAGGCCGCGTCGACGCTGGCGGGAGTGATCAGCGGCCTGATCCCCGCCATCTCCCGCCCCGACATTCTCGTGGTCGACGACGGGTCCACCGACGGGACGGCGCGGGTCGGCGAGGCCCTCGGCGTGACCGTCCTGCGGCATCCGGCCAACCGCGGCAAGGGCGCGGCGCTGATGACCGGCCTGCTGCACGCCCGGGATGCGCGGGGCTGGGAGTGGGCCTTCACGGTGGACGCGGACGGGCAGCACGATGCCGCCGATCTTGAGGGATTTTTGTCCATGCGCCCGCACCCTGAAACCGGGATGGTGGTGGGCGCGCGCGCGCGCGCCGGAACGGCCATGCCGTGGCACCGCCGTTTCAGCAACGCCACGACCACCTGGCTGGTGTCCCGGCTGGCCGGAAGGCCCGTCCACGACGCCCAAAGCGGCTACCGGGCCTACCGCCTCGACATCGTCGCGGCCCTTCCGCGCGAAGGCCGCTTCGAATGGGAATCGGAAGCCCTCATTCGCGCGTCCCGCGCGGGCTACGGCATCGAAAAAGTCCCCGTGCGCACGGTATACGGCGACCAGGGAAGTCATATGGACCTATGGCGGGACTCGGCCCGCTTTCTGCGCATGGCCGCCCGCGCCGCGCATCAAACACCATGGACGCGCTGACCCAGGCCCGCCACAAAATGACCGAAGGCGTTTTCCAGCGCCTGGGGATTCACGACGACGCCCTGAAGCGCATTTTCAACGAGGTTCCCCGCCACCTGTTCCTGGATTCGGCCCAGCGTCACGCGGCCTACCAGGACGCGGCCTTGCCTATCGGCCTGGGCCAGACCATTTCGCAGCCCACCATCGTGGCCATGATGACCTACGCCCTGGGCCCCCGCGCGGGCGACAAGATCCTGGAGATCGGCACGGGTTCGGGTTACCAGACCGCGGTGCTGGCGCATTACACCCCGCGCCTGTACACGCTCGAGCGCCTGGCCGAATTGTCGCGGCGCGCGCAAGCCGTGCTGGAGTCGCTGGGCCAGCGCAACGTGATCTACAAGATCGGGGACGGCAGCCTGGGTTGGGAAAGCTGGGCTCCGTACGACCGCATCCTCGTCGCCGCCGGGGCGCCCGTGGCCCCCGAGGCGCTCAAGCGCCAGCTCGCCGACGGCGGCCGGCTCGTCATTCCCGTGGGAAACCGGGACACCCAGCGCCTGCTGCGCATCGACCGCCGGGGCGGCGCTTTCGAGGAAACGGACTTGGGCGAATGCCGCTTCGTCCCGCTCGTGGGGTCGCAGGGATTCGGGGAGGAGGCGCGGCGCGACAAGGGAGAATACGGATTTTAACGGGAACGGCGATCGACGCGTTTCATCCGTAGGGGCAAATAATTATTTGCCCCTACAAAATCGCATCACCATTCTGGATTATGACCGCGATTTTTGAAACGCGTCGATCGCCTTCGCCATGCGCCGCGCGATCTCCCGCTGGCCTTCGGACGAGGCCAATATGCGCCGGTCCCTCTCATGGGTGAGAAATCCCATCTCGAACAGCACGGCGGGCATATAGGCGCCCACTAGAACGAAAAATCCCGCCTGCCTGGCGCCCGTGGAATATTTGGGAATCTCGAATCCGGCGAAGTTCCGTACGATGGACTCGGCGAGGGCCTCGCTTTGCTTGCTGTAGAGGTTCAGCTGATGCTCCAGGACGATCCAGTCGAGCGGCGAGATTTCGGCGGCCTTTTTCTTCCCGCTTTGCTCGATGGCTTGGTTCTCCCGCCGGGCGATGGCGTTGTCTTCCTCGCTCTCTCCCTCGCGCAGGATGTAGGCCACGTACCCGGTCACGCTCGCCAGTTTCTGCCGCGAACCCGCCAGCGAATTGCAGTGCAGGCTGACGAACACGTCGCCGTTGTTGTCGGAGGCGTACTTCGGGCGCTCGGGCAGGGTTTTATAGACGTCCTCCTCGCGCGTGAGCCGCACGGTGTAGCCCATCTCGCGCAGTTCCTCCCGCAGCAGCCGGGTCACCGCCAGCGTAATCGCGGCCTCCTGGACTCCTTCCTTGACGGCGCCGCGGTCGTGCCCGCCATGGCCGGCGTCCAGGATGATGGTCCCCTTGCCTCCGCCGGCGGCCCTGGGCGGCGGCCGTACTGTCACGCGCCAGCCGGAGGCCTCCCCGGTCTCCGGGACGAGCTCGATGCTGTCCCCCGGATCGCGCAGGCGCAAGGTCAGTTGCGCCACCGCGCCTTCCTGCACGGCCTCCACGCCGGTTATGCGGCCCTGGGCGCCGCCCCGGAGCTTGCGGGGGAACTCCGGCCCCAGGCGGCCATCGAAGGCCCTGAGGAGGTAATGCGAGCCCGTGCGGATTCCCTGCCAACGAATGCCCGAGCCGCTGCGGATGCGGAGGGTCGATCCCTCGCCGGATTCTTCCAGCGCCAAGCCCGTGACCAGTCCCGCGTCCGTCTCGGGCGCGGGGGAGGCTTCCGAAGCCGGCCGCGAGGGCGCGGCGGCTATTCCCACGGGACGGATGTCGATGTCGAAGCGGCCGTTCAGCAGGCGGAGCACGGTGTGCAGGGGGAGATAGATCCGCTCCGGCCCGCGGCGCACGGGGTAGGTCAGGTTGTAGACGTCTCCCTGCACCGAGATGAAGGGATTGTCCAAAGTGAACACCCACTCGCGTTTGCCGCCTCCGTGGATGTGCAGTTGCTGGGCCTGTGGCTCCCAGCGCGCGGCCTGGCCGAAGAGGTCGGCCAGGAACTCGGCCGACACGTAGGGCACGTCCTCGAAGGTGGTGTCGGCGTACGCGCCTCCGGCGAACTTCACGTCCATCCCGCGGTTGCGGTATTCGGGGAATTGCAAAGCGGCCGCGGCGCTCCCGGCGCCCAGAACGAGGGCCGTAAATACCGCGAAGATCCCGGACGGACGCATGCGGGCCGCCATGTCAGCCCCGGTTCCGTTCGCGCAGGGCCCGGGCGATCTCGATTTTCGATTCCTGCTTCATCTTGTCGGCGCGCTTGTCGTGCGCGGCCTTGCCTTTTGCCGTCCCGATCAGCACCTTCAGCTTGTCGCCCTTGAAATAGGCCTTCAGGGGGATCAAGGTCAGTCCCGAGCGCGAGGTCGCCGCGTCCATCTCGGTGATTTCCTTGCGGTTCGCCAGCAGTTTGCGCTCGCGCAAGGGGGCATGGTTGAACTGGTGCGCCTTGATGTATTCGTCGATGTGGGCGTTGGCGAGGAACAATTCCCCGTCCCTCACGATGGCATAGGCCTCCGCCAGCGACATCTTGCCCATGCGGATCGACTTGATTTCCGTGCCCTTGAGAACCACCCCGGTCTCATAGGTGTCGAGAATGTGGTATTCGTGCCGCGCCTTGCGGTTTTCGATCACGGGGAGGGACATGGGGGAAAAATACTCACTGGGGGTGATGCTTTGCCGTTGCTGGTTGTCAGTTGTTGGTTGTTAGAAAAGAACAAAAAAAGAAAAGGGCAACCCATTGGGAGCCCTTTTATCGGTGGTAGCGCTCTGTGGTGCTCCAACAACCAACAACTAACAACCAACAACTCCCTAAGCCTTCGGCGCTTCCTTTTCCTTCTCCCCGTTGAGCACGGCCTTCAATTCCTTGCTCGCCTCGAAGATGGGTTTGAAGCCGGCTTCGATCTGGACCATTTCACCGGTGCGGGGATTGCGCGCGGCGCGGGCCTTTTTCTCTTTCACCTTGAAGCGGCCGAAGCCGCGGATCTCGATGTTCTTGCCTTCGCGCAGGGATTTGGCGATCGAGTCGAGAAAGCATTCCACGATCACCTTGGTATCCACCTGGGTGAGGCCGGTACGGTCCGCGATCGCGTCGACGATGTCTTTTTTAGTGACGTTGCCCATGGTGAGATAATAGCACATCGGGGCGGGTAAGTGCAAGTTTCCGGGGGAGTTAGGGATTGCTAGAGGCCATTGGAAGCCAGAAAATGCGAAAAAAGTTGTTGGTTGTTAGTTGTTGGTTGTTCGAAAACGCAAAAGTTTCCCTTTTTGCGGTTCACCAACAACTAAGTACCAACAACCAACAACTCTTTTAAACGCCCTTATTCAACCCCGAAAATCCCCTTTGCCGCGCAGCTTCGTACAGCAACAGGGCCAGAGCCACCGAAGCGTTGTAGGAATGGCAGCCTTCGGCCATGGGCAGTAAAAGACGGTCGGTGAGGCACCGGGCGATGTGGGGTGGTATGCCGCGGTCTTCGCCGCCGGCGACGAGGACGAGGGGCCCGGTGAGGTCCGCGGTGTGGGCCTGGCGCGTGGCCTGCGCGTCGAGGCCGAGCACGGCGAATCCTTCGGCGGCGAGGCCCTTCAGTTCCTGGGCGATGTCCTGGGCGCGGCATACCGGTATGGCGTTCTCCGTGCCCGCGGCGGCCTTGGCTCCGGCCGGGGTGAGGCCCGTAGAGCCCTTGCCGGGCAGCAGGATGGCGTCGGCTCCCAGGCCCACGGCGGAGCGGATGCCGGCGCCGAGGTTGCGCGGATCCTCGAACGCGGCGGGCACGATGATCAGGGGAGCGGCCGCCTTGCCGGCGGCGGCGGCGCGCTTCTGCTCCAGCAGGCGCGCGCGGACCTCGTTCCAGTCCTCGAGGGAGCGCGATTCGCAAAAGGCCAGCACGCCCTGGTGCGGGCCGTCGGGGAACCAGGCGTCGAGCTGTCCCTTGGGAAGCTGCTGGACCTGAATGCCCGCGTCCTCGGCGGCCTTTTGCAAGGCATACAGTTTTTGCTGCGAGGATCCCAGCTGGAACACGACGCGGCGGACGCGGCGCGGGTCGGTGCGGACGAGTTCCTCCACCGCGCGGAGGCCGCCGGTGACGGCGGAGTTGTCGATACGACGGGGCATGATGTTCGATTCGGGCGGTTGGTGATTTGAAATGCGGACTGTAGGGGCGCGTCGCGACGCGCCCCTACGCTGCCCGATCGTACATCATGCGGGTTTGCCCGTTTTGGTGGCCGCGAAAGCCTCAATCGACGCCAAAAATTCCTCGAAGAGGTAATGCGAATCCTTCGGGCCCGGGCTGGCTTCAGGGTGGTACTGAACCGAAAAGGCGGGAAGCTTGCGGTGGCGCAGGCCCGCGACGGTGTTGTCGTTGAGGTTCAGGTGGGTGACTTCCACCGTGGAGGCGTCGAGGCTTTTCGGATCCACGGCGAAGCCGTGATTTTGCGAGGTGATCTCGACCTTCGACGTCCGCAGGTCCTGCACGGGGTGGTTGCCGCCGCGATGGCCGAACTTGAGCTTGAAGGTATCGCCGCCCAGCGCCCGCGCGAGCAGCTGGTGGCCGAGGCAGATGCCGAAGATCGGGCGCTGGCCGACCAGGCCGCGGATGGTGTCGACGGCGTAATCCAAAAGCGCGGGGTCGCCCGGGCCGTTGCTCAGGAGGATGCCGTCGGGATTGACCGCGAGGACGTCCGCGGCCTTGGCGGTGGCCGGAAAGCGGACCACCTTGGCGCCGAGATCGCTCAGCTTGCGGAGGATGTTGTGCTTGGCGCCGTAATCGATGGCCGCGATGGTCCAGCGTTCCGGCCGTGCGGCGGGCGCCGTGAAGGAAATTTCGTGTTCTCCGCCCGTGGTCCAGTCCGTGGACGCGTCCACCGTGACCTGGGCGACGTAGTCGGTCTCGGAGATCGAGGCGACCTTGCGGGCGCTGGCGAGCACTTCCTGCAGGTCGTACGGACCGGTCACCAAAATGCCGTTCTTGGCGCCCGTCTCCCGCAGAATGCGGGTCAGGCGGCGGGTGTCGATGCCCTGGATCCCCGGGATGCCCTGGGCCTTGAGGTAGTCCGAAACGGTGACGATCTGGTCGCCGTTGGCCGTCGCGCGGTAGTTGGAAGGGTAGGGGCACACGTTCTTGACGACGAGGCCCGAGGCCTGGATGCGCCCCGATTCGACGTCGTCGAGGTTGACGCCGTAGTTCCCGATTTCAGGGTAGGTCAGCGTCACGATCTGGCCGGCGTAAGAGGGGTCGGTAAGGATTTCCTGGTAGCCGGTCAGGGAGGTATTGAAGCAAATCTCGCCTTCTCGGCGCGCTTCGGCGCCGAAGCCCTCACCCTCGAAATAATTCCCGTCTTCCAGGGCCAAAACCGCTTGCATGGCTCTCCTTGCCGATTTCAATCCGAATTAAAGGGCGTGCGCGAAGTTCCGCAGCTTTTGCTCCGTGACCAGGCCGTCCAGAAGTTGATCGTGAGCTTCCAAAGGTAGTTTTTTGCGGAGTATTTGGGCCTCGAAGGCCAGTCCCGCCCTGACCGTGTTCTTGCCTTCGAGGAAGCGGTCGTAGAAGCCCTTTCCGCGTCCCACGCGGCCTCCGCGCTCGTCGAACGCCACCCCGGGCATCAGGATCAGGTCGGGCTCCGCGAGCGGCTCGAGCGCGGCCCCCCTGAGTTCCTCTTTCGGCTCCAGGATGCCGAAGGCTCCTTCGGTCAGGTCCCGATCATAATCCCGGATCACCGCGAATTCCATGCGCCCGGCGCCGGGTCCCGGCATGATGTACGGCAACCGGACTTCCTTCCCCTCGGCCAGCGCGTGGCGGATGAGGCTTTCGGTGTCGACTTCCTCGAAGGTGGCGCAGAACGCGGCGACGGATTTCGCGTCGCGAAAGGCGGGCCAGGTCTTCAGGTGCTCCAGGATTTTTTCCGCCGCCGCCGCGCGCTCGCCCGAGGGCATGGCCCGCACGGCCTCGCGCGCCTCGCGTCGCAGGGCCGCCTTCGCCGCGCGGATGCCCTGCAGGCTGTCCTTGAGGTTTTCCTCCAGCGTCAGGGTGTCGAATTGGTCCTTTACCTCGCGCTGCAGGTTGTTCCACTTGCGGCGGACGTTGGCGAAGGCCTTCGCGGCCACGCCGACCTTGGTCGGGTCCACGAACAAGATGGCCACGACCGCGATGATGCCGAGTTCGCCGATGCCGAGGGAGTCGAAGATCACGCGGCCTCCGGTTCTTTGCCCGGCGCCGCCAGCGCGCACACGCCGATGGACAGGGCATAGAGCGCGATCAGCGGCACGGCCATCATGAGTTGCGACACGGGGTCGGGGCCGGGGGTGAGGAGCGCGGCGACGACGAAGATGATCACCAGCGCGAAGCGGAAGAAGCTCCACATGCCGCGCGCGGTAATGAGGTCCAGGCGGCTCATGAGGAACACGGCGACGGGCAGCTCGAAGATGACCCCGAAGGCCAGCAGGAACTGGATCACGAAGGCGGCGAAGTCGGACTGGCGCCAGCTTTGCACCACGGAGCCTTCGGCGTAGTTGGCCAGGAAGGCCAGGCCCGCGGGGAGTACGGCGTAGTAGCAGAAGGCGGCGCCGATGAGGAACATGACGACGAAGCCGGCGAAGGCGCCGAAGAAAAGCCGGCGTTCGTTCCGGTACAGCCCCGGGGCCAGAAAGCGCCAGACCTGCCAGGTGACCCAGGGGAAGGCGAGGAAGCAGCCGACGATGAGGGAGAGCTTGAAACTGGTCATCACCGTTTCCATGGGGGAGGTGGCGATGAAGGTGACCTTGAGATGCTGCGTCGTGATGGGGCCGATCAGCCAGGCCCAGACCTGTTCCCACTTCCAGTAGGCCACCCCGGCGCCGATCGCGATGCCGGCCACCGACTTGACGAGGCGGCTGCGGAGCTCGCGGAAGTGGCTCCAGAAAGTGGGCGCGTCGGAGGCCAAGGCGCGGTTACGCGGAGGGCTTGGTGTCGTCGTCTTTGGGCTTGCCCAAGGCTTTCGAGTCGGACTTTGCGTCGGCTTCCGCCTCGCCGTCCTTCATCGCGCCCTTGAAATCCTTGATGCCCTTGCCTAGGCCCTTGGCGATTTCGGGGATTTTCTTCGCGCCAAAGAGCAGGATGACGATCAGAAGAATGATGATGAGTTCGGTGGGACCGAGATTAGGCATGACGACCTCCGGGAGTGCGGAAAATATAGGAACTATGAAGTTGTTGGTTGTTGGTACTTGGTTGTTGGAAAGCGCAAAACGAGGATTTGTTCCGCTTTTTGCCGCTTTCTTAGCCGTTGAAGCCGAATTCAGGATTCATCAAATCCTCGATCACTGACAACCAACAACCAACAACCAACAACGCTACTTCCTCCGCTGATACTTCTCCGCCGCCTTTTCCCACCCCGGCAGCAGCAGGGCTTCCTGCCATCTCATCCACTGGGCCCCGGCGCGCACCGTCTCGGGCGTGGCCCCGCTCTTGGTGAGGGCCAGGGCGGCCGCCAGCATCATGGCCTTGGGGGCCAGAAGCGAGGGGTCCAGCTCGAGTTTCCGGGCGATGCCGTCGCGCACGTCGCGCATGTCGAGCAGCAGTTCCGGGTGGGGGGCCCGCGCCGGGCGCTTGGCCGGAGGCAGGGGCAGGG
This sequence comes from Fibrobacteria bacterium, assembly GCA_021155885.1. Taxonomy (GTDB): domain Bacteria; phylum Fibrobacterota; class Fibrobacteria; order UBA11236; family UBA11236; genus UBA11236. The sequence continues at coordinate 12,491 of JAJNBB010000019.1, read as the reverse complement.
GCCATTCCTCGGGCGCGAGCGCGAGGGCGTCCTCGAAGGCTTCGAGCAAATCCTCGCGCAAGTCGGGGTGGAGGCGCGAGGGCAGGCGGGTGATTTCGAGGGGGTTCCCTTCCTCGGGAACGGATTCCGCGAAGCGAAGGAGAATGTCCGCCGGCAGGATTTTATAGCTCGGGAGGTCGCGGTCCTGGCCGTAACGTTCGCGGACCTCCCACATCGCCTTCAGCACCGCCAGTTGGCGCTGCGTGAAGCGGTTGGAACCCGTGATGCGCCACGACAGGTCGGGATCGACCTCCTTGACCCGCTGGGTGGCGCGGATGAGGGACTCGCAGCTTTCCTTGTGCCAGGAAAGGCGGCCGCGGCTTTCAAGCTCCGAAGTAAGCGCGGCGTGCAGCTCGGGCAAAAAGAAGGTGTCCTGCGCCGCATACTCGACCAGGTCGGCGGTGAGGGGGCGGCGCGACCAATCGGCCTTCTGGCCTTCCTTCACCAAGGTGATCCCGAAAAACTCCTGCACCAGCGCGGCCAGGCCGAAGGCCGAGCGGCCCAGCAGCTGGGCGGCCAGCATGGTATCGAAAATTTCGAGGGGTTTGAAGCCGTGCTCGGCGAAGAGCATGCGCAGGTCGTAATCGATGCCGTGCCCGATGATGGGTTTTTCCGAAAGCGCGACCAGCAAGGGGCGAAGGTCCAGGTTCTCCAGGGGGTCGACGAGGTAGCACCGGCCGTTCGCGAGGATCTGCATCAGGCAGATCTTGGCGTAGTAATGGTGCATGCTGTCGGCCTCAAGGTCGAAGTAAACCTTCTTCGAGGACTTGATGGCCGCGACCGTGCGCTTTAACGCGGCGGGCGTGCTGACCCATTCGCGCGGGTAATGCGTGGGGAGGGGCGCCGGCTTGAAAAAGCGGCTGAAAATTCGTTTTAGCAAGCAGGGAAAATTAGAAAGAACGTTGGGGGTTGGGGGTTGGAGGATGGATTTACAGCGGCCTGGGGGCCGCTTTTTTGAAAGCAGCCGCCAACCCCCAACGAACAGAAGAGGACATGGGAGGGTTTCCCCACTATATTTCCCGTTTTCCGCCTCCGGCGACCATCAAAGGACTCTCCATGGCGCAACGCGCGCTGACCGGCATCAAGCCCACGGGCGAACCCCATCTCGGCAACTGGCTGGGCGCCATCCAGCCTGCCCTGGGGCTGGCCCGCGATTACGAGACCTACTACTTCATCGCGGATTACCACGCCCTGACCTCAGTGCACTCCGGCGACGCCCTGCGCGGCTACGTCCGCTCGATCTCGGCCGCCTACCTCGCCTTCGGGCTCGACCCGAAGCGCTCCGCCTTTTACCGGCAATCGGACGTGCCGGAGATTTTCGAGCTGTCCTGGATTCTCTCGTGTTTCACGCCCAAGGGTTTCATGAACCGGGCCCACGCCTACAAGGATTTCGTGGCGCGCAACCAGAAGGCCGAAAAGGACGACGACGCCGACATCAACATGGGCCTGTTCGGCTACCCGGTGCTGATGGCGGCGGACATCCTGATGTTCAACGCCGACATCGTGCCCGTGGGCGCGGACCAAAAGCAGCACGTCGAGTTCGCCCGCGACATCGCCGAGAAGTTCAACCGCAACTACGGCGAGGACGTGTTCCGCCTTCCCGAGCCGCGCATCTCCGAGTCGGTGAAGACCATCACCGGCCTGGACGGCCGCAAGATGAGCAAGAGCTACGACAATACCATCCCGCTTTTCCTGGACGAGAAGCCGCTGCTCAAGCGCATCAACCAGATCGTGACGAATTCGCAGGCTCCCGAAGAGCCGAAGAACCCGGACGAGAGCCACGTCTTCGCCCTGCATCAACTGCTGCTGGAGGCCGGGGAGGAGAAGGCCCTGCGCGCGCAGTACCAGGCCGGCGGCATGGGCTGGGGAGCCGCTAAGAAGCTGTTCTTCGAGGCGTTGAACGAAAAACTCAAGGGCCCGCGCGCGGAGTACAACCGGCTGCTGGCCGATCCGGGATACCTGGACGCGGTGCTCGCGGAGGGCAAGGACAGGGCGCGCGCCACGGCTGTGCCGTTTTTGGAGAAGATCCGGGGGCTGGTGGGGGTTCGGTAAAAAGTTGGGGGTTGGGAGAGTTCCGGTCTCCTCAATTTTGTGCTGGATAAAAGCCCGATTTGTATTCTGTTTTTGGCCCCCAACTCCCAACCACCAACCCCCAACGCCATGTTCACCTCCTCCACCACGACCTATAGCCAGGGAATGTCCCCGGTCGATTTCGGCGACCTCTTCCTTTCCGTTTTCCTTTTCTTCTTCGTCTTCGTTCTCCTCGTCTGCGTCATCCCGTTCTGGAAAATCTTCCGCAAGGCCGGTTTCCCGCCCGCGCTCAGCCTGCTGATGCCCGTTCCAGGGGTAAACCTCGTGCTCCTCTACATTCTCGCCTTCGCCGACTGGCCCTCGCTTCGGGCGCCCGTGACACGCGCCGTCGGACGGACGGTGGACATGCCGGGGACAGCTCCGGGTGCGCGACCCCCGGATCCGGTGTTGTGATCCGGAAAACCCATGGCGCCGATTTGAAGCGCGGGCGCGTCTGAGACGCGCCCCTACAAGGGCACAAAACCGGTTACGGTCAAATTTCCGTCGGTTTTGTGCCCTTGTTTCCTACCCCCGAAATCCCTAATTCTTCATCCATATAAACCCCCGGAGACCTTTCATGTTCACGCTTCAGATCGGCAGCACCGCCCCCGACTTCACGCTTCCCGGCAGCGACGGCCTGGATCACTCCTTCCACGGCGCGCATTCCGTGCGGGGGCCCAAGGGCACGCTGATTTTCTTCACCTGCAATCATTGCCCCTACGTCATCGGCAGCGAGGCGCGCATGAAGGAAATGTTCGACTTCGTCACGCCCCAGGGCATTTCGATGGTCGCGATCCACTCCAACGAAACGCACAACCATCCCACCGACGCCTTCCCGCTGGTGCTGGAGCGCATGAAGGAAATGGGATTCAGGTGGCTGTCGCTGAAGGACGAGAAGCAATTCAGCGCCCGGGATTACGGCGCGCAGCGCACCCCGCATTACTTCCTGTTCGACGCCGAGGGCGTCCTCGTCTACTCGGGGCGCATGGACGATTCCCCGCGCGACGCCTCGCGCGCCAGCACGCATGAGTTGCGCGACGCCGTGGAGGATTTGCTGGCCGGCCGACAGGTAGCGGTGCCCCAGACGGACGCGATCGGGTGCAACGTGAAATGGTGGGACATGGACGCCCACTGGATGCCGGGCGACGCCTGCGATCTCGATTACCTTCAGGACAAGTTCGTCAAGCCGCAAGCGAAGTAGGCGCATGGGCGGCACGCAGCCGAAGACGGTCCCCTTCCACCACCGGCAGGCGGAGAACCCGGACAACCGGTTCGAGTCCCTTTCCGTGGAATGGGACGAGGGCATCGAGCGGCCGCAGGCGATGCGGATCTATCGGGAGACCGCCAAAAGCATCCTGACGCGCAACGACAGCCCCGACATTCCGTTCCGGTTTTCGGTGAACCCCTACCGGGGCTGCGCGCACGCGTGCTCCTACTGCTACGCGCGTCCGTATCATGAATACCTCGGCTGGAGCGCGGGCACCGACTTCGACACCCAGATCGTCGCCAAGATCAATGCGCCTCTACTTCTGGACAAGGAGTTTGCCCGGCCTTCGTGGGAAGGGGATTCCGTGGTTTTCTCGGGCGTCACGGATTGCTACCAACCCGCCGAGGCCGCGCTGAAGCTCACGCGGCAATGCCTGGAGGTTTGCCTGCGGCACGGCACCCCGGTCGGGATGATCACCAAGTCGGCGCTGATCGCGCGCGACGCGGACCTCCTCGGGGAACTGGCGAAAGGGCCCGGGGCCACCGCCGCGCTCTCGATTCCTTTTTGGGGGGCGGCGGACGCGCGTCTCATGGAACCGTTCGCCGCGCCGCCGGAAGCGCGCTTTCGCGCGCTCGAGAAGCTCAGTGCCGCCGGGGTGCGCACCGGCGTTTCCATGGCCCCCATCATACCGGGGTTGAACGACGCGGACATCCCCAAGGTGCTCAAGCGGGCCGCGGACTGCGGGGCCTCCTTCGCCTTCTATGCGGTCCTGCGGTTGCCGGGTTCGGTCAAGGACGTTTTTCTGACCCGCCTTCACCGCGATTTTCCCGAGCGGGCGGGCAAGGTGGAGCATCACCTGCGCGAGACGCGCGGCGGCGAGCTGTACCGGAACGATTTCGGGCGCCGCATGACGGGGGAGGGGAAGATGGCGGCGATGATCGGCGATCTGTTCCGCCTGCATGCGCGCAAGAACGGGCTGAACGAATCGGAACGCGGGCGCCAGACCCGCCCAGGAGGCGCCGCGGGCGACGACGCCACGATCCAAAAGATCCCGTCCCCGCGGGAAAGGAATTCCAGGCCCGAAAAGCCCCAAATTCAAACGGATTTGTTCACTGTCACGTAATTTGTAAAATTTAGGGCGTTTTCGCTCTCGTAAAAAGAGCGGAAAAGCTTCGCGGGGCCGTTTTTAGGCGCGTCGAACGTGTTTGTTCCCTCTTTCGGTGATAGATTCATGGAGGGGGAAAATCATGCTGAAATCCATTTTCATTCTTTGTTTTCTGGGAGTCGGCCTGGCCGGCGCCTGCAGTTATGTTCCCACGTCCTCTCGGATCGATACCCTGTCTTCCGGAACCGTCCAGGTCGTTGTGACGACTTACTCGGCCTCCGCGAGTCCGCCGGTCAAAACGGGTGAGTATGTCCTTGGTCCCTTCCACCAGACGGACTTGAACAGCTATTTCGCGAGCTTGTTCCGCGATAGCGCGCTGGTTTTCATCGCCCATCTGGATTCCATTGTATATGACAGCACCGTAGCCCTTTCCCCCCAGGTGAACCTTGTCCCCGTTTACGGTCAGGGCGCGGTTCATCAATTCTTCCGCGCGCGTCTCGTGGTGGACACGATTTTTCGGGGAACCCTGGTGGAAAAAAAATTCTGGATCCGGACCCATATGCTGAACAGCGCCATGTGCGGCGGCGTAAATTGGGAATATTTCCTGGGGAAAAGATTCCTGAATGCTTCCACTAAACTAGAGCGGACGGATGATATCCGTCTGCCTTATCAGGGTTGGGGATATTGGAATCCGGCCTACTGGTTCGATGGCCGGTATTTGATCGCCCCGGCCTATCCGGGACTCCGCATGGATATCACCGCGTTGATGCCGACCTACCCTGCCACGGGCATCCTGCGGCGTCCCGCTCCCGCGCGACCCGTTGCGCCCGGCGGGAAGGCCTACCAGCCCGACGGCCGGCGCGTCCAGGAAACGAGGGCGGGGCGTCCAGGGACGTTTCCGCTATGAAAAAAAGGGGGTAAGCCATGTTGAAATCCATCGCGGCCATTTGCGCCTTGTGCCTGGGAGCCGGTCACGCCTGCTCGTTTTTTTATTTCCGCCACCTGCACTACGAGACCCTGGAGCCGGGCGTGGTAAGCGTGCTGGAAGCCAGCGGTTCCTCTCACGGACCGGCACCGGACACGGAAGCCAAATCCCAAATCGGCATTTCGACCCGAGCGGGTTTCAAGGCGAAATTCCAGGAATATCTTCGGGACAGCGCCCTGGTTTTCATTGGCAGAATCGACTCCGTCGTCGTTGGGGGGGACCAGGACACCGTGCCTTCCGGATTGAGTCCGGAGGTCGTTCTGGCTTCCAGTTGGGGTTCGCCCGCCTATGGCGGTTTCTATTTGCGGTTCAGCATCGATACCCTGTTGAAGGGCCATCTGCCCTCCAGGAAATTTTGGGCCAAGGCCTATGGCGAAGGCGGCAGTTGCGGGGTAAGTCCGCAATCCTACGGATATCCGAAAACCTCGTTTCTAAACGTGTCGAACAAGTTCGATAACATGGCGGATTTGAAGCTCCCCAAGCTGGTCACGAACTGCGGCAACTGCACGCAGGCCCACTGGTTCGACGGCAGGTATCTCGTTTCTCCGGATTTTCCAGGCATTAATCTGGATATCACCGAAGTGTTGCCGACCTACCCGGCCACCGGCGTCCTGCGGCGTCCGGCTCCCGCGCGACCCGTGACCCCTGGCGGGAAGGCTTACCAACCCGACGGCCGCCGCGTCGAGGAACCGAAATCGGGACGCAATGCACCGCTGCCGCTGCTGAAGTAGGTTTGAGAGAAATGGAAACCCTGTTGAAATCCTTCGCCGCGGTCCTGGCGTTCGGCATCGGTGCGAGCCAGGCTTGTTCCTTTGTCGATGCGCGCATTCGCTACGACACCCTGGAAACCGGCGTCGTGCGCGTCGTGCGCATCCTGTCCTATGTGGACGTCCGGTACGAGCAGGTGACGACCTACGACACCTTGGGTATTTCCCGGATCACGGATTTCCGGAGTTACTTTGCATCCGCGCTTCAGGACAGCAGCCTGGTTTTTATCGCAAGCCTGGATTCCGTACTGGAATTTCGCAACGCGGGAGACACGGTGGTTGCGGGAATCTCGCCGGCCTTTGTCCTCAGGGACACCTCGTATATGGCCGGGCGCTGGCCTTTTTTCGCGAGGGTCCGGGTCGATACCGTTTTCCGGGGGACGCTTCCTTCGACGTTCTGGATCCGCGGGGCGACGCAGGGAACGAGTTGCGATGCCGGGTTGGCGGGACTTAGGCACAAGCCATTTCTGAACATTTCCAACGGGCTTCAGAAGCCGTCCGATCTGAAACTGCCGACCTACATGACTCCCTACCACAATCTGCCGACCGCTCACTGGTTCGACGGGCGCTATCTGGTTTCACCCGTCTTCCCGGGGATCCGGCTGGATATAACGGAAGTCCTCCCGACCTACCCGGCCACCGGCATCCTGCGGCGTCCGTCTCCCACGCGATCCGTTGCCCCCGGCGGAAAGGCTTACCAGCCCGACGGTCGTCGCGTGGAGGAAGCGAAAACGGGACGCAAGGTCCCGGTTCCCTTGTTGAAGTAGCCTTGCTTAACCGAGGCGCCGGACGACGCGCTCCAGGGCCTCGCGGAATATTTCCGGATCGGGCAGAAGGCTGAGGACGATCACGTCCTCCTCGTCAAAGTCGAAAAAGTAGCCCGGCTGCGCGTGGACGCCTTCGGTATCCAAAAGCCGGATCGCGAAGGCCTCGTCATCCATGCCGTCCTCGACGATGCCGGCGCAGCGCACGGGAACGCACCAGCCGCCCTGCGGCCACAGGGGTTGCAGCGCCGCATGCCCGGCGGCAAATTCGCGCAGGGTCGCCCGGTTGCTTTCAAGGCGTTCCCGGATCGGTCCCTGGAACTCCGCTCGGCGGCGCAGCAAGCCGGCGCAGGCGGCCTGGGGGGCGGCCCCCACGCTGAGATAGGCATCGCAGATCCATTCCAGGTGCCGCTTCGCCTTTTCTTTGTCCTCCTGGCCGCCCGCGACGTGGATCCAGGCCAGCTTAAGCTGGGGGAGCCCAAGCAGCTTCGAAAGTCCGTTCAGGGTGAAGACCAGCGGCCCCGACGAACGAAGCAAAGGCGCGGGTTTCTCCCCCGAGGTATAATCGGCGAAGACTTCGTCCATCACCACCGCCAGGCCGCGCCTTTCGGCGAGATCCAGCATCCACGCGGCGTCGTCCGCGGCCAGCAGGCTTCCCGTGGGGTTGCCCGGATGCACGGCGAAGACGATGCGGGTGCGGGGCGTGAGCGCGGTCTCGAGTCCGGCGCGGTCGAGGCGCCAGGGCGTTCCCGTCTCGGCATCCGTCGCGTCGGGAACGAGGTCATAGGTTCCGAGCGTGATGCTTTCCAGTTCGGCCAAGGTCTCCAGCAGGGGATAGGACGGCCGCGGGATGAGGGCGTGGTCCCCGGGCGCGCACAAGAGTTTGAACAGATGGGAATACCCTTCGGAAGTTCCGGCGGTCAGGAACACGTCCGCCGGGTCGACCGCGTCCGCTCCTTGGCGATCGCCATAGTAGCCGGCGATCGCCGCGCGGGCCGCCGCGCCCCCCCGCGGGTCGGGATCATAGGATTCGACGGCCCGCCCCCCCAAAAGCGCCGTCCAGTCCCCGGGAAAACGGAGGCCGCATTTCGTGGGGTTGGAAACGGTCAGGTCCAGCACGGGCAGCCCCGCCTCGCGGCGGCGTTCCAAGGCCCGGGAGAGCGGGTTGAGGCCGGGATCGCCTTCGGGCCACCGCGCGGGAAACCGGAAGGTCATGGGCGCGGCCCGCTCAGGCGCCGCGGGGAAAGAAGCCGCGCGCGCGCAGGTTCTCGGTGATTTTCACCACCGAGGGATGCTTGTTCAGGCAATACAGGTGCAGTCCCGCCACCCCGTTTTCCAGGAGCTCGATGCATTGCGCGGTGGCGAATTCGACGCCGCGCTCCCACACGTCGGGGCCTTCGCCGAGAAAGGCGGGCAGGCTGTCGGGAATGACGCAGCCCGACAGTTCCCGGAAGCGGGGAAGCTGGTTGATGTCGAGCACGGGAAGCACGCCGGCCACCAGCGGAAGGGTGATGCCCATCGCCGCGGCCTTGTCGCGGAAGCGGAAGAAGTTGGCGTTGTCGAAGAACAGCTGGCTGACCGCGAAGTCGGCGCCGTTGTCCTGCTTGATCTTCAGCGTGGTCATGTCCTCTTCGAGCGTGCGCGCCTCGACGTGCTTTTCAGGGTAGAAAGCGCAACCGACGGTAAAATCGAAATTATCCTTGATGAACTTGACGAGGTCCGATCCGTGGGCGAAGCCTTCGGGGTGCGGCCGGAAGGAGGCGTCTCCCTTGGGCGCGTCCCCGCGCAGGGCGAGCACGTCGCGGATGCCGGCGTTCCAAAGCTGTTCGAGAATGCCGCGAAGCTCCTCGCGCGAATGCCCTACGCAGGTCAAATGCGCCATGGCCTCGATGCCCAGCTCGCTCTGGATGCGGCCGACGAGGTCCACCGTCTTCGAACGCGTGGAGCCGCCCGCCCCATAGGTCACCGAAACGAAGTCGGGCTCCTGCCGCGCCGCCTCGGCCAGGGTGGCGTACAGGGAGCCCCAGCCGGAAGGATTCTTCGGCGGGAAAAACTCGTAGGACAGGGTCGGACGCCGGCGGAGGTTTTCAAGAAGGGGCATAGCCCTCAAGTTTAACAAAAGCCATGTATTTTATTGCCATGCGCCTTCACATCCTTTTATCCCTGTTCGCCTTCAGTCTTTTGCTGGGCGGCCTCAATAACGCCGTCAACCCCGAGGGAGTGCCCTGGTCGGGAAGTCCCCGCGTCCTGCCGAAACCCGAGGGGTGGCCGACGCTTACCATGGCCCAAGGCATTCAGGCGGGAGTCAAGCACGCCGCGGACCAGGCGCGGGAGAACGCCGGCCTGCTGATCGCGGCCCTCGCGTTGCTGGCCGGAGGATGGGTCGTTCTGCGCCTGCGGGGCCGGGCGCCCGCCCGATGGATCAAATCGTGGTGGCGCCTTGTGTTCGCGGCGATGTTCCTCACCGCGGCGTGGTCGAAGTTTCTCGACCCCCGGGGCTTCGCCATGCTCGTGGCGCAATACCAGATGCTTCCGGAATTCAGCGTCCACCTTTTCTCCGTTTGGCTCCCCGCCTTCGAGATCACCGTCGGGCTGGCCCTGCTGGCGCAGGCCCTGTACCGCGGCCTGGGGATCGCGTGCGGGTGCTTCGACCTCGCGGGCGCCACCGACGCGGGCGAAAGCTGGTTCGCCCTGCTGCGCGACATCGTGTTGCTCGTTCCCATCGCGTGGATGTGGGTCCGCGCCGAAGACCGGGCCCTTTGGAAGGTTTGATTCGTACCCGGTACTCAGTACTCAATGAGCGCAACTTCGACGCGGTACGGCGCAAAAACCTGAAGGCCCTGCCCGAAGAGCGCGTGCGGCAGGCGCTCTTAAGCTGGCTAATGGGCCCTATCGGCGCGCCGGCGCGCCTGATCGCGGTGGAATACCCCTTGTCCGCGCTCGATCCCGGCAGTCGCAAGCGCGCGGACGTGGTGGTGTGGAAGGCCGCCGCGGCCGGAGGCTTGGAGCCCTGGCTTCTGGCGGAGTGCAAGGCGCCCGGCGTGCGGTTGACGGAGGTCGTGGCGGACCAGGTTCGACGCTATGCCGCGAAGATCCGGGCGCAACATGTCCTCCTCACCAACGGAAAGGACTCGCGTTGCTTCGGCCTTGAAGAGGGAAGATACGCGGAGATCGAAGGGCTTCCTGTCTTTCCGGCTTGAACCAAAAAAAAGAGCGGGAAAAATCCCGCTCTTTTTTGAACTTCCGTTCCCGGACCCGCTCGCGGTCTATGGCCTCTGCTGCAGCATCGAGAAGCCCGAGCCGTAGTGCAGGTAGCCCGTGCTGGTCGACACGCTGTACTTGGCCCACAGGTCGCCGTATTGGCCGATGCGCGTCACATGGTCGCACATGGGGCCCGAAATGCGCACGCGGGAACTGCCCCAGTCGTCCGAGATGGGAGAATGAGAGTAACCGATCCAGTTGGGAACGTCCCAGATGTAAAAGGTCCCGTTATAGTTGATGGCGGCGGCCTTGTCGCCGCATACGTCGACCGCGTCCAGGTCCGTCGGGTTGGCGAAGAGAGCCCAGTTCGCCAACAAGGCATTGCTGAAGTAGGTGTAGTGGTACCACGATCCATGGTCCACGGACATGAGCGTGAGCTCATTCGAGAGGTAAATCCTCAGCGGGGTGCCGTTTTCGGCGGCCCACAAATACTCCCAGGGGGTGTTGGGGTCGGTGCCATCCTTGCCGTACACATCGCCGTTGTCGATCAAGACCAGGCGATTGCCGACGGTCTGGAATTCGGTGACATTCTGGCCATTCCAATCATAGACCCATGGCGTGCTGTTGTTGGAGGTGTTGCAAAACCGGCTATAGATATCCTGGGTGGAGGGATACCAAACCGACAGGCGGTCGCCGGCGAGCCTGTATTTGGGCGTTCCCGAGGCTCCGGGGGGCGTGTTATGCGTGAACCAGGTGGTGTGGGTGACCTTGCGGGTATAGATGACGTTGCCCTTCTGCGCCGCCACCCATCCGCCGCTCACGGTGAAGGAACTCAGGGGGCCATAGGACGCCGCGTTCCACAGCTGGACGTTCGCCGCGGTGGGGCTGAGGCGACGCCAGAGCGACCCGTCGTTCTTGAGGAAATAAAGTGTGTCTCCCTGGGTCAGGAAGCTGGCCACGTTGTTCGCGATGGTCATGGGAGCTTCCCAGCCCGCGCTGATCAAGTCATTGTTGGAGTTTTTCGCCAGGCTGCCCCAGACGGGGTACATCTGCTGGATGGCGCGTATGTCGTTGACGGAGAACTGGGTGTAGGCGTCGGGGCCGATCGAGTTCTGGAAAACCGAGAGGGGGTCGTTGGTCGGCGTGCCGGGAATATTGACAAAGGTGCCGGTTTCCCACGTTTCGCCTTCGGTGCCCGTGAACGTGATGTTCAGGATGTTGCCGAACCCCATCATCGCGTACGCGATTTTCTGGTTTTGCGGAATTACGCTTTCGTAGCCGCGGTTGTAGTAGATCTCCACGGCGTCCTTTTCCACCCAGGGGTCGGGGGTGAGCCAGGTCGTCAAGCCCCACCCGTAAAAGTTTATCGCGCCTTTCACAATGATATCGGCGTCGGTGGAAGATCCGACTTCCGTGAAGCTGATGTGCGTGCCGCGGACGTTGTTCCAGCGCACAACGGCCTCCCTCGCCGCAGCCAACCAATTGGGGGTCACCTCGTTTTGCCCCGACGTTACGAAATGCACCTTGATCTGGTGGACCTCGGTCAGCGCCTTCACGTCGAAGTCGCCGGCGTTCCAGCGGGTCTGGGAGCCCTTGCGCAGATTGGCCGGGGCGGAGGAATCGCGTTTCGCCATCATGCGCTCGACCACGGCTTTCCTGAAGGCGACGGCGGTGGGACGAATGCCCCTCACCTCCTCGCCGGCCTTGATGCGCGCGCCGAAAATAACGGAACTATCGCCCGTCACTGAATCCACATAAATGACGGCGTCGCGGTCCTTGAGCCAGCCCTGGTAGCGGTCGGTCAGATATTCGACCCACTCCCGCTCGGAAGCCGCCGGGGCGGCCGGTTGTTCCACGGCGGGACCCGTCGCGGCGGCCTGTTCACGGAAACATCCGGCTAGAAGAAGCGACGCGACGCAAAGCGCCGCCATGATCCCGCCGAATTTCTTTAGCAAATCCATTTGACAGCTCCTTCAATTAAACGTCATAAAATCGTCAAGCCCAAGGCTTTGGGTGCTCAAGGTATGAAGTATGGTGAAACGTGCCAGGGCCCTATTTCACATGTACTCACATAAACCTAAGTGATTCCTAAGATTTTTCAAAAATTTGATAACGCCGCAATTGGCCGGAAATAGGCAGCTTGGCTCTCGAAATGGTCGAATTTTAGCTCTTTTTTAGCCTTTTCTTACAAACCGTATCTTATTGTAGCTGACATTTTAATACGACTGTTCGCCTATAAGGCGATTTTCCTGGTGACAAAGAACTTGAGATAGCGGCCTTCGGGAAAGGAAAAGTGATAGGGATGGTCGAACGGCTGGTCTTTGCTCTCGAGCATCTTGAGCGCGCATCCCGC
>JAJNBB010000018.1 GCA_021155885.1 Fibrobacteria bacterium | reverse complement strand
TAAATTTTGCGGATGCCGAAAATCCGTCTCCCGAAAATCATTTCCCGCCTGCGTTTCCCGGTCCTCACGGGTCCTGAAAAGGGCGCGCTGGGAATCCTTTTCTCCCTGCTGGCCGCCGGCGCGGCGTTGCGCGCCTGGGAACGTTCGGGCGTGGCGCTGGGCCCGGTCGAGGATTGGGATTCGCTGCGCGCGCTGGTGATACGCGCGCCGAAGCCGGAGGGGACTTACCCCTGCGCCGTCCCCGAGGAGGACTTCACCCGGACGGGGACGAAGAAGGAACCGCGCAAGCGCGCGGCTGCCGGCAAGAAAAACGGCCCCGCGCGCCCGCTCGACCTGAACGCGGCCAACGAGGCGCAACTGGCGACCCTGCCCGGAGTAGGCCCGTCCACGGCCAAGGCGATCGTGGCCTACCGCGCGTCCCAGGGAAAATTCGCCGCGTCCGAGGATCTTTTGAATGTCAAGGGCATCGGTCCCAAAAAATTCGAAGCCCTGCGAAAATTCGTGCAGGTAAACGGAAGCGATGCCCCGAAAACGCGCGCTGACGGGGATTCGGGAATCCCCGGCCCGTAGTTTGAAGGAAGGTGAAAGAGGTATAATTTCACCATGGCAGGCTATCGTATTCGTTGTCCGGGAGCGCTTTGATGGCCTTCCGTTCCTCCATGGGCAAGGCGTCCAGCGTCGTGGCCCTGGATTTCGGCCCCTCGACCCTCCGCTTCGTCGAGATGATGCCCGAGGGCAACCCGAAAAACCAGGTCCTTTCCGCCGGGGTCGTAACCCTCGAGGCCGGAGACGATGCGTCCACCCACGCCGACCGCATCCGCTCGGTTCTCCGGCGGACGGTGGCCTTCCGCGCCGGGCCCCAAGGCGGCACGCTCATCGCCTCCGTTCCGCTCCGGCACGCCTTTCTGCGCCTGACCGAGGTTCCCGAAGAGACCGAGGACGTGCCGGCCGCCCTGCGGTGGGACATGGCGCAATACCTCGCCCGCCCTCTCGACTGGTACGCGCTGGACTTCCTGCCCCAAGGCGATGCCGAAGCCTCCCATGCGCAGCGCTACCTGGCCGCCGCCTACCGCCACAGCGAGGTCGAAACCTTGCTCGCCGCCTTGGCCGCCGCCGGTGCGCCCGCGCCGGTGGCGCTCGATATCGACGCGCTGGCGACCCTGGACGCGTTCGCCGCCAACTACCCCGAGTGCCTTCCGGAACGCACGGTGATCGTCAAGGCCGACGCGGAAGCCACCTTGCTTTTCCGCACCCGCAACGGCGAATACCTGGGCGGCCTCGTGCAACGCGAAAGCCCGGACGTTCCCTTTCACGCGATGGAGGCCCATGAGCGCGCCGAGCACTTGCTGCACCGCGCGCGCATGATCACCTTGGCGCTGGGCGGTGCCGCCGGCGCTCCTCACAATGGAAGCGCGGAATGGACCGAGCCGGAACGCATCTTCCTGTGCGGCGACCTCTCCGGCGACGCGGACTTTCGCGAACTGCTGAAAACCGGGATGCAGGCGCCCTTCGCCCTGCTGAACCCCTTCCGCAAGGTTTCAGGCCCCGATCCCGACGCCTATCCGGTCGCCTACCCCGGCGCGCCGTTCGCCGCCGCCGTGGGACTCGCCCTGCGCGCCTGCGATCTGCAAGCCGGGGCCGCGCGGCCGCGCCTGAACCTGTTGCGCCATCTTCCGGCGCCCGAGCGGGAACCGGGCCCGCCGCCAAGGCGGAAGGTACGCGCGCCCAAGCCCCTCAAACCGCGCGGGGACCGGCGCCCGGCCGCGAAGCGCCTTTGGATCGCGTTCGGCTTGCTCGTCGCGGCGGTCCTTGCGGGCCTCGCCATCCGGAATCCCGCCTGGGTGCAAGGCCGCATCGCGTTCGACGCGATCCGGTTCGGCCCGCCGAAGGCTCCCGAAGTGGATTCGGTCCGCCTCGCCCTGGAGAACGAGGCTTCGCGCATCGTGTCCGCCCAGCAACGGTCCGCGATCGCCTGGCTGACCGAACTCGAAACCGCGATCCTTCCGGACAGCGTCGGCATCCGGATCTCGCGGGCCGCCTTCACGTCTCCGGACGGATTCGTGCTGCAAGGCCTCGCCAAAAACTCGGAAGCCATGAGCCGTTTTCAGGAATCCCTCGTGCTCGTTCCGGGCATCGACCTGCGGCGCAGCGAGTCGCGGCCCGCGGGAAGGGCCTTCGAGTTCCTTTTCTCCGGAGGCTTCCTCGCCCCGGAAAAAAACGGGGCGGATTCCACGGAGGTTCCGAACCTCGTCACGTCCCGCGATTCGCTCGCGGAAACCGTGAGCCATTTCCTGCGGGCCGCGGCCGACGCCGGATTCGTCTTCGAAAGCCTGGCGGCCCCGGCCCCCACGAGCGCGGAAACCTTCGAGGCGCGGCCCTTCCGGCTCCGGTCTGCTTTGGGTCAACCGGGCGCTGCGGACGCCTCGGGCCGCCTCCGCGCCTTTCTGGAACATGAATACTGGAAGGGCTCTCCTTTCGGCATTCAGCGCGTATCGCTTGAAAATGCCGCCGATTCCCAAATTGTTTTTTTAGACATAATGGCATTTTGCCGGTAGGAGCAAAGAGCGCTCTCCGCCCCGGTTTATATTTTTCGGGCCTTTTTCGCGGGTCCGCTTCTTTTGAGCATCCCGTGACGGCATGATATTTCGAGGAATTCCGAAGAACCGTCCATGACCCAGAACCTGAAGGTGTTTCTTTCCGCCCTGATGTTTTCCGTCCTCGCGGCGGAAGGTCTCCGCGCGGAAATCATCGCCGCCCAAGGCACCGGAACCGACGCGGTCAGTCCCGAAGTCGCCGCGACCCCCGCCTACAAGGAATGGGCCCGCAAGCATGCCGAATGGGAGCGCAACTACGCCCTCTGGGAAAAAGGCTACCAGCGCTGGCTCGAGGAGCAATCGCGCCTCGACGACGGCCTGATGCTCTCGATCGGCCTCGGCGTCTCCCCCACGCGCATCAACACCACGCTCTCGGGCGGCAACGACATCGATTTCCCCAGCGAACCGCCCTTCCCCGAAATCAACCTGCGCGGACTCGGCGGCGTCGTGGACGCGCGCGTCGGGTGGCTGGTCGACAACGACCCTTACCTCAAGGATTATTTCTTCGGCAAGGACGAATTGCACGACCAGCTTTACCTCAGCGTGGACTTCTACGGGCGGGCCACGCCCTACACCCAGTTGCGTTTCAACCAGAGCGACAGCGACAACGTCGGCGGGTTCGCCCGGGCCGAGTACGCCCTTGACCTGATCGCCGGCATCGGCACCACCTACATCATCTACCCCTACCTCATTTCGTTCAGCACCACCGTCGGGCTCGGCATCGTCGCGATCCAGAAAATCAATTCCGACACCCTCGACGCCAAGAACATCCGCACCGACATCGGCCCCGCCCTCATGCTGCGGGTCGGCCAGGAATGGCGCGTCAGCGAAAACTGGAAGTCGGGGTTCTCCCTCAACTACGGCTACCTGCAGGCGATCAACCGGCCGCGCGAAGAAAACCGGAACGACACCTACCAGGAATTCTACCACTCGCATCTTTTCTCGATCCAGTGGATCAACACCTTCACGCCGCCCAAGTACCGCCGCGGCGCGCCTCCGAAGAAGCCGCAGCAATGGCAACCCTTCCGGTCGCCGGCCCAGCCAAGCCCGCCTGCCAGGTAGCAGCGGGACGATAGCGCCCGGGGCCTCGCGTTCCGTAGGGTCACTGGCGCTTCCCGGGAATCCAGAAACATTCGTTCGAAACGTATCATGCCGGCTTGCACCACGGGCGCGGCAGTGCCGTGCCCCTACGGGTGCGCGCAGGACCATTCTGCTACCTTTCGACTCATGGCGTTATCCATTACCGGCGGTCAATTCAACGGATCGGTGCTGCGCACGCCGGCCGGCGCCGGGCTGACGCGCCCGACGTCGGGGAAGGTGCGGCAGGCCCTGTTCAACATCTTGCGCGGGCGGGTCGAAGACGCCGGCTTTCTCGACCTGTTCGCGGGTTCGGGTTCGGTGGGGCTCGAGGCGCTCAGCCGGGGCGCCCGCAAAACCGTGCTGGTCGAAAGCCACCCCGCGGCCTTCAAGGTGCTCGAAGCCAACTGCCGCCTGCTGCTGGCGCGCGGCGCCGACCCCGCGGCGCTGGAATGGACCCGGCAGGACGCCCGCGCGTACTGTAAGGCCACGCGGGCCCGCTTCGGGGTCGTGTTCGCGGACCCGCCGTTCGGCCAGGACTTCTCGGGCCTTCCGGAGCTTCTGCGCCCGCTGCTGGAGCCCGGGGGCGCGGCCGTGGTCCAATACCCCACCCGCAACCCGCCCGACTGGGCGGCCACCTTGGGAGACAAGGGCCGCCTCCTGGCGTATGGAGAGTCGTCGCTGGCCGTTTTCGGTCCCTCCGACTAAGTATTTTTGAAAAGCCGCCCTTGATGAACGCTCAGGGGCCGACTTTCTCCCTGGAGCCCGCCTTGGCCCGAGCCCTGTATCCCGGCACCTTCGATCCCGTCACCAACGGGCACCTCGACATCATCCGCCGCGCCGCGCAGCTGTTCGACGAGGTGGACGTCGTCGTGGCGGTCAACGCGCGCAAAACCAGCCTGTTCACCCTCGAGGAGCGCGTGGAACTGGTGCGCGCCTGCACCCGCGATCTTCCGGGCGTGGAGGTGCTGTCCCATGCCGGGCTCATGGTCGAATGCCTGCGCGAGCGCAAGGCGCAGGTGCTCATCCGCGGCCTGCGCGCCGTGAGCGATTTCGAGCACGAATTCCAGATGGCGCTCATGAACAAGAAACTCGACCCCGAGTGCGAGACCGTCTACCTGATGCCCTCCGAACAGTACACCTACCTGGCCTCCAGCCTGGTGCGCGAGCTGGCCGCGCTGGGCGCCGACATCTCCGAATTCGTTCCTCCCGAAGTCGAAACCACCCTGCGCCGCAAGCTCGCGCGCTGAGTCCATCCGCGCCGGGTTAATTATTGGAAGGCCGCCCATCATGAACTACCGCCTGTCGCCCGAATCCGGAATGCCCTTCTCGGTGCGCGTGCTGCTCATGGTCAACGTGGGTTTCTTCCTCGTCGACTTCATCACGCGGGGGGCCTTCCTTTCCTCCTGGCTCGCCCTCGATCCCTGGGCGGTGACCCGCGAGTTCCAGTTCTGGCGCCTGGCCACCTACATGTTCGTACACGATCACGGCTCGGTGATGCACATCGTGTTCAACATGCTGATGCTGTGGATGTTCGGCGCGCCCGTCGCGCGCGAGATGGGCGAACGCTCCTTCCTCACCCTCTACGTGGCCGCGGGCGTCTTCGCCGGGTTGTGCTCGATGGGCTTCTACGGCTTCACCGGCAACCCCGCCGTCATCGTCGGCGCCTCGGGCGCCATCTTCGCCCTGCTCGTGGCCTTCGCCCGTTTCTTCCCCGACCAGCAATTGCTGATGTTCTTCATCTTCCCCGTGCCGGTGCGCTACGCGGTGCTGATCATCGGCGCCATCGAGCTGCTGCTCATCACCTCGAACGACCGCATCGCCCACGCCGCCCATCTGGGCGGCGCGCTGTTCGCCTGGATCTACCTGCGCTTCTGGGCGGCGGGCCCGAACACGAGCCTGATGGCCCAATGGAAGCACCGTCAGGTGAAGAAGCGGTGGATGGAAGCGCAACGCGAGGGCGAGCAGCTCCGGGAGGCGATGGAGGACATCGACCCCATCCTGCAGAAGATCGGCCGCGAAGGCATTCATTCGCTCACGCGCGAGGAAAAGCGCAGGCTGGACCGCGTCAGCGAAATGAAGCGCCGCCTGCACGGGCAGTCCGCGGAGATTAGCGAGTATTACAAGGATAGGTAGGCGCCGCGGCGCTGTTGAATTATCAATTATCAATTGATAATTCCCTACCTACCTCCCCTTACATTTCCCTCTCGCTTCATCCGCTCCAGGTGGTACTGCAGCGTCCTGCGCGTGACGCCGAGCTTCGCCGCCGCCTTGCCGCGGTGGTAGCCGCACGCCTCCAGGGCCGACAGCACGTCGTTGCGCGTCAGGCGCGAACTGCGGATGCCTCCCGGGTATTCCGGCGCCGACTCCCTCAGGCTGCCCGACAGCGCCGCGCGCCCCTCGAGGATATGGTCCCACGTGCCCCCGATCTCCGCGAGGGCGGCATAACGCTCCGCGAAGTTGCGCAGTTCGCGGACGTTCCCGGGAAAGTGGTATTGCAGCAGCGACGCGGGGACGAGCGTCATCGCGGACTGGGCGAGCCGCGGGCCGGCCATTTCGGTCAGGAACTCCCGCAGTAAAAACGGGATGTCCATCGGCCGCTCCCGCAAGGGCGGCAGCTTCAACTCCAGGACCTTGAGGCGGTAGAACAGGTCCTCGCGAAAGCGTCCCTCGCGGACCTCGAGCCCGAGGTTGCGGTGCGTCGCGCAGATGAGGCGAAAGTCCACCGCCACGTCCTCGTCGCCCCCCACGGGACGCACGACCTTCTCCTGCAGGACCCGCAGGAAGCGCGCCTGCAGCTCGAGGGGCATGTCCCCGATCTCGTCCAGGAACAAGGTGCCGCCGCTCGCCTGGCGGATGCTGCCCGAGCGGTCCGAGACGGCGTGGGTGAACGATCCCCGGTAATGGCCGAACAATTCGCTTTCCACGAGCGATGGCGTGATGGCCGCGCAATTGACCGCCACGAAGGGCCCCGCGCTGCGCGGGCTGTTGCGATGCAGGAAGCGGGCGAGGACTTCCTTGCCCGTGCCGCTCTCGCCCTGAAGAAAAACCGGCGAGTCGCGCCGCGCCAGAATGCGGGCCAGATCGAGAATCGCTTCGAGAGGAGAACCGGGAGCGTGTAGTGCGGAGCCGGAAATTTCGGGAAGAGGCAAAAGGCCGTCAAGGCTGTCCATGAAACCGTCAGTTCTAGCTCCTAGCAACAGGAGCCTTTGAAATTTTACGCAACGAATCTTTTCAACGCATCGGGCCGCCGGGCCGCGAACCGTTCCCTTGAACCCCGCGCGTTTGAAGCGATGCGTGAGATTTTAGTAAAGAAAGAATCATGCCGGAACATGAATGTCAAAAAATACCGACAAATTCCACATTTCGAAATTGGACTTGTGAAAGTGTGAGAAAGAGCGAGAATCTCTTGTTAATAAAGACGCAAACTCATGTCCTGATTATTCGGAATAGCGAACGAATTCGTCAAAAAGCTATCATTTTTGACTTTGTGGCAAAGGCCGGGAAGAGTGTCCCTTTGTCGATTTGATACAAATTTTCCCGTTACAAATTCTACGGGCTGAAACGACTAATCGGGCCGCGCGCGCCTTAATCCCAGCGGGTTCCAGAACTCGGGCCAGCCCGGAAACGCGCGCCGCAGGGCGGGGCCCGCGGCGTCCTCGGGCGCGCCGAGGAAGGGGGCTTCGCCGGGAATGAGCATCAGGCAACGGTCCGCGAAACCGAGGGCGAGATCGACTTCGTGCACGGCGGCCAGCACGCCGCGGTCCGCGCGCGTCCAATCGCGCAGAAGCCCGAGCAGTTCGGCTTTCGCGGGAAGATCCATGTGCGCGAGGGGCTCGTCCAGAAGCAGCAGGGGGGCGTCCTGCGCCAGCAGGCGCGCCAGGCACAGGCGCTGGCGCTCTCCGTCGCTGAGCTCGCCGAGGCGGCGCTCGGCGAGGTGCGCGCAGTGAAGCCGCTCCATGGCGGCGCGGGCGATGCGTTCGTCCTCCGGGCGCGCCGCGGAGAACCAGGACGCATGCGGCGTGCGGCCGAGCGCCACGAGTTCGCGCCCCAGCAAAAAGGGCGGCAGGCCGCCGTCGGTGAGCAGCAGCGCGGCGCGTAGGGCGCGTTCGCGCCCGGACAAACCCGCGGCGGCGTTTCCCTGCAGGGACACTGTTCCGGACAGCGGTTGCAGGATGCCGCCGAGGGTTTTCAGCAAGCTCGTCTTGCCCGCGCCGTTGCGGCCCAGCAGGCAGACGAGCTCGCCCGCGCGTACGGAGAGGTCGAACGCCGGGAAGAGGGGGGCGCCGGCATAGCCCGCGGACACGCCGCGCGCTTCGAGAAGGGGCGCGGCGTTCACGCGCTCCTCGCGCGGCGCAGCAGGAAGTACAGCACGGTGGGCGCGCCGAACAGCGAGGTGACCGCGTTCAGGGGCAGCACGGCGTCGCGTCCGGGAAAATGGCTGAGGCCGTCGCAGATGAGCAGCAGGGCCGCGCCGATCAGCATGCAGGCGGGCTGCACGAGGCGCGGGTCCGATCCGCGCACGCAGAACCGCGCGAGGTGCGGGACGGCCAGGCCGACGAAGGCGACCGGGCCGCAGAAGGCCGTCACGACCCCGGAGAGCAGGCTCGCGGCCGCGAGCGTCAGCAGGCGGAAGCGCCGCACGGGAATCCCGAGCGCGGCGGCGGCGGAGTCGCCCAGCAAGGTCGCATAGAGCGGCCGCGAAAGCATCCAGGACACGGTCAGGCCGGCGGCCACGCAGAGGGCGAGCACGCCGTTCTGGGCCCAGGTGACGCCTCCCAGGCCGCCGAAGCCCCAGAGGGCGTAAGCCTTGAGCTGGGCCGCCTCGCTGAAGTACTGCATGAGGCTGATGACGGCGCCGCAGGCGCTCGCGATCATCAGGCCGGCCAGCAGCAGCGAGGCGGAGTCCCACAGGCGCGCCGATAGAACCATGACGAGGGCCACCGTGGCGGCCGCGCCGAGCGCGGCGGTGGCGGCCAGGGGCCAGGGGCCGAGCGCGTTCAGCAGCGCCGCCGGAAGCAGGGGCTCGACCAGCAGCAAGGCCGCCACGCCCAGGCCCGCGCCGGAGCTGATCCCCAGCTCCGCGGGTCCGGCGAGCGGGTTGCGAAACTGCGTTTGCAGCAGAAACCCCGCGACGCCCAGGCCCGCCCCCGCGCAGAGCGCGGCCACGGCGCGCGGCAGGCGGAACTCGCGGAGGATGATGGTGGAAGCCGCGCCGTCCCCCCCGTTCCCCCAGCTTCCCCCCAGGGCCGCCAGGATTTCCTTCCAGGAAACCGTCACGGGGCCGAACGCGACGTCCGCCGCGAAGGCCAGCGCCACGATCAGGAAAAGCAGGGGGAACAGAACGGCGGGACGATTCATCGGGCGGGTCACGGGCCGGGGGGGACGCGCCGGTGGTAGAAGAGGGAGTCCTCGTCGCCGTGAAAGATCGACACCAGGTCGGCGAGCAGGCGATGGGGGTTCACGTTCCCCGACTCCCAATAGTCGTTGGCCCCGTCGGGCAGGCGGCGCGCGTCGTTGTTGTAAACGTCACCGCGGCGAAAGGCGCCGAACGCCTCGAAGCGCGCGTCCTGCCGGGAACCGTCCGCGAGCGTGCGCCAATGGTTGGTGTAATCCCCCGGATACATCCAGATGTCCGCGGCGCGCGCCTTCGTGAGCACGGCCTCGAAGCTCAGCGGCACGCCGCCGGCGGTGGTGTCCCGCTTCCACAGGTAGTCCGCGCCCGCGTCCTCGAGGAAGCGGGCCATATAGCTGCGGCCTCCCGAGACGAACCACTGGTCGCGAAAGGGACCGCCCAGCAGCACGGTGGGCTTGACGGACTTCGCGCGCGCGGCGGCGGCCTGGGCGCGGTACGATGCCTCGATGAAGGCGAAAAGGGAATCGGCCTGCCGTTCCCTGCCGAGCAGCAACCCGAACAACCGCACCCACTCCGCCCGCGCCAGCGGGTGATCCTCCATCCACTCGGAGGTGACCAGCACGGGGATCCCGGCGCGGCTCAGCCGCCGCAAGGCCTCGTATTCCGAAAGCCCCACCGCGTTGGCCACCACGAGGTCGGGCTTGGCGGCGAGCAGGCGTTCCACGTTGAGCTGCGAACCGGAGCCCGCCGCGAAAATTTTTCCCGACTTCACGCGGTTGCGAACGCCCTCGTCGTATATGTGGTTCGCGGCGTCCACGGCGATGATGGTCCCGGCCGCGTTCAGCGCCTTCAGGTACCCGACGTGCACCGAGGCCAGGCAGGCGATGCGGCGCACGGGAACGGAAATGGCCGCGGGCTGCGGGGCCTTGGAACCGAAGGAGGCGCCCGTGTCCCCGGGAAGCAGCAGCACGTAACGCAGGGGCTCGCGGGCCCCCTTCCAGGGCCGCGTCACGATCACCTCGACGCGGGAACCCCGCTTTTCCCAGGACACGCTTTTGGCCCAGCGGAGCGGGGCCGCGCGCGCGGAGTCGGCAAGATGGACGGGAGCGGCCTCGCGCGAGGCGCCGCGGCCGTCCTGGCAGGCCGTGCACAGCAGGACGGTGGCGCACAAAAGGGAGCGGTAGATCACCCCTTAAAAATGCTTTTAATGCTCCCCGAAAGGACCAGCAGCGCGACGAAAACCGCCACGATCGCGGGACCGGCGGAGACGTCGAAACGCAGCGAGGCCTCCATGCCCAGCAGGCAGCCGATAAATGCGAACCCCCCGCCGAAGAGCAGGCGCGCCCTCGTCCCGTTGACGGCCATGATGGAAGCCAGCGAAGGCACGATGAGGAAAGCGAACACCAGCAGCACCCCCGCGGCCTTGACGGCGAAGGTCACCAGCACCCCGAAGGCCGCATAGAACAGAAAGTCCCAGGCGCCGAGGCGCAACCCGGAGGCTGAGGCGGCCGCGGGATCGTCCGTGATGCGGAAGAGCGGGCCGCGGGCGAGCCAGAGGACCAGGCCGGTCAAGGCGCACAGAAAGGCCGCGCCGTACAGCTGCCCGGGGGGCACGGTGAGGATGGAGCCCACCAGCATTTCCTTGAGTTCCTCGGAGCCGGTGGCGGAGCGCTCGAGCAGGAGAAGCGAAACGGCCATGGCGGCGGCGTAGGTGATGCCGATCAGGGCCTCGATGGGCGCGCGCTGGCGCGTGCGGAACCAGGAGAAAAGCGCCGCGCCCGCCAGCGTGAACGTCAGGGAGAGGAGGAAGTTCCTCACCGGCGCGTCCTCGCCGTAACCGAGAAGAATGCCCACGCTGGCGCCCAGCGCGGCGACCTGGGCCAGGGCAAGATCGACGAAGATCACCCCGCGCCGGACCACGTGATGGCCGAAGACGCTGAGGATGCCCGCCAGCATCAAGCACAGCGCCAGGGCCGTCAGGACGAAGTGATACTCGAAAATCATCATGGCTTGCCCCCCTTCGCGCCGGACCCGCCGCCGGACAGCGCCGCCACCATGGCGTCGAAATGCTTCAGGTAGTCCCCCGGGGCGGTTCCCTCGCACGCGGGGGTGAACCGGTGCACCCGTATCCCCGTTTCGCGCGCGAGGAACTCGGGATCTTTGCCCGGGTAGTAAGGCTCCTGCAACAGGATTTTGGCCTGGCTCGCGCGGATAACGCCCACGAGATCACGGAGATGACGCGCCGTGGGCGGTATGCCCGGAAACGGCTCCACGTGTCCCACGACGCGGAGGCCGAACGCGCGCGCGAAGTAAACCCACGAGGAATGATAGGTCACGATGGCGCTTCCCTTGAGCGGGGCCATCCTTTCCTTCCACCCTTCGAGGCGGGTCTCGGCCTCGGCCCGGAAGCGCGCCGCGTTCGCGTCGTACAGGGCCGCGTGCGCCGGATCGGCCCGCTTCAGGGCGTCGCGCACGGTTTCCGCGATGCGGGCTCCGTTGGCGGGATCGAGCCAGTAGTGGGGGTTCCCCTGGGGGTGCACGTCGCCCTGCGAAGCGTCCACCTTCCCCGCGGGTTTCTCGAGCACCGCGACGCCCGCGGAGGCGTCCACCACCCGGATGGAATTATTGCGCGACCCTTCCAGGACGGCGTCCGCCCACGGGTCCATTCCCAGGCCGGCCTTGAGGTAGACGTCCGCGCGCGCCACCCGGATCATGTACGATGGCAGCACCTCGACGAAATGCGGGTTGGCATTCGGCCGCGCGATGGAAAACACCTCCACCTGATCGCCGCCCACATAGGCCGCGATCGACGCCAGGTCCGGCAACGAGGCCGCGACCTTCACCTTGGCGCCGGCGAGGGAGGCGCACAATGCGGCCAGAATGACCCCCAACTTTTGCTCTCGTTTCATGACTTCCCCTTAAAATTTGTGGGCCTTGTGCGGCCCCATGCTGAAGAGAAGCTGCGCCGACGCGGTGTTCACCGCCGGGCCCCCGTCCGGCATGAAATGCTCGAACGCCACGCGCAGCACGGTGCTTTCCTCGAGTACCGCGAAGCCCGCGAAAACCTTGACCGCGCGGTCCGCCGACCCCGGAACCCCGCCTTCCGCCAGCGAGCGCTCCCACTGCTCGAACAGCACGCCCGCGTTGTAGCGCGTGCGAAAGCGGTAGTCCGCGAAGCCATAAAAACCCTCCCGCTGCTCCGCCGGAGCCGCCCCGGTGGCCGTGTCCAGCGCATGGCTTCGGCGAAGCGCGGCCTCGGTTTGCAACGTGAACTGCGACCCTCCGGACAGGTAAAACTTCACCTTGAGGTCGGCTCCCAGCAAATACCCTCGCGCGCCCGCGTCGATGGCGTCTAGTCCCGTCGCGCCCGATACACCGGCCTCGAGCGCTCCCTTCTCCCCGATCAGGAAGGCGTTGCTCCAGCGGCCCAGCCATCCCAGCCGGGTGCGCTCGTCCTCCGTGTGGAAGGAACTTCCCTGGATCGCGTCCACCGACACCGTGGAGGCCCAGGTTCCCGGCGTCGGCAGCAGGTCGGAAACCTGCACCGCCGTTTCGTTGAAGCCCTCCTCGCCTCCGGGCATCAGCGACGCCCATGCCCGCGGCGCATCGAGGAACGGGTAGGCGTGCGGGTGCACGGGATTGATCCTTCCGAAACCCAGGCGGTACTTGCCCGCCTTCAGGCCCAGGCCCCAGGGCAACCCCTGGATCATGGACGCGTACGCCTCTTCGACGCCGAACCCTTCCTCGCCCGCGGCGAACGTGAAGGCTCCCCGGAAATACGGGTTCAGGGCCGCGTCGAAAATCAATTCGGTCTCTCCCAGGCCCAGCGTCGGACGGTTTTGGTCCGGAGAGCCCGCGTCGTCGGTCAGGGCCGCGCGCACCTGCCCGAGGGCCGAAATATCGGGATTCATCACCCCGGCGACGGCGGCGGCCGGCAGCGAGGCCAACGAAATCAAGAATGTTAGGAATGTCTGCTTTTTAAAAATTTTTGGAAACGAATTGAAAGGCATGGCCCCTCCTGAAAAGCGCTTTGGTCTGGGGACGGAAAAACGGGAGCGTGAACCGTGGTTCATCGCCCTCCGGATCCGTGACGGATGGAGCGGTTTAGGAGAGGAGGGCCGGGGGCGCGCGCGGACGGGCCGACCAGGCTCCGTCGGCTGCGATGAGGCGCGCATGCCGCGCAGGGCAAACACAGGCCGCCCCACCCGTCGAACGGTGGACGAAGCGCGCGGGGCCCAGTTCGGACGAAGCCTTGACCGTGCACAACGCGCATGCGCCGTCGAACACGGCTTCGTGCTCGACATGGCCGTCCACGTCGATCGCCGCCCGCGCCTGCGAAAAGTGGGGCGCGTGCCAGGCTGAAGCCAAGCCCAAGGCCAGGTAACCCAGCACCAGCAGGGCGTGGAAAGTTCCCCGAAGTCTCCGAAGGCGCGCGAAATGCATCGGGGAGTAAACTAGCTTAATTGAGAATCAGGTTTCAACAGCGCGGAAAACGGGGAAAAAGCTAAAACCCGAAGGGAATCCGCACCTTGAATAGCTTCGGCCATTTTTTCCCGGTGACATAAAACACCTTCGCGAGCGGGTCGTAGGCCACGCCGTTCAGCACCTCGTCCCCGGAGCGCCGTCCGCAGCGCGCGGTCAGGGCGGAGGCGTCCACCACCGCGAGCACGCGCCCATTGGCGGGGTCGATGATGAAGAGGGAATCGCTGTACCACACGTTGGCGACGATCCTGCCGCCGGCGGCCTCCAGTTCGTTGAGGCGCGCCAGCGGTCTCCCGTTCAGTTTCACCGCCGTGCGCCCGGTGATCCGGAACGCGGCGTCGCGGCGGTAGAGGGTATCGGACCCGTTGCTCATCCACAGCGAGGCGCCGATGTTCGTCAGGCCCCAGCCCTCGCCGGAATAGCGGAACCGCGAGGGTTTTTTCCAGTCGTTCGGGGCGTAGCGCAGCGCCACGCCCTCGCGCCACGTCAGCTGGAGAAAGCCGCCCTGAAAGTGCGCGAGGCCCTCGGCGAAATAGCGATCGTCGAGTTTCTGCCGGCGCAGCACCGCGCCCGTGCGGGGATGCAGCTGGCGCAGGGTCGACTGCCCATATAGGCCCGTGCTTTCATACAGGTTGCCTGAGACCCACACCAGGCCCTGGGTGAAGGCCCCCGTGTCGTGCGGAATCTCGGCGAGGATTTCGGGGCGCACGACGGGCGCGGACGACCACTGCGCCGCCGCGGCGGAGGCCAGGAGCAACAGGAGCAGGCCCGTCCCCGCGAGGGCGCGAAAGACAGGAGGCCGATCCCGCATCTCCATGGTCAGAGTTCGTTCTGGATGGCCTTATAGGCGCGCGCGAAGTGGTTGTTCATCTTCACCACCGACTCCGAGAACTTGGCCGCGTCGGGGGTGATGCGCGGGATCTTGTCGAGGTCGGTTTCGGAGTGCACCGAATACGCGGCGGGAATATGGAAGTAATCCGTCAGCGTGACGTCCTCGACCACCGCGTTGTGGCGCACCACGCAACTCTTGCCCAGCACGCAGTTGAACACCACCGCGTTGAAGCCGATGAAGCAGTCGTCGCCTACCTCGACCGGGCCGTGCACGATGGCGCGGTGGGCGATCGAGACGCGCCTGCCGACGGTCACGCCCGCCCCGTCCTTGGAATGGATGACCACGCCGTCCTGGATGTTGGAGCCCGCGCCGATGCGGATGGCTTGCATTTCACCGTTCGCGTCGAGCTCGTCCGCGCGAATGACCGCGTACGGGCCGATGAAAACGTCTTCCTCCACGACCACCTTCCCGCAAATGATGGCGGTGGGGTCGATGAAGGCGGAGGGATCGATGACGGGCCGGTCGCCCGAGGGGTTTCTGCGAAGCATGAGGGAAATTTACTTCCTTGGCCGCTCTCTGTCGTTGTGGGTTGTTGGTTGTTGGTTGTTGGAAGCAAGAAAACAAGCCGGGATCAGCCCAAACCCTTCGGTTTCACCAACAACCGACAACCAACAACCAACAACTCCGGACCCGACCGCGTTACTCCGCGTCGTCCGCGGGACGGGGGATGCGGAGGATGAAGGTGCCGGGCGCGAGGCGGCGGCGCGATAGCAGGAGGACTTCGCCTTCCTCGGTGAGGCTTCCCTGCAGCGGGAACAAGCGGCCCTGCAGGTCCCACATGCGGGCGCGGCCCAGGTCCAGGCTGTTGGGCCAGGGCAAAGTCCGGACCTGGCCGCCGCGCCATACCAGCACGCCTTTCACGGCCGAGGGGGGCGCGGGCGGGATGCATATGGGGTTCTGGACCAAGGAGTCGAGCAGAAGGGCGCAATGAGCCGCGCCCGCGCGCGCCAGGCCGTTGCCGACCAGGTTGTCGGGGTTGTGGGAACGCTTCGCCGTGACCATCAGCGCCTGCCGGATTTTCTGCGTGGACGCGACGCTGTCGGGGTGCAGTTGGCGCAGCAGCGCCGCGACGCCCGCGATCACGGGCGCGGCGAAGCTCGTGCCGCTCTCGATCTCGGTGCCGGTCTCGGTTCCGGGGTTCGCGAGGTACACGCTGCAGCCGCCTCCCAGCCCCACGGAAGTCAGCTCGGGCTTGAGGCGGCCGTCGAACGTGGGGCCCGTGCTGGAATAGCCGCAACGGACTCCGTCGAGCTGGATGCCGACGGAGAGGATGCTGTCGGCATCCGCCGGGGACGTGATCGTGACCGTTGGGGGGGCCCCGTTGCCGGAATCCGGACGCGTGGCGCCTTCGTTGCCGGTGGCCACCACCACCAGCGCCCCGCGCCGCGCCGCGCCCAGCGCCGCGAGGGAGGCGGGCCGCGTGCGCCCGTCCATCGACTTGTAGGGAATCTGTCCCTCGCTGGTGAAGTCGTAGCGGTAACCCAGGCTGATATTGATCACCTGCGCGCCGGAGTCCACCGCGCGTTCCAGCGCGGCCGCGAGGTAGTCTTCTTCCACGTAGCTTTCGGAAGGACGGTTTTCGGTGCGGTACAACAGGAATTTCGCGTAGGGCGCGAGCCCCACCGCGAGTCCGGGGCGGTTCCCGCCGATCAGGGACAGAACCCAGGCGCCGTGGCTGCCGGCCTTGTTGGAGGAATAAACGGCCTGCGGGGCGTTCGCGACGAAGTCGTATTGGTCCGCGATGGCGCCGCGCGCGTACAGGGAATCGAACACGGAGTGGCCGAGGTAGAAGTCCTCGTCCATCACGGCGATGCGCAGCCCTTCGCCGGGCCGGGAACCGCGCGCGTACACCGTGTCGGTGAGCGCCGTCGCGCCGACGCTGTCGAACATTTGCTGGAAAGCCCCATAGCGTTCCAGGGGGGTCGCGTGGGCCTTCGGCAGGGAGGTTTTCGGCGCGGGCGGCTCGGTGGCGGGCGCCTTGCGCGGCAATTCTTCGATGTCCGTCACGAAGGGCAGCGCACGGATCCCGGCCAGCGCGGCGGGCTCCGCCCAGCCCGACGCCCGGTTTTGCCATTTCAAGGTCACGGCGACCGCAAAACCGGCCCCCTGTAATTGCTGCAAATAGGGGGCGTAAACGGGGGCGTTTTCATAGGCCCGGCGGGTCCGTTCCGTCAAGACGGTCCCCGGACCCTTGTCCTTGAGGGAGATCCATACTTTCACGGGCTCCGCCGCGGAAAACCCCGCCGCCAGGAGAAGGGCCAGAAGACATAACCGGAGGCCGCGCATGGCGTTAAGATATTAAGAGCACAAAGCTATTATTGCCCCATGAGGTTCCCCGCGTGATTTTACCGTTTGAAGAAGTCCGTTCCCGCCTCGCGAAGACGGGAGCGAACGTCGTTCCCATCAGCCGCGATTTTCTGCCCGATCTCGAGACCCCGATCACGGCCCTGCTCAAGCTGCGCCTTCCGGGAAGGCGCGCGTTCCTGCTGGAAAGCGCCGAAATCGGGGAG
The DNA here is from genome assembly GCA_021155885.1 of Fibrobacteria bacterium. Lineage (GTDB taxonomy): Bacteria > Fibrobacterota > Fibrobacteria > UBA11236 > UBA11236 > UBA11236. Next base: position 41,791 of record JAJNBB010000018.1, on the reverse strand, counting down.
AAACTGGCGCGTTACTCCTTCCTCGGTCGTGACCCGCTGTATGTGTTCCGCGCGCGCGGCCGCGAAATCGAGATTCTTGGCAAGGACTCCCGCAAGTACGAGGGGGATACCCTCGCGGAATTCCGCGCCTTTTTGGGCCGCTTCCGCGGCGTCGAGGACACCGAGCTGCCGTCGTTTTCGGGGGGGGCGGTGGGCTTCTTCGCCTACGACTCCATCCGCCTGCTGGAAAACATCCCCGAGGCGGGCCGCGACGACTACGGGATCAACGACCTCGACTTCGGGATTTACGAAGCCTTCGTGGTGTTCGACCATTTGAAGCATCGTCTCAGCATCGTCGCCAACGTGATGCCCGACGAGTTCGGCGGGCTCGAGCCCGCCTACGCGCGCGCGCTGTCGCTCATCGAGGGGCTGGAGAAGGACCTGCGGGCCGCCGCGCCCGCCGAGGCGAAAGCGCTGGCCACGGAGCCCGGCAAGACCCCGCCCGCCCTGGACTGGAAGTCCAACATGGGTCCCGGGCAGTACGTCGAAGGCGTCGAGCGCTGCAAGGAGTTCATCCGCGCCGGGGACGCGTTTCAAATCGTGCTGTCGCAGCGCTTCGAGGCCAAGGTCTCGGCCGACGCGATCTCGATCTACCGCCGGCTGCGCGCCATCAATCCGTCGCCGTACAGCGCGGCAAGGACGAGGCCGAGGACAAGGCCCTGCGCGAGGAATTGCTGAAGGACCCGAAGGAAATCGCGGAGCACGTCATGCTCGTGGACCTGGGACGAAACGACCTGGGGCGCGTGTCGGCCTACGGCACCGTGCACGTGCCGCAGTTCATGCAAATCGAGGGGCTCAGCCACATCATGCACATCGTCTCGGTGGTGCGCGGCACGCTGAAGAAGGAAGCGCACGCGCTCGACGCGCTGATGTCCTGCCTGCCCGCGGGCACGCTGTCGGGCGCGCCCAAGATCCGCGCGATGGAAATCATCGACGACCTGGAGCCCACGCGGCGCGGGGTCTACGGCGGCGCGGTGTGCTACCTCGATTTCCGCGGGAACCTGGATTCGTGCATCACCATCCGGACCCTGCTGCTCAAGGACGGCGTGGCCTACGTGCAGGCCGGCGCCGGCATCGTCGCCGACTCGGTGCCCGAGACCGAGTACCAGGAAACCCGGCACAAGGCGCGCGCCGCCATGCTGGCGGTGGAAGCCGCGATGGGGGGCGCCGCATGATCCTTTTTGTCGATAATTACGATGAGGCTCATTTTCTTCTTCGTCTCACAGACCCCCGCAGGCACTACCTCCGGGAGAAAATGAGCCTATCTATATGATCCTTTTTGTCGATAATTACGATTCATTCACCTACAACCTCGTGCAATACCTGGGCGAGATGAACCCGGACCTGAAGGTCGTGCGCAACGACAAGATCACCTCCGAGGAGGCGATCGCGCTGAAGCCCACGCACATCGTGGTCTCCCCCGGGCCGTGCACCCCCGCCGAGGCCGGCATCTCGATCGACCTGATCCGCAAGGTTCCCGCCTCGATCCCTTTGCTCGGCGTGTGCCTCGGCCACCAGGCCATCGGCGAGGCGTTCGGCGGCGTCGTGCTGCGCGCGCCCGAGCCCCTGCACGGCAAGACCTCCGTGGTGGAAAACAACCAGCAGGGCCTGTTCGCGGGCCTCCCGAAAGCCTTCACCGCGACCCGCTACCATTCGCTGATCGTGGAGCGCAAGTCCCTGCCCGCGGAACTCGAGGTCACGGCCTCGCACGGCGACATCATCATGGGCCTGCGGCACAAGGCGCGCCCCATCCACGGCCTGCAATTCCATCCCGAGTCCATCCTCACCGAGCACGGCAAGGACATGCTCCGGAACTTCCTGTCCATCAAAGGTTCCTAAAAAAGGATCAACATGAACCCGGCCCTGCTCGCCAAGCTCATGCGCGGCGAAAACCTGACCTTCGACGAAATGCGCTCCTGCCTGGAGGGCATCACCGAGGGCGCGTGGACGCCCGCGCAGATCGGCGCCTTTTTGATCGCCCTGCGCATCAAGGGCGAGACCGCCGACGAGATCGCGGGCGCGGCCGACTCGATGCGCGGCAAGTCGGTGGTCGTGCCGGTCAAGCGCTCCCCCGTGATCGACACCTGCGGCACGGGCGGCGACTCCAGCGGTTCGTTCAACATCTCCACCGCCTCGGCTATCGTAGCGGCCGCCGCGGGCGCGGCCGTCGCCAAGCACGGCAACCGCGCGGTCAGCAGCCGTTGCGGCAGCGCCAACGTCCTGTCGGAGCTCGGCGTCAACATCGAGCAAACCCCCGGGCAGGTCGCCGCCGCGGTCGACGCGCACGGCGTCGGCTTCCTGTACGCCCCCAGCCTGCACCCGGCCATGAAGCACGTGGCCGCCGTGCGCGCGGAACTCGGCCAGCGCACGATCTTCAACCTCCTCGGCCCCCTGATGAACCCCGCGCGCGCCAAGCGCCAGGTGATCGGCGTCTACGACCAGAACCTCACGCGCGTGTTCGCCGAAGTGCTGCAGCGCCTGGGGTCGGAGCACGTGATGGTCGTGGCCGGCACCGACGGCATGGACGAGATCAGCACGTGCGCGCCCACCAAGGTCGCCGAGCTGAAGGACGGGCGGATCACGGAGTACATCCTGAACCCGCAGGACATCGGCTTCTCGATGGCCGTGAAGGAAGACTTGCTGGGGGGCGATATCGCGCGCAACGCCGAGATCCTCCGCGAGATCTTTAATGGGGCCAAGGGTCCCAAGCGCGATATCGTGGCGCTCAACGCGGGCGCGGCGCTCTACGTGGCCGGCATCGCGAAGAACCTCAAGGAGGGGACGCAGCTGGCGGTCAAGGCCCTGGAGTCCGGCGCCGCGAAGAAGACGCTCGAGGACTGGGTGGCGTTTACCAAGGCCTAGCGAAGGCCTAGCGGGCGACCAGGAAGCCCGCGACCAGTCCGCCCACGATCGCTCCCACCAGCGTCGCGGTCTGGGACGCCGAATTGGCGGCGGAACGCTTGGCGACCGAGACGGGCTCGTAGCGCGCGTCCTGCCAGGCCTTCACGGAATCCGGATTCACGTGCAGGATTTCCGCCTTCACCCGGTAACAACTGCTCCACAGATCGGGCTGCTTTTCATCTAGGATCATCGCCGCGTTGCCTCCCTGCGAGCAGACCTCCGCCCACACGAGCTTTAGCATGTCCCCCTCGGTGCACGACATCGTGAACCCGCCGTCCTTCACCTCCACGATCCCCAGGCTCACCGCCGACTTGTCGGTGTCCAAGGGGGATCCTTGGCGTCCGAACGCCACAGGACAGGAGGCCTCCCGGGTCTCGGCCTTGGAATACCCGGTGCGCTTGAGGCTGGGGGCGCACGCCACCAAAAAAGACGCGGAAAGAACGGCCATCGCGAATCTCATGGGATCTCCGAACGTTAGGGTTTGAATAGCGTAGAGGACTGGGTGGCGTTCACGAAGGGTTAATCCAGGCGGATAAACCGTCCGGTGGCGAGCATGAATCCCGTCGCCGCGACGAGCGCTCCCGCGATCACGTTCAGCGCCTTCCCCACCCCGACGCTCGGCACCACGCGGCCGCCCGCGGAGGCGGCGGCATAACTCAGCTTGGCCACGCCCAGGGCGGCGGCCGCCACCCCCAGTACCACCAGCGTTTTCCCGAGGCTCATCGCGCCCGGATCCACGAAGGCCGGGAGCAGGGCCACGTAGAAAACCAGGGCCCTGACGTTCAGGATCGTCAGCAGGAAGCCCATGGTGAAGCTGGCCGCCGTGCGGTGCGTCACCGGGAGCGAGGCCAGCGGGGCCTTGGCGGCTTTCTGGATGCGGCCGATGCCGTTCCACACGAGCCAGGCGGCCGCGATCAGGCGCAGGACATGACGCGCCTCGGGACGCATGTCGGCCACGATCATCAGGCCGAAGATGGCCGCCAGGATGTACGCGAGCGTCGCGACCACGATTCCCACCGCGGCGGCCGCGCCCTGCCTGAAGCCTGCCGTCGCGGCGCGGGTCGTGACGATGAGGACGCTCAGGTTGGGCGCGAGCGCGAGCAGGAACAGGACCGCGAACAGGGCGGCCAGGGACGCCGGTGAGAAAGTGGGAAGCATGCGCTAAAAATACTGAACGATCAGTCCGCCAGGGGCCGGTACAACCCCGTGCGCCAGGTCGTCGGGTCGGGATTCGATTCCGGGCCGTAGGCGTAGATCTCCCACAGATCCTCCGCCTGCTTCACGCCCTGCGCGTCCATCCACGCGGTGAACTCGCCCCAGGCCGCCGGCAGGCCTTCGTACGATCCCGTGTACATCGTATGCGCCACCCGCGCGCGCGCGGGAATCTCTCCCAGCCGCACGCGCCCTTCATTGGTGATCGTCCCGTTGATGGGGATGCCCACCTCGAAGTCGAAGATTTCCGGCGTGATCCGGAGGTGATGCGCGAACACGGGACCCGCGCCTTCCACGAACTGGGCCTGAAGGATCGTAAGGATCTCCTCGATGGCCGGCGCGAAGGCGCTCATCATCTCCCCGCGCGGGATGGTCAGGTGGATCACCGCGGCCGGCTGGGCGCGCGTTTGCATGATTTGAGGCGTTTCGATCATTCTGGACCTTTTCAGGGTGAACTCGAGTAAAATTTATTCACGACGTTCTGGTGTTCGTCGAAGTCGATGGAATACGAGGATACTCTCCCGACGAAAGGCGAAACGTACCAGAGACGCATCCAACAGGGAGGATTGCAATCGGCTGCTTGCCTTAGGTGATCGTCACCTCTGTTGAAACCGGAAACATCCGAAGGCTCTCCAAACCGTCTCAGGACCATGTTCATGGACTCGCCGATCTGGGTCGCCTCAAACGACTTATAGTGTCGTTTCTCGATTTGGATCCCGCGATAAATCCAAAGGGCAAGAATCAGGGTCATCCCGAAACCGAACCCCCCCAAAGCGGGGCGAACCCAAATGGAAAACTTTTTACCCGTATCGTCCATCGTCCAAATGTAATCCAGGCCAGGATACCCTTATCAAAGGCCTACCCGCGAGACCTGATAAAACGCTATTTTCTCCCCCATGGAAGACATCCTCGCCAAAATCATCGCCAGCAAGGCCGCCCGTCTCGAGGCCGCCAAGAAGCACCTCCCGCCCGCCGAGGCGGAAAAGAAGGCCCGGGCCTTCGGCGCGCCCGCCTACAACCTGCTGGAGATCCTGAAGACTCCCGCCCCGCACGGCATGCACGTGATCGCCGAGATCAAGAAGGCCTCCCCCTCGAAGGGCGTGTTGCGCGAGGACTTCAAGCCCCTCGAGATCGCCCAGGCCTACTTGCGCGGCGGCGCCTCGGCCCTCTCCATCCTCACCGAGGAAGATCACTTCCAGGGCTCGGACCGCTACCTGCGCGAAGTCTCGGGGCTGGTGTCGCTGCCGACTTTGCGCAAGGATTTTCTCACCGAGGCCTACCAGGTTTTCGAAGCGAAGCTGTTGGGGGCGAGCGCGTACCTGCTCATCGTCTCCTGCCTCGAGGAGCCCGTGCTGCGCGACCTGATCGCGCTCGGGGCGGAGCTCGGCCTTACCCCCCTCACGGAGGTGCACGACGAGGCCGAGACCGAGACCGCGCTCCGCGCGGGGGCGCCGCTGATCGGCGTGAACAACCGCGACCTGCGCACCTTCGAGATCTCCCTGAACACCACCTTCCGCCTGCGGAAAATGGTCCCGAAGGAAATCCCCTTCGTTTCCGAGTCCGGCATCTTCGTGCGCCAGGATATCCTGGCCCTGGAGGCCGAGGGCGTCAACGCCGTGCTGGTCGGCGAAAGCCTGATGCGCGACGACTTTCCCGAGGACAAGCTCCGCGCCTTGCTGGGGATACGGGACTGATGGCTCGACCGGTGCGCGTTCTCTTCGTGTGCATGGGCAACATTTGCCGGTCTCCCGTGGCCGAGGGAATCTTTTTGCATCTCGTCAAGGAACGGGGCCTGTCGGAGCGTTTCGAAGTCGACTCCTGCGGCATCGGGGACTGGCACATCGGCCATTCAGCCGATCCGCGCTCGCAGGACGTGGCGCGCCGCAACGGCATCGAACTGGCCTGCACCTCGCGCCAGGTCGACCGGAACCGCGATTTCGAATATTTCGACTGGATAATCGCGATGGACCGGCAGAACCTTCGGGATCTCCTGCATTTGTCCCCGGAAGAGCACCAGCGCAAAATCCATCTCATGCGCGAATTCGACGACCAGATCGGCGAGCGCGAAACGGACGAGGTCCCCGACCCTTATTACGGCGGCCCGCAGGGATTCGACACGATGTACGCCATGCTCCGGCGCTCCTGCGAAAACTTCCTGGACTCGCTGGCCCCGGCGAAACGCTAGGCCCTGCGCGCGCGATGGGAGGCGGACTCCTGGCGGAGCACGCGCACCACGATGCGCCCGAAGCGGAACAGCACTACGCCCACGGCGGCCAGCAGCCCCGTAACCGCGATTTTCTTGATAATGGCCATAATGGTCTCCTGTGGAACGAAGTACCAAGTTCTGGTACCGGGAGCAAACTTGCCCTCTTTTCCCTTTCCCTCCCATTCGGCTTTCACCCCCCTAGCTTCCGCGCAGATGTTTTCGTAATTGGATATCAGGCCGGACGTTTCCGGCGCCACCCCATCCTGGAGCCGAACATGAAAAAGCTTGCCCTGTTGACCGCCCCCTTCCTCCTGCTGACGCTCCTGATCGCACCGGACGCCCGCGCCGAATCCCCCTCCGCCCTCCTGGAGCAGCGCCTGAAGGCCTCCTATAACAACATGGTCCAGGACGTCCGGAAAACCGAGGACCCCGCCGAAAAGCGCGCCGTCATCGCGGCCTTCCTCAAGCGCATGGACCGCGGCCTCGGCATCGTGGAGAAGTACGTGCCGGCTTCGAAGCCCGCGAGCCTGCAGGCGACCGACATGCGCGCCAAGGTGCAGGGGTATCTCGCCGATCTGAATTCCATGGACATGCAGGGCCCCGCGGCCTCGGGAAACCTCAACCACTTCGCCGCCTTCCTGCAGCAGGACGTGGAACAAGCCGATGGCGTTTACCTCAGCGTCGGCGCGCTTATCATCATCTTGCTGATCCTCATCATTCTGCTTTAATCCCGTACCCACGCGTTGCGAATCGTTACAGGTTCGCGAGGGCGATCGGTATATATTGCTCTTGAGACGCAGATGAACCAGGCGGCCCGCCCCGCAAAAGGCGGGCTTGCCAAACAAGGAGAAAGCCATGAAAACACTATCGAAATTCGCGGGAGTCCTGTTCGTTCTGGCGGCCGTCGCGCTCCCCGCGCATGCCGCCCCCGACCAGGGCTTGCTGCAGGCGCGCGTGAAGGTGGCGCTCAACGAGATGGTGCAGGACGTGAAGTCCGCCGAGACCCCCGACGACAAGCGCGCCGTGCTGGACCGCTTCCTGGGCAAGATCGAGCACCGCGCCGAACTGGCCGCCAAAATCCCCTTCCTGCCCGCGGAGAATCGCGCCGCCCTCGCCGTGCTCGAAGATAAGTTCGGCGGGTACGAAGCGACGCTGAAGGCCGGCGTGGAGGACAAGGACCTGGATTCCTTCGCCTCCTTCGTCCAGCAGGATCTGGAACAGGCGGCGGATGCCGCGTGGGGCAACGGGGGCATTTACCTCAGCGCCGGCGCGATCATCATCATCCTGCTGATCATCATTCTCGTTACCTGAAGCCGTGCGTCCCGCGTTCCGCCATCGCGCGCGGCCGGGACTTCTGGCGGCGATTTGCGCGGGCGTCCTGCTGGGCGCCTGCGCGACCGTGCGCCCGTCGCCGGAAGATCTCCCTTCGGATTCAGCCGAGGCGACGGTCCTCCCCGATTCCCTGTACTCTCCCGAACCCGTCGATTTGCGCGTGGTCTACGTGATCCACGGCGACGCGGATTATTCCTTTCACGATTCCATCGGAAACCGGTTGTTCGCCGACCGCGAGGCCGTGAAGCAGGCCCGCGAGGTGGGACGGCGCGCGCAACGCACGGAGGTTTTCATCTTTCACCAGATTTCCTCCAAGCCGCGCCTTTTTGAAAAGGCCCAGAAGGTGGGTAACTACTACCACTATCATTCGGGGACCATGCTGCAGCGCACCAGCTATTACCGCGCCGACGGCCCCTATCTTGAGGCCGAGGCCGCGCTGCTGCGGCGCGACGCCGATTCCGTGAAGGCCTTTACCGTGTTCGTCTATTTCGGCCACGAAATCCCCCCCGCGGACCGCAAGGGCTACTTCGGATCCGATCCCGACCGGGACTTCTCCGTCCCCCGTTTCGCCCAGGGACTGCAGCACCTCGACAGCGCGCTGAACCGGTCCGAGCGGCCCCCGGGCGACAAGGCCTTCGATCTGGCGGTCCTGTCCATGTGCTACGGAGGTTCGCCCTGGATGCTCCAGGCGCTGGCGCCCCTGGCGGACCAGGTGATCGCCTCGCCGGCCTATCTCCATTTGTCCTACCTGGATACCCGCGCGCTGGCGAACTTCACCGCGGATTATGCGCGCAACCTGGCACGGCATCGCAAGGACCCTTATACCAAACGGGACGTGCGCGCCCTGGCCGATAGCGTCGCCGCGCAATCCTTCGCGCAATTGAAAGGCAGAACGCAAACCGAGATCACCGTCGGAGTGTATAGGGCGGATTCGCTGAAAACCTTTCTGGCCCCGTACGCCGCGCCCGCCGCGAAACCGAAGGCCAAGGGCGTCTGGAGGGACTGCGCCGAAGACCCGGCCTTCGACGCGCGCAAGGCCGCGCGCGGCGTGAAACTGTATTACCAGCCCCCGCGGTTCGGGCTCCTTCAGGCCAAGGCGACCCGCTCCGCCTGGCAGTGCCTGTTTTAGAGCCCCGTTTTCCCCATCAGGATCAACCGCACCGAGTCGAGCCGCAGCTCGGCCTGGGCGATGGCGCCCAGCACGCGCTCGGCGCGCGCCTCGGCCAGCCGCACTTCGGACTCCGACACCAGGGGGTTGACCGCGCGCAACGTGCACAGACGGTCGAACTCCGATAGCAGGCGAGCCTCGGCCTCCTGATGGGCTTCCTTCTTCAGCATCGACATCTTGAAGGCCGCGTGCTCCTGGGCGGCGTCCAGCAATTTGGGAAGCAGCGGTTCGAAATGCTCGTGATGCTCCTCGAGCAAGCCCGTGGGAGCCATGTCAAGTTCGGCCGCGTCGAGATCCTTGAGCAAATGCCCGAGGCTGTCCCCTTCCTGGTCCACCAGCACGCGGATGGGCGTCGGCGGGAGAAAGCGGTCGAGGTGCAAGGTTCCGGGGGCCGTCGCCGAAAGCACGAACACCGCCTCCAGGGCGACGCCTCCGCTCTTTCGGCCTTCCTGACGGGGCGCGCCGCGCCACTCCACGAAGCCCGCCGTGCCTTCCTCGCCTTCGAGCATCAGGTCCACCGCCGTGCGCGCGAGCGGGTGGTCGATGGAGAGGAACGCGATCTCCTCGCGCGCCAGCGCCTCCCCGCGGTCATAGGTCAGCACCAGCCCCTCCTCGGGAATCCCGGGGAAGGAGTCGAGCAGCATCCTCTCGGCGGGCACCACCAGGTAGCCCCGCTTCACGGCGGTTTTCTGCGACTCGAGCCCGAAGTGGTCGAACACCTCTTCCAGGTAGGTTTCCAGGGAAGGATCCCCATCGGCCTTTTGAATGGCGGCGATCAGGCCGTTCGCCAGCCCGGCGCGGCTGCTGTTGATCTCCAGCAGGCGATCGCGTCCCTTTTCCAAAGTCTCCCGGACCCGGGCGGAAGTGTCGCGGGTCAGGGCGATCAACGCCGTCACGGAAGCTTCGTCGCCCGAACGCGCGGCCTCCAGCACCTTCCCGATCAGCAATTCATGAAAGGTGTCGGAGCCGAGCACGGTGCGGCGAAAGGCGTCGAAACCCTCGTGGTACCAGCGGAAGACGGTTTCCTGCGCGGTGCCGCGCAGGTAGGGAACGTGGATTTGCACGTCGCCCTTGCGGCCGATGCGGTCGAGGCGGCCGATGCGCTGCTCCAGCACGCTCGGGTCGAGCGGAAGGTCGAACAGCACCAGGTGCCGCGCGAACTGGAAGTTGCGCCCCTCGCTGCCGATCTCGGAGCTGATCAGGACCTGCGCCCCGTCCGCCTGCGCGAACCACGCCGCGTTCTTGTCGCGCGTGGTCATGGTCAGGTTCTCGTGGAACGACGTGAACGGCGCGGTGGTCAGCGTCGGCAGGATGTCCTGCAGCGCGAAGACCACGGACTTGTGGGCGCACAGCAGCAGCACCTTCTCGCCGGGGTGTTCCTTGAGGAAATCGGCCAGCCAGGCGAGGCGGGCATCGCGGCGCCAGGCGCGCGCCGGCAATTCGCCCGCGTCCGCGTGACCGGGAAAATCCGATGCCGTATAGGCCGGGGCGCCGGACAAATATTTGGCCAGGGATGTTTCGTGCGGAGGTAACGCAGACGTCACCCCCGCGGCATCCCCGGCCCAACCCGCCGCCTTCGCGAATTCCGCGTGCTCCGGCGGGGCCTCGAGCGGCACGGGGTGCAGGACGCGGCCCGGAAAGCCGCCCATCGCTTGGCGGCGGTTGCGAAACATGAGGCGGCCCGTCCCGTGGCGGTCGATCAGGTCCTCGACGAGTTTTTCGCGCGCGCCCGCCGCGCCGGCGAGGTATTCCTCCAGGCGGGCGTGCAGGGCGGCGTCGCGGGGAAAGGCCGCGCGTAAGCCCGCCGCCGCCTCGGCGCTCGGGACTTCGGAGGTGAGCAGGGCATCGGCCCACCGCGCCAGGGCCTCGTAATGCCGGGTCTCCTCCAGGTAGGCGCCGAAGTCGGCGAACCGGCCCGGGTCGAGCAGCCGCAGGCGGCCGAAGTGGCCGGCCTGGCCGAGCTGGATGGGCGTGGCCGTGAGCAGCAGGACGCCGCGCGCCACGCGCGCCAGCTTTTCCATCGCGGCATAGGCGGGCGAGACCTTTTCGGGGGACCACTGCAGGTGATGGGCCTCGTCGACGATGAGAAGGTCGATGCCCGCCGCCGCGGCCTGTTCCACGCGGCGCGCGCCGGAACCCGCGCTTGATCCGTTGCCCTCGAAAAGGTCCAGGGGGCAGAGGATCAGGGGGCGCTGGGCGAAGGGGTTCTTCGTGGCGTCGCCCTTTTCTTCCGCGCGGCAGGTCTCTTCGTCGAGCACCGTGAAGAGATGATGAAAGCGGCGGTAAAGTTCCACCATCCATTGATGGACCAGTTGCGAGGGCGCCACGACCACGACCCGGTTGATCTGGCCGGTGGCGTGCAGGCGGTGGAAGATCAGGCCGGCCTCGATGGTTTTGCCCAGGCCCACCTCGTCGGCCAGCAGCACGCGCGGGTTGTGGCGCGAGGCCACCTCGTGGGCGATGCCGATCTGGTGGGGCAGCAGTTCCATGCGCGCGCCGGCCAGGCCGCGCACCGGCGAACCCAGCATGTCCCGCTGGAGCTCCAGCGTGCGCAGGCGCAGGGAGAAGGTGCGCGGCTTGCTGACCTGACCGGCCAGCAGGCGCTTGTCCGGATCGGAAAAGCTCAGGCGATCGAGAAGGTCGCCCTCGGGCAGAACGTGCCCTCCGCCCCGGTAGGTCAGCAGGCCGGCCTGCTCCTCCACCGCCTGGATCACGAACATCTCGCCGGCCCGGCCGCGCGCGCGGTCGCCCTTGCCCAGGCGCGCCCGCCGCAGCGGCGCGCTGCGTTGCATGTACAAGCGCGTCTCGTCCGCGGCGGGAAAATGGACCTTCACGTCGCGGAAGCCCGCCTCCAGCACTACGCCGAGGCCCAGCTCGGGCTCGCTGTCGCTGACCCAGCGCTGGCCGGGGATGAACTTACTCATAGGGTCTGTTCTACGTTCGTTGTTGGTTGTTAGTTCTTGGTTGTCAGAGAAAGCGAGAAGAAAAGAGGATTAATGTCAGAATGAAAGCGGGGAAGTCTTGTGTCCTGTGATTTCACCAACAACCAACAACTAACAACGACAGGGTGCGGGCCGGAAGGTTTTAACAACCATCCCACCCCTGTCGTTGTCAACAACCCTACCCCGCCAACAACAAATTCATCCCGCTGAACAGCGCCCGGACGTTGGCCAGCACGGTGTCGGCGTCCTTGCCGCGGCCGATCACGACCGGGCCCTCGGGCTGGGCGCCCGCGTTCGCCTTGCGCTGCAGCCGGATTTGCGACAGCGCCTCCGCCGCGAATTCGCTGCCCTCGGGATCGAGCGCCTGCTGGGTGTACTCTACGAGGTGGAAGTACATCCCGATCTGCTCCACGGCGTGCATGCACGCATCCACCGGGCCGGTTCCGCTTCCGGACAACGACTTCTGCTCGCCGTTCCAGACCACCTTGAAGGTGAACCCGTCTCCGTCGGCGTTCGCCTTCATCCCGGAGAACACCAGCGGGGCGTTCCGGTTGACGAGCGTGTCGAAGTACACCGCCTTGATCTGCGCGTCGGACAGCTCCCCGCCGGCCTGCTCCGAGGCGGCCTTCAGCGCCGGCTGCAGCACCGCGGCCTCCTCCAAAGTGATCGGCAGGCCGAGCCCCTTCACGATCTCATGAACGGCGCTCTTGCCCGACTGGCTGGTGAAGGCGATGCGATCCGACTCGCCGCGGCCGATCAGGTCGCCCTCGACGGCGCGGTAGGCGCCCTTCTTCATGCCCTGGGTCTTCGAGGCGCCGTCTTGGTGGATGCCGCTGCGGTGCGCGACCACGTCGGAGCCGACCAGCGGCGCCTTTTCGTAGATCGGCACGCGCGACCACTCCGAAACCTGCAGGGAGGTCTCGTAGATCTCGCGCATGTTCACGGGGTTCTCGACGCCGCAATTATGGATGGCCACCGCCACCTCGTAGAGGTTGGTGTTGCCCGCGCGCTCGCCGAGGCCGTTCAACGCGCACTCCAGCTGCGTCGCGCCCGCGAAGAAGCTTTCCACCGTGGTGGCGGTCGCCATGCCCAGGTCATTGTGCGTGTGCACCGCGACGGTCACGTGCTTCGGCAGCGCGGCCACGACCTTGCGCACCATCTCGACGAACACCAGCGGGCGGTAACGCTCCACCGTGTTGGGCAGGTTGATCACGGTCGCGCCGGCCTCGATCACGCGATGGAAGGTCTCGATCACGAAGTCGAGGTTGTCCATGCTGTCGCCGAAGTGCTCCGCCGAGAACTGCACGTCGCCCTTGCCGCCCAGGACGGACTTGCACAGCGCGACGGATTCGACGGCCTTTTGCGCCACCTTCGCGGGCTCCATGCGCAGCACGTTCTCCATCGCGAAGGGCGAGAGGCCGATGAAGGTGTGGATGCGCGGACGGGGGGCGTGCAGGATCGCCCGGCCGGCCATCTCGATGTCGCGCGGCACGGCACGGGCCAGGCTCGCGACCACCACGTCCTTCGGGGCGAGGCGCGCGAGGTGCTCGACCGAGGCAAAGTCCATCGGGCTCGCGCCCGCGTAGCCCACCTCGATGCCCTGCACGCCCAGCTTCAGGAGCTGGCGGAACACCTTCTCCTTCTCGTGGAGGTTCCAGGGATTGCGCAGCGCCTGGTTGCCGTCGCGCAAGGTGACGTCGTAGAAGAACGGCCGGCGCCCGTTCGATGTGTCGATATTGATTCCGCTCTTTGAGTCGTCCATTTTTGTTTTGCGTCCCGGTCGGGGCCGCTCCTTTCCGTCCTCTGCGTGTGAACCACCGCGCAGCGTCTGGATATAGCTGATGTTCCTTGCGGCGAACCTCTTAACCCGGCCGCCCGCCCCTCTCGGGAACGGCCGCACGGAAAAGAAAAAGCCCGCTCGAAAGGAGCGGGCTTTTTTCCAAACGCGTCACCCCTCCTTAGCCGATAAGGCCAAGAAGTAGGAGTTGCGCATTGTGGGTCGCGAAGGACATGAATTCATTATAGCAAACTGGGAAGGGGGTTGGGAAGGGGTTTGGAAAAGCCAAAATTTAACGAATTTGTGGCAGGTTGTTGGTTGTTAAGGCTTCCGGGTTTTATCCCTGTTGTTGTTGGTTGTTGGAAAAGTTAAAAGATCCGGGTTGCTGCCGTTGCTGCCTTAACCAACAACCGACAACTAACAACCAACAACTTCCCTAGAAATTCACCGAAAACTTCAGCCCGCTGCCGCCGTCGAAAATCTCCGGCTCGAAGCGGTAGTCCCCGATGCCCTTGCCGCTGGTGCGGCGGTAGACCCGCAAAGTGTGGGCTAGCGAGGCGGCCCGGTTCAGGACCAGCGCGCCGACGGCGAAGGAGATCGCGACCTTGGCCCCGCGGTAGTGGCGCATGATGGACTGGTACTCGTTCCACCGCGCGGTGTTTTCGGGGGTTGCCGAACTGCCGAAATCCCAGTCGGGCATGGCGGCCACTTCCTGCCCGGTCAGTATCTGGTTCAGCTCGTAGCTGTCCTGGCGATGCTCCTTCTCGCGGTAGGACCGGAAGGAAGCCATGCGCTCGAGGTAGGCCTCGCCCTGTCCGGAGGCGTCGGCGCCCGCGTATTCCGAGGCGAAGTTGCGCGCCGACTGCATGTGGTCGGCCTTGATGCGGGTCGCGAAGAACAGGCCCGCCCAAAAGCCCGCCTCGGCCAGCCAGAAGGCGCGGGCCGATCGATCCTCATGGAGATAGGCCTCCCCCGTGCCCGGAAGGAGCGCCGAGGCCAGCAGCGCCAGGCCGAGCGAACGCTCGGCGTTGCGGCCGCGCGCGGTATCGAGCTCGACGGTGAATTCGCGGCCGCCCTCCAGCGCCTGGCCCTGGGAAGGATCGAAGGTGTCGGGCGACTGGGCCCACGCAGCCTGCGCGGTGAATGCGCAGGCCGCGGTCCAGAGCAAGAAACGACGCACGGGGATCATCAGAAAGACAGGTAGGCGGTCAGGTACGTGCGCGGACGGCCCAGGTCCATGGCCATGCCGCCGTCCAGATTGACCTTGTCGTACCAACGCGCCCCGCCGTCCTCGTAGAGGACGCGGTTATGGCGCCGCGCCGTGATGGCGGCATCCACCGCCGAGGCGATGTGGTTCAGCACAATGCCGCCGAGGAACCAGGTCTGCATGCGCGAATAATCCTTGGCCGTCTGCCGCATGGAGTTGTAGCGGTCGCGGTTGGCGCTGACGCCGACCCAACTGGTGTCCGTCAGGTCGAACCCGGGGTTGGAGGCGCTCACCGGCCGGCCCGGGTCGGCCGCCACGTCGTCCCAGCCGAAAACGAACTCCTGGTCGCGCCCGATCATTTCGTAGAACTCCACGTCGCCGGGGAATCCCGCGCGTCGCGCGCCCGTGGCCGGGCCCGGCACGTCGCCCGCGTACGTCGTCTTGAAATCGGCGTAATTGATCTCGTCCGCGTTTTCCTGGCTCCAGACGCGGGTGCAACCCGACACCAGGTCCGCTCCCGAACCTTCGTCGGACTGCACGGCGGCGCAATAGTTGGCGCGGCTGGGATTGAGCTGCTCGAACAGGGCCTGCTCCGTCACGGTGCCGACCATCTCGGTGATCTTGTCCTCATAGCTCGCCTGGCGCCAGTGCTGGTCCGCGAAGGCACGGTACTGCTTGACCTTTTTGTCGTACTTCACCACGCTGTAGTCGTACCATAAATACCCCATCGTCACGTCCGCGGTGAAGTACAACGCGGCGCGGACGTAGTTGAACTTGCTCTGGCCGATGTAGGCCTGCCCCAGGCCCGGCACGACCAGCGACATGAACAGGGCCTTCTTGGGGTTGCGGTAGCTTCCGCGTTGCACGTCCATCGGGTTGACGGTGGTCTCCCGCGTGATGCGCGGGCGCGGGGCGCGGGGCACGACCGTGTCCGAAGTGGAACGCCCCATCTGCAAGGTGGGCACGGTATCGGGCGCGGGAGCCGCGGGACGCGCGGTATCGGCGCGCACGGCGCCGGGAGCGGGCGGGGGAACGGCCCCCGTATCGGGCGTACCGGGCGCGACCGGAGACGTCCCGATGCCATAAGGATCCTCGGCGGGGGCCGCCTGGGCCACGGCGGGCGCGGCGAAGGCGGTCGCTCCCAAACCCGACAAAAGGCCGGCGGCGAAAACCAGGGCAAGGGCCCGGGGGGCGTTGAAAAGAGAAAGCGACATGTTGCGGGGAATCTACAAAATCAGGCCCGCCGGGTACACCGCAGGGGCCGAAAAACGGCCGGGAAACCCGGGCCCGACCCGGATGGCCGACGGTATGGATCGGTGGGTAGGTAGGGGCGGGGTCACCCCCGCCCCTACAAGGACAAAACGTCGGCCATCGTATACAACCCCGGCTTGCGACCCGCCAGGAACAAGGCCGCCCGGAGGGCGCCTTGAGCGAAGACGGAGCGGCCGTGCGCCACGTGGCGGATCTCGATCCGTTCGCCGTCGCCGGCGAAGAGCACCGTATGGTCGCCCGCGATGTCCCCGCCGCGCACGGCATGGATGCCGATCTCGCCGCGCGGACGCGCGCCGACCATCCCCTCGCGGCCGTACACCGCGTGGTCCTTCAGGTTCACGTCCAGGCCGCGGGCCACCGCCTCGGCGAAGCCCAGGGCCGTGCCGCTGGGCGCGTCCTTCTTCTGGTTGTGGTGGGCCTCGATGATCTCGACGTCGAAGTCGGCGCCCAGCGCCCGGGCCACCGCCTCGGCGGCCTTGAAGAGCACGTTGACGCCGATGCTCATGTTGGGCGAGAACAGCACGGGGATCTTTTGCGCGGCGGCCCCGATGGCCGCCTTCTGCTCGGGGCTGAAACCCGTGGTGCACAGGACGTGCGCCGCGCCCGCCTTCTCGCAAATCGCGAGCGCGGACAACGAGGATTCGAGGGTGGTGAAGTCGATCACCACCGCGCCGGGCTTGATCACGGATTGCAGGGAGTCGGTAAGCGGGACCTCGAGACCGTCGACCGCGATCGAGCCGGAGGCGCCTTGCGCCTCCACGCCCGCGAGGATCTTGAGCGTCCCGGGCTTTTCGCGCTCCGCCTTGGCGCAGGCGGCGAGAACGTTTTGGCCCATGCGCCCCTTGGCGCCTAAAACAATGATCTCTACTGGATTTGACATAATGGACAACGATAGGAAAACGCAAATGGCCGCAAGAACACAAGACAAAAAAAGAAGGATTGGCCGCAAAAGAACGCAAAAGGGAATTTTGAAGTTCACCGGAAAACCATTTTTAACGAAGGAAAACAGGGGCGCCGGAGCTCCGACCAAGCGCTAGTAGGCGCCTGAGGAAGCGAGGCTGGGAGCCTCGCGACGGAAGGCAACGACCTAGCGCGCCGGTCGCAGCCCGGCGAAGCGAAGTACCGACCCTGCCGGCTCCATGGAATGCCGCCTTTAAATTCCCATCAATCGAAAAAGAAAAAGGCCACGCTTGCGCGCGGCCTTTTCATACTACCCTAAATCGAATTTATTTCGATTCGTCCGAGATTACCCAGAGCTTAACCTTCGCTTCAACTTCCTTGTGCAGCTGCAGCTTGATGCTGTACATGCCCAGGGCCTTGATGGCCTCGGGGAGCACCACGACCTTGCGGTCGAGATCGTAGCCGGCCTCGCGCAGCTTGGCGGAAATGTCCTGCGCCTGGATCGATCCGTACAGCTTCTCGCCGTCCTGGACCTTCGCGGCGATGGTCAGCGAAACGGTCTTCAGCTTCTCGGCCAGGGCCTCGAAGGAAGTCTTTTCGCGGGCCGACACGGCCTCGGCCTTGGCGCGCAGCGTCTCCAGCTGCTTGCGGGAGCCGGGCGTGGCCAGCATCGCGAGGTCGCGGGGGAACAGGTAGTTGTGCGCGAAGCCGTTCTTGACTTTCACGACCTCGAGCTGCTTGCCGAGGCCCTGGATTTCTTGCTTGAGAATGACGTCCATGATGTTCCTTCCCCGGCCTTAGCGCATGTTCTCTGCCACGAAGGGCAGGAGCGCCAGATGGCGGGCGCGCTTGATGGCCGACGCCAGCTCGCGCTGGTAACGGGCTGAGGTTCCGGAGACTTTGCGCGAGACGATCTTGCCGCGCTCGTTGATGAACTTGCGGAGAAGCTTGTCGTCCTTGTAGTCGATGTGCGCGATCTTGTTTTCGGTGAAGTAGCAAGTTTTGCGTTTGCGGGTCTTGGCCTCGCGCTTCGCGTCCTTCTTGGCGTCCTTCTTTCCGTCGCGGTCTCTATCACGTCCGGGCATTATTCTTCTCCTTCTTTCTTGGCCTTCTCGTCGGCCTCAGCTTCGCCTTCGCCCTCGCCCGGGACCTGGGCGGTCGGCGCGGGAGGAATGCCGGCGGGGTTTTCTACGACGGTCAGCCAGCGCAGCGCGTTCTCGTTGATGCGGAGGCGCTTTTCCATTTCGGCGGGCAAGCCCGGCTCGGCTTCGTAATAGAAGGCGGCGTACTCGCCGTGCGTGCGCTTGCGGATGGAGTAGGCCAGGCGGCGCTTGCCCCAACGGTCGACGCGGATGATTTTACCCTGGGACTCGATGAGCTTCGCGACGGCGTCGAACTCCGAGGTGATGGATTCGTCGGGGATCATGGCGTCCACGACGAGAATGGTCTCGTATTGCTTCACGTAGGCTTCCTTTGGACTCCCGGCGGATGAATTTCCGGCGGATTGGCCTTCCGCGCGCTTTTTCAAGGGCGAAAGACAGGAATCTCCCGGTTGGGGGAGGAGAGCAAAGGTATTTAAAGGGGGGCGGGGCCGCAAGGCCCTGAATTCGGGGAATTTAGGGGGCGGTTGTTGGTTGTCAGTTGTTGGTTGTTGGAAAATCCAACCCCATATTTCTTTCAAAAATGGGCAAATTGGCGATAAACTACGCCTCTGACAACCAACAACGACAGGGAATGGACAGGATCACGGTGAACAACTAACAACCCTACTTCCCCTAGGTCCCCACCGCCAACCCCTGCTGCTCCGTTCCCAACCCTTCCGCCGCCCGCTCCTTCATCCGCGTCCTCACGCTCTCTGCCGACAAGCCGAACAGCTCAAAGCATAGGGCATACAGATCCATGGCCGCCAGGGACGTGGGGGCGTGCTCGAAGACGCTCAACCCCGCCCGGGCCGCCTCGGCGAGGTCGATGGTGAGGCGCACGCGCTGCCGCGCGACCCGGCCGGGGTAGGCGGCCTCGATCTGGGCGGCCAGCGCCTGGTGCAGCTGCGTGTTCGCCCGGTACATGTTGATCACGATTTTAAAGAGCTGCGCGGTGGCGGTCATCTTGTCGAGCCATGGCACCAGGTCCTGCAGCCCCTGCAGCGCGTACGCCTCGGGCTGCGTGGGGATGATCACCTTCTCGGTGGCCATCAGGGCCATGCGCGTGAGCCAGTTCAGGACGGGGGGGCAGTCGACCAGCACGTAATCGTAGTGCGGGTACAGGGGCGCCAGCAGGGAGCGAAGGCGCGAAGGCTCGCGGCCGAGGCGCGGGTTGAGCAGGGGCAGGTCGTCGAGGTCGGGACTGCCCGGGAGCAGGTGCAGCCCGGCATACCCGGTCTCGACGACCGCCGAGGCCGCGCTGTGCCGCGAAGTCAGCACCTTGGAGATGTCGGGGAAGTCGGGGCGGCGGACGAACCCGCCCGGCTGGTTGCGTCCGAGCAAATGCTTGGTGAGGTTGGATTGCGCGTCCAGGTCGACGAGCAGGACCTTGAAACCCGAGAACGCCAGGGCGTGCGCGCAGTTCAGGGTGAAGGTGGTCTTCCCCACCCCGCCCTTCTTCGAAAGGAGGCAAAATGTCCCGGCCATGGACAAAGAATAAGCAAAGATGCCCAGGGACGGGGGCGCGGCGGGCCGAAGCCCGCCGCGGGACGGGGCGGAGTCAGCCCTTTCCTATTCCCACTTCACCGAGATGATTTTCACGCCGCCCGTGCCCGAGGCCACCACGAGGGTGTTGCCATCGAAGGCCAGGTGCGAGGCGGCCTGCAGCGTCCCGAAGCGCAGCTTGCCGAGGGAAGCCAGGGAAATCGTGTCGTTCCCGGTGATCGAATCGAGGTTCGCGGAGGCCCGGTAGGCGTATATCCCCGCCTCGTCGTTCGAGACGAAGACGAGGTCCTTGCGGGCATCGGCCGAGTTGGCGACCGTGGCGGCGAGGGTCAAGCCGCTCACGACGGGCACGGAGGCCCTCCCCACCACCTTGCCGTTGGCCAAGTTCATCAGCAGCACTCCCCCGCTTCCCGCGGCGACGAGAGCCTTGCCGCCCACGACGCGCACGGTGGTCTTGCCGCCGGCGATGTCGGCGCCGGTGAAGGACCAGGTGTTCGTCGCGCCCAGGCCGGCCTTGTCGTAGACCACCAGGCGGCCGGGCATTCCCTGCGCGATCACGACCCGCGTGTCGTCAAAGTCCACCCAGCGCGCGTTCCCCGCGAGGTGTGCGCCCTGCCCGGCCAGGCTCAATCTCGACAGCACGTGCAGCCCGCCGGAGTCTCCCGTGGTCACGAAGACGCGGTCCTCGTCCACCGCCACCGAAGTGGCCCAGGAGCTGTTGAGGGCCGTGCGCACGCGGGATTGCAGGACGAATTTGCCCCCGTTCACGCGCACCCGTTCCACGACGGCCGGCGCCGTGAAATTGGAATCGGTCGTAGTGGTCGCCAGGTAGACGTGCTGGGCGCCCTCGGGCTCGCCCCCGCTGTAGGCGATGGCCGACACCTCGGCGTCGTCGAAGAGCACCTGCGAGCGCAGCACCGCGTTTTTCCCCGACTTGAGGTGGATGGACTCCACGCCGCCCAGCACGGTATCGCCGCGATAGCTATAGCTTACGTAGGCGAAGTTGGCCTTCAGGACGACGCCCGTGGCCGACAGCGTCTTGCCGGCAACCACCGGAGGCGCGATTTCCGCCACCAAGGTCAGCGTCAGGGTCTTGTCGGGTCCCGCCGACTTGGGGAGGCCCGTAACGGCGTCCACGACCACGGTTTCATCCTTCGCGGTGAGCCGCCCCGAAAAGCTCGACTCCTTGTTGTTGACGGTCATGCCGTCGATGGTCCCGCTTTCGGGCTCCTCGCTGGAATTCCCGAAGCAGCCCGCCAGCGGCAGGCTCCCGATCAGTCCGGCCAGTAAAAGTGTTGATGTTTTCATAGAGTACTCCTTTTCCCTTGTAATATCAGGGTACGGAGTTGCCGACAGGGAATCCACTCTGGGGGAAGAAAGCAGGGGACGGATTGTCCCCACCGCGATCCAATCAAAAAAAGGCCGCCTGTTCAGGCGACAAACGGCCTTATTGCCACTTCACTGAAATGATCTTCACGCCGCCCTTGCCGGCGGCCACCACGAGGGTGTTCCCGTCGAAGGCGACGTGGTTGACCGATTGGAGGTTGTTGAATTTCAGCTTGCCCAGCACGGTGAGGGCGATGTCGGCGTCGCCGGTGGTACCTGAAAGATCGGAGGAGGCGCCCACGGCGTAGACGCCCGCTTCGCCGTTGGAGACGTAGACCAGGTCTCCGTCCGCGTCGGCGGCGTTCGCCACCGACAGTGCCGCGGACACGCCGGTCACGACCGGCACCGGGATGGATCCCACGATTTTGCCCGTGGCCAGGTTCATCAGTTTCACGCCTCCGGTGCCGGCCGCGATCAGGGCCTTGCCGCCGATCACGCGCACGGTCGTTTTCGCCTCGGGAACGTCGGCGCCCGTGAAGGTCCAGGTGTTGGCCAGGGCCATCGAGGACTTGGCATACACCGCGATGCGGCCCGGCGTGCCCTGCGCCACGACCACGCGCGTATCGTCGTAGTCGACCCAGCGGGCATCGCCCAGGGTTTGGATCGAGGACCCGGCGAGGCTCGACTGGGATAGCACATGCAGGCCGCCCGTGTTTCCGGAGGTCGCGAAAACCTGGGTGCCGCTCACCGTCACGGCCGTGGCAGCGAAGCTGTTGAGGGCGACGCGTTCGCGCGCCTGCAGCACGAGCTTCCCGCCGTCCACGCGGATGCGCTCGAGCACGGCGGAGGACGCGAACGCGGCATCGGACGTCCCCGTGGCGAGGTACAGGTAGCCGTCATAGTGCAGCGAGGACACGTCGGCGTCGTCGAACAGGACCTGGGAACGAAGCGTGGCGTTCTTTCCCGACTTGATCTGGATGACGTCGACGCCGCCCAGGGCCGTGTCGCCCCGGTAGTTGTAGCTCACGTAGGCGAAGTCGGCCTCGAGGGCGACGCTGGAGGCCTGCAGGGTCTTGCCGCCTATAACAGGCGGCGAGATCTCGGCCACCAAGGTCAGCGTCAGGGTCTTGGTGGCGGCGCGCTTGGGGGCCCCGGGAACCGTGTCCAGGCGGATCGTGTCGTTCTTCGCCGTGACGCGCTCGCCCGCCGGGTCGTTGTCGATGGTCATCCCGTCGATCGTTCCGCTGGGCAGGTCCTTGCCGCCCTCGTTCAGGCAGCTGGCGAGAAGCAGGGAAAGCGCGGCTATTGCGACGATGAAAGGCTTGAACATTCTGGAATCTCCTTGGGTCTTTGACTTCCCATAGATACATGTTTTCGGGATGCCGCAGGGCATTCCCGGTTTTTTAATCGATCTCCGTGGAACCAATGACTCCCCGTACTTCGATGACGACCGGTTTGGGCTCCACGGAGACGATTTTGACACCGCCACGACCCGTGGCGATGACCAGGATGTTTCCGTCGAAGGCGACATGGTTCACCGACTCCAACCCCTCGAAGGCAAGCCTTCCCAACGAAGTCAGTTCCACCTCCTTGTCGCCGGTTAGGTCCTCCAGATTGCCGGAGGCTTGGATCGCATAGACGCCGGCCTCGCCGTTGGAAGCGTAAATCAGGTCTCCCGCGCCGTCGGCGGCATTGGCCACGGTCTGGGAGGCGCTCATTCCCTTTATCTCCGGCGCCGCCACCGATCCCACTATTTTTCCCGTCTCCAAATTCATCAACTGGATCCCGCCGGTCCCGGCGGCGATCAACGCCTTGCCTCCGACCAGGCGCACGGTCGTTTTGGCCTCCGGAATGTCGGCCCCCGCGAAGGACCACAGGCCGATCAAGGCCAGTTTCGCCTTGTCATAAACGGATATCCGTCCCGGCATGCCCTGCACGACCACCACCCGCGACTCATCGGCGTCAACCCAGCGGGCGTCATCGGCCTCGATGGACGAGCCGGCCTCGAAGGTCTCGCGCGAAAGCACATGCAAGCCGCCGGTATTACCCGAGGTCGCGAAGACCTTGTCCTCCTGTACCGTCACCGCGGTGATCGCGAAACTATTGAGAAAGGTGCGTTCGCGCGCCTTGTGCTGCAGCTTGCCGTTTTCCACGCGCATCCTCTCAACAACCGCCAGCGAGCCTTCGGGTTCGCTGGCGGATTCCGCGAGATAGAGATCCCCGTCGCGGTAGTAGAGGGAATGCACATCCGCGCTGTCGTACACGACGCTTGAAACGATCTCGGGATCCATTCCGGAATTGACCCGCACCACGTCCACCCCGCCGGCGTAAGCCTCCCCCGCCGTGTTGTAACTGATGTAGGCGTAGCCGTCGTTCAGGGAGACGCTGGTGGCCTGCAGCGCAACGCCGTTCACCCGGGGCGGTTCGATTTCGGCGACCAGCGTCATCGTAAAACTCTCGTAGGCAGCCCCCTTGAGCAAAGCGCCCTCGGCGTTCTCGAGAAGGATGCGTTCCTGACGAGGGGTGAAGCGAACGCCCAGGGAAGACGCGTCATTGTCGATGGTCATCCCGGGGGTATGGGGACCTGAAGAATCGGGATCGTTCAGACAGCCCGCCAACAGCAGGGAGACCCCCGCTCCGGCCATCCATTGAACTCTCTTCATGCCGCTACTCCCCGGGCGCACAGCCCTAACGCCTTACGTTAGAGCTATTTATGTGCCACTAGGGAATGTCGTTATTTGCCGTTGTTTTAGCGCCTGAGGGCACATGCAGGGATCGGTCGGCCAAAACGGCCGGCAACACGCAAAGAATGGCCGACGCGGCTACTCCTCGACGACCTGGATGGGCAGCCCCAGGGCCCCGAATTTTTCCACGATCCGATCGTATCCCCGCTCGATGTAGCGGACGCCGCTCAGAGTCGTGCGGCCCTTGGCCAGCGCCGCGGCCACCATGTAGGAAAAGCCGGCGCGCAGGTCGGGAATCTCGATCTCCGCGCCGTGCAGGGGCGTGGGCCCCAGGATGACCGCGGAGTGCTTGTGGCCCAGGTGCCGGAACCGGCAATCGCTGCCGCCCAGGCATTCGCTGAAGAGCTGGATGTTGGCGCCCATGCGACCCAAGGCCTCGGTGTAGCCGAAGCGGTTCTCGTACACCGTTTCATGGATCACCGACATGCCCGAGGCCTGCGTCAGCAGGATCACCAGCGGCTGCTGCCAGTCGGTCATCAGGCCGGGGTGAACGCCGGTCTCGGCGGCGACCGACTTCAAGTGCGAATCCTTGCCGCGAAAGCGGATGCCGTCGGCCTGGATGGCGAACTCGCCGCCGGCGCGGCGGAGCCAGTTCAGGAAGGTGAGCAAATGGAGCTGGTCGGCTCCCCGGATGAGCACGTCGCCGCGCGTCGCGATCGCGGCGGCCGCGAAGGAAGCCGCCTCGATGCGGTCATTGAGCACGCGGTGGTCGAAGGGCGTCAGCGCGTCGACGCCCTGGATGATCCAGGTGCGGTCGGTTTCCTGGGAGATGATCGCGCCCATGGACTGGAGCAGCAGGGCGAGGTCGACGATTTCGGGCTCGACGGCGGCGTTGCGGATCTCGGTGGTGCCGCGCGCGAGCACGGCGGCCATCATGAGGTTTTCCGTCGCGCCCACGCTCGGGAACGGCAAGGTGATGCGGGTGCCCACCAGCCGGTCGGCCGAGAAGTGGTAGGCGCCGTCCCGGTATTCGACGGTGGCGCCGAGGCGTTCGAATCCCTGCAGATGGAAGTCGACGGGGCGCGCGCCGATGTCGCAGCCGCCCATCATGGGAATCACGGCCTTGCCGAAACGATGAATGAGCGCGCCCGCCATGAGGATGGGGATGCGGTTCAAACCGGAGTATTCCGCGGGAACCTCGGGGCCGTTCAGGTTCGAGGCGTCGATCGTGAGCGTGCCCGCCGCGGCGTCGTGCACGGCGCGGCAGCCGATGGACTCCAGCACGCGGCGGGTGATGTCGACGTCCCCGATGTCGGGAACATTGCGCAGGGTCGAGACGCCGGGCGCGAGCATGGCCGCGACCATTTCCTTCGTCACGGCGTTCTTCGCCCCGCGGATCGTGATTTCGCCGTGGAGGCGGACCCCGCCTTCGATCAGATATTTGCGTGCCATGCGGTCCGCCTTTTACTTCGCCCTGGTGGGTTTTTCGGTGGTCGCCTTCGACCTGGCCGGCTTGAGGGTCGCGGCATAGAGCTTCCCGTCCCCGAGATAGCGCAGCGCCTCGCGCACCTGGGCGTCGCCCTGGATCTCGAAGGCGGTGCGCGCGTCCTCGCCCAGCACCGCCCCCAATAGTTCGGCCTTGATCTCGCGCCGGATCAACTCCCGGTTGGCGGCGAACTCGTGCTCCGCCTCGGCCTTCAGCACGGTTTCCAGCGCCGCGTAGGCGCGGTCGAACTCCGGCGAAGCCTTCGAACTGTCTTCACCCCGGTCGGCGCGATCCTTCTTCCAGGCCGCGCGCGCCTGGTCGATCTCCTGCAGCGGGGTGCTGCGGAAGCGCTTGAAGGCCGAGTCGGCGAACGCGTACTTGCGGAAGTCTTCCAGGATTTCGGGGGTCACCTCGAAGGCCGGGGTCACCGGTCCGCGCGCCGAAATCTCGCCGCGCGCCTTTACCACGTAGCCGAAGAACAAGCCGCGGCGGAACAACTCCAGCGCGAAGCGGGAATACTTGCGGTCGGCGACGGCGATGTCGGGGGTGATGCCCCCGGCCGCCTTGACCAGGCGGCCTCCGCGGGTCTTGAACAGGGACGTGTCGGCCTTGGCGGCCTTTTCCGGGGCGCCGGAAGAATCGTCTTCTTCGGCCGCCTTCAGGCGTGCGCCGTTTTCGGGCTTGTTGATGCACCGGCCGGCGGGCGTGTAATAATACGCGGTGGTCAGCTTGAGCGCGTTGTCGCGGTCGTCGAGCCGCAACACTTCCTGCACCGACCCCTTGCCGTAGGTGTTTTGCCCCAGGATGACGCCGCGATCCCAGTCCTGGACCGCCCCCGCCACGATCTCCGAGGCCGAGGCCGAGCTTCCGTTGACCAGCACCACCAGCTTGCCCGTCCAGAGCGGCGGGCGGCGGCTTTTGTATTCCTGGCTTTGCGTCGACGCGCGCCCCTTCGTGAACACCACCAGGCTGCCCTGCGCCAGGAAAAGCTCCGAGACCTCGATCGCCTGGCTCAGCAGGCCTCCGGGGTTCATGCGCAAATCCAGGATCAGGCCGCGCGGGTGGCGCTTCATCAGTTCCGTTATTTTGTTTTCCAGGTCGCTTCCGGTGAGCCGCGCGAATTGCGTGACCTTGACGTAGCCGATCGAGTCGCCCAGCATGGCCGCATAGGGAACGCTCTCGATCTTGATGATTTCGCGCGTGATCGTGAAGTCGAGGGGGTCGGCCACGCCCTCGCGGCGGATGCGCAGGGTGACCTTGGTGCCCGCCTTGCCGCGCAGCTTGTCCACCGCCTTGTCCACCGTGATGCCGCGCGTGTCGGCCGTGTCGATGCGCAGGATCTTGTCGCCGGCCCGCAATCCCAGGCGGTGCGCGGGCGTGCCCGCCAGCGGTGAAATCACGGTCAGGACCTGGTCGCGCACGCCGATCTGGATCCCCAGCCCGCCGAACTCGCCCTCGGTGGTGACCTTGAGGTCCTCATAGTCCCGGGCGCCGAAGTACGCCGTGTGCGGGTCGAGGATGTCGCGCATCCCGTCGATGGCCGCGTCGACCAGCTCCTCGGTGGAAACCGGTTCGACGTAGTTCTCGTTTATCTTCGTGACGATTTTATCCAGGCGATTGAGGTCGGAATAAAACCGGTCTCCCTCCGCCTCGGCGCGGTTGCCGATGAGAACCAGGCCGGCGACCAGCGCGGTCGCGACGACGAAGTAGGTCTTGCCTTTGGTCATGAAGGTAAAGATAGTTGGGGAGCAAGTGGGACGGGGGACGGGAGTAGGGGGACGGGAGGAACACCAAACGCAAACAACCTTGTCGGTTTTTGCGTTGACTCTCGTCCCCCTACTCCCGTCCCCCGTCCAATATTCCCAGCACCTTCCCCAGAATCTCCGCGTGCAGCTCCGCCGCCGGGCGCGTCGCGTCCAGCACGGTGCTTTCCCGGGCCCGGGAGGCGGCCAGATCGAGGAAACCCCGCCGGACCCGCCCGAAAAATGCGTCCCCCTCGCGTTCCAGCCGGTCGGGTTCGCCCCCCCGCTCCCCAAGGCGTGCGCCGCGGCGGGCGGGGTCGAGATCGAGAACGAACACATGGGCCGGGCGAATGCCGGCGCAGGCGATCTCCTCAAGCCGGGCGATGTGGGAGGCGTCGAGGCCGCGTCCGGCGCCCTGATAGGCGTGCGTGGACCAGGTGAAGCGGTCCGAGACCACGATGTGCCCGGCCTCGAGCGCGGGGCGGATTTTCTCGTGCACGAGCTGCGCGCGTGCCGCGGCATACAGGCAAAGCTCGGTGGCGGGAGAAACGGGGTGTTCCGGCGCCAGCAGCAGGGCCCGGATGCGGTCGGAGAGACCGGTGCCGCCCGGATCGCGCACGCGTAGCACCGACAGGCCGCGCGCTTCCAGCGCTTCGGTCAGCAGGGCCGCCTGGGTCGACTTGCCCGCCCCGTCGATCCCGTCGATGACGAAGAAGGAACGGAACACAGGGGTTGTTGGTTGTTGGTTGTTGGTTGTTGGAGAAGACAATCGAACCCCGCTCTATGTTGCGTTTTCGAACAACTAACAACCAACAACTAACAACGAACGAAGGGCATGCGGCGCAGAGGCGCCTTCACGCCTCCGCCCCGTGGCACTTCTTGAACTTCTTCCCGCTACCGCAGGGGCAGGGATCGTTGCGGCCGACGTCCTTGAGGCTGGGGCCCGGGCCGAAGCCCTGGGGCGCGCCGGCGGGGCGCTGGACCACGGTGCCCGGCAGGGGTCCGGCCATGGGACGCGACTGCGGCGCGGAGAACTGCGGGACGGCGGTGGCCGAGGCGCCGGAGGTTTGCGGGCCCTCGCCGGGCTCTCCGGGGGCGATGAACTGCATCTGCCGGCGGCGGCGCGCTTCCTGTTCCTGCGCCTGACGCATGGCCTCCTGCTGGCGCGCAAGAAATTCGGGGTCGATGTGGAGCAGGCGCTGCACGGTTTCCAGGGCAATGCGCTCGAGCGTGCCCCCGAACATGGCGAAGCCTTCCTTCTTGTACTCCTGGAGCGGGTCCTTCTGCGCGTAACCGCGGAAGCGGGTGGCGTCCCGCAGGCCGTCCATGGCGTACAGGTGCTCGCGCCAGGAGTGGTCGATCACGCCCAGCAGCACCTGGCGCTCGATGTCGCGCAAGGTTTCGGGGCCGACGCCCGCCTCGATCTGCGCGTAGCGCTCCTTGATCTTTTCCGAGATCTGTTCGGCGGTCTCGGCCGCCGTCTGTCCCTGCAGGCCTTCGGGGGCGATCTGGTAATCGATCCCGAAGGCGCGCTTGACCTCGGCGTACAGCTTGTCGAGCTCCCACGCCTCGGGGTAATTGCCCTCGATGGCGTAGGGGGCGACCACCAGGTCGGCGGCCTCGTCCAGGCGGGAAAGGATTTCGTCCTGGATTTCCTCGCCCTGGAGGATGCGGCGGCGCAGGCCGTAGATCACCGTGCGCTGCTTGTTCAGCACGTCGTCGTACTCGAGCAGATGCTTGCGCACCTCGAAGTTCTGGCCCTCGACGCGCTTCTGCGCCGTGGCGATGGCGCGGTTCACCATCGAGTGCGAGATCACCTCGTCGTCCTTGACGCCCATGCGGTCCATCCACTTCATGATGCGGTCGGGACCGCCGAAGATGCGCATGAGATCGTCCTCGAGGGACAGATAGAAGTGCGACTCGCCGGGATCGCCCTGGCGGCCGGCGCGGCCGCGCAGCTGATTGTCGATGCGGCGGCTCTCGTGGCGCTCGGTGCCGAGCACGTACAGGCCGCCGAGGTCCGCGACGCCCGGGCCGAGCTGGATGTCGGTGCCGCGGCCCGCCATGTTGGTGGCGATGGTGACCTTGCCGCGCGTGCCCGCCTCGGCGATGATGGTCGCCTCGCGGCCGTGGTTCTTCGCGTTGAGCACGTCATGCGGGACGCCCTCGCGCGAAAGCAGGTGCGCGAGCTCCTCGGATTTCTCGATGGAGACGGTGCCGACCAGCACGGGCTGGCCTTTCTCGTGACGCGCCTTGATGTCCTCGGCGATGGCCTTGATCTTGGTCGCCCGCGACTTGTAGACGACGTCGTCCTGGTCGATGCGGATCATGGGCTTGTTCGTCGGGATCATGACGACGCGCAGCTTGTAGATCTGCATGAGCTCGGTGGCTTCGGTGTCGGCCGTGCCCGTCATGCCGGAGAGCTTGTGGTAGAGGCGGAACAGGTTCTGGAAGGTGATGGTGGCGAGCGTCTGATTCTCGCGCAGGATGGGCACGTTTTCCTTCGCCTCGATAGCCTGGTGGAGGCCGTCCGAATAGCGGCGCCCTTCCATCAGGCGGCCGGTGAACTCGTCGACGATCAGGATCTGCCGGTCGCGCACCACGTAGTCCACGTCGCGCTTGAACAGGCCGTGCGCCTTCAGCGCCTGCTGCACATGGTGCACCCATTCGACGTTGAGGTCGCCGTACAGGTTGTCCAGGCCCAGGTGCTTCTCGATGACGTTCACGCCCTCCTCGGTCAGAGAGACGTGCTTGTCCTTCTCCTCGACGGTGAAGTGCACGTCCTTCTGGAGGTGGCGGACGACCTCGTTGGCCTTGACGTATTTGTCGGTGGACTCGTCGGCCGGGCCGGAGATGATCAGGGGCGTGCGCGCCTCGTCGATCAGGATGGAGTCGACCTCGTCGACGATGGCGAAGTTCAGCTCGCGCTGCACGCAATCGGCGATGTCGTGCGCCATGTTGTCGCGCAGGTAATCGAAGCCGAACTCGTTGTTCGTCCCGTAGGTCACGTCGGCCGCGTAGCTCTCCTTGCGCTGCGTCTCGTTGAGTCCGTGCACGATGACGCCGACCGTCAGGCCCAAAAAGCGGTAGACCTTCGCCATGGTCTCGGCGTCGCGCGAGGCCAGGTAGTCGTTCACCGTGACCACGTGCACGCCCTTGCCGGAGAGCGCGTTGAGATAGACGGGCGCGGTCGCGACCACGGTCTTCCCTTCGCCGGTTTTCATCTCGGCGATCTTGCCCTCGTGCAGCACCATGCCGCCGATGAGCTGGACGTCGAAGGGACGGTAACGGAACGGGAAGCGGCTTTCGGGATGCAGAGCGCGGATCTCGGCGTAAAAGGAGGCCGGGAAGAAAAGGTCGGGATGAGGGGCGCCGTCGGCGAGCTTCTGTTTGGCGTCCTCCGCCGCGGCGCGCGAGGCCGCCGACAAAAGGCCCAGGTCGAAGCCGAAGGCCGGGTTCAGGACGTTCAACATGCCCAGGCGCCGGTCGGCGGCCTCGCGGCAGACCGCGAAGGCCTCGGGAAGCAGGTCGTCCAAAGTCTTGCCCTGCTTCAACGCCTCACGGAACTCCACGGTCTTGCCGCGCAACTGGGCGTCGTCCAGAACCTCGACGCGAGGGGCCAAGGCGTTGATCGCCTCCACCTGGGGCAGAAGCCGCTTGACCTCGCGTTCGTGCGTGGTGCCGAAAATTTTGGTGAGCAGAGTATTGAAGATCATGAAACCGTCGCTCGAAAAAGAAAAAGGCGCCCCTTGGGCGGGGCACAGGGGCTCCTAAAGTATTAAATCGGGCGTCCGGGGTTAACTTTAAGCCTGTTTTTCCGGCGGTTTTAGCCTATTCTTGGTCGGTTGCCCATGAAAAAGATTTTCTCGCCCGCGCCGCTGTTCCGAAAGGGAACGCCCCTCTTCCTGCGCTTGCTGCATGCCGTGCGCCTAGCCGTGGTCTTTTTCGTGGTCTCCACGGTGAGCGTCGTGCTGGTTTACCGCTTCGTTCCGCCTCCCGTCACCCCCCTCATGCTGCTCCGGCTGGGGGATCAGATCGCCGGGGACCAACCCCTGAAACTTTACAAGGACTGGCGTTCGCTGGACGAAATCTCCCCGTACCTGGCCGCGGCCGTGGTGGTCGCCGAGGACCAGAGGTTCTACGACCACCACGGCTTCGACTTCGAGGCCATCCGGAACGCCCTGCGGCGCAACGAACGCGCGCGGGCCCGCGGCCGCACCCGGGTGGTCGGCGCGAGCACCATCAGCCAGCAAACCGCCAAGAACCTTTTCCTCTGGCCCGCGCGCTCCTGGGCCCGCAAGGGACTTGAGGTCTATTTCACCGTGCTGATCGAAACCCTCTGGCCCAAGCGGCGCATCCTGGAGATGTACCTCAACGTGGCCGAGATGGGCCCGGGGATTTATGGAGCCCAGGCCGCGTCGCGGCACTGGTTCGGCCGCGACGCCCGGCGCCTCACGCGCCCGCAGGCCGCGCGGCTCGCCTCCATTTTGCCCAAGCCCCGCTCCTGGTCGCCCGTGTACCCGCCGCGAAGGGTGGAGCGCCGCGAGGGATGGATCCTGCGGCAGCTGCCCGCCTTTCTGGGGCGCGAAAAGTAAGCGGGGCTCCCGCTCTTAACGCGTGAGGGGGACTTTCGCCTGAAGAACCTTCACGGGTTTTCCCTGGGCGTTCATCCAGCGCGCGCTCGCCATGTAGATGCCCGAGGGCGCGCGAACGGCGTCCCAAACCAGGAGGTTCGAGCCGGGAGCGAACGCCGCCTGCCACACGGTGCGCCCCCGCATGTCCGAAATCGAAAGGAGGCCGCCGCCGGCCTCGATGCCGGAAACCTGGAAGGTCACCTCGCGGCCGCGGGCGCGGGCGGAAAGGACCGGACGCGATGCCATCCGCGCCGAACGCCCGATCGAAGCGGGAGGAACCGTGTCGAAGGACACGAGGGTCTGCGCGGGCTTTTGATTCTCGTATTCAAGTTTCGCCCAGTCGGCGGAGCGGCCCACGTTGGCGAGCCGCGCCTCGTCGAGGGTGCCGTGGAAGCTCGAATCGACATACTGGGCGTGGGCGAGGCTGGTGCCGAGTTGGTTGACAGGACGGGTCACGCTGGAATAAGCCGTTATCCCGCTGGTGCTTCCGACGGACACGCCGTTCAGGTAATAGGCCATGTCCCCGCTGTTGTTCAAGGTACCCAGGACGTGGCACCAGGAGCCGACGACGACGCCCAGGGATCCGTCGGTGTTGAGGATGCCCGTGTTGGAACCCGTCGTGCCGTTGCGCTGGCGCATCTTGGCGCCGAGGGCGCCCTCGTTACCTTGGCCGCCGAACACGATCAGGCCGCCCGTCGCCGTGCCCGCCGGGGTTTCCGAGGCGGTGAAGTAGGCGGTGTTGTTGCCGAGGACGTCCTGCTTGATCCAAAGCGAGACGGTAAAGCCCTGGCTGTAGTCGGCGGTGATGCTGCCGAGATCGAGATAATCGTTCAGGAGGGACGCGGTCGGAGCGCCCGCGGAATAGCCGTTGCCGCCGCGCAGGTACTCGCCCTTGCCGATCAGGGCGACGGGAGCGCTGTAGGCTCCGGGGAAGTTGACGGGGGTCGCCGCGTTGCCGCCGGTGATCGCGTTGGGGCGCGCGGCCACGCCGGCGGCGTTGCCGAGGTGCCACACATTCGTGAAGCCGTTGGAGAACACCGCCGTTCCGCTGGAACTGTCCGCCGCGCCGGGCTTGCCCCAATGCATGCGAATCATTTGCGTTCTGTTGTTGCCTCTCACGCTATCGACACGCACCCAGATCGCGGCGGTCCTGGCAACGGCGTCCCAGGAATCGATCTGGTGCTTCAGGCGCGTCACGTCGCCCGCCAGGGTGAAGCGAATGTCGGCGCCGCCGGCCAGCGCCTGCGAAAAGGTGGCCGAATCCTTGGCGGTCAGGCGGACCAACACCGGAAAATTCGTCACCGTGCCCGGCACGGAAGCTCCGGAAGCCGAGGTGTTCAAATAAACGTTGCGGTGATTCGTCCAGGTGCCATAGGTTTCCTGCGCGTTCAAAATGGCGGCGAAACCGAGGACGGCCGCCAAGCCCAGAAATTGTCGTTTCACATGGCGCTCCTTGATGGTGCTGATAATCTATCGCCGAACCTGCGAAATTGCGTCGTTTTTAATGAACGGACCCATCTCCTGAAAAAAAAGGCCTTCCCCCGGGGTTGCCGGGAGAAGGCCTGGAATCTTCCGGAAATCCCGCGCGTCTCACCTGGCCAGGACGAAATTCCTCTGGAAGGAAAGGCCCTTCTGGATGCCTTCAAGAAGGGTCGCCCGGGCCGTATAGGCGCCCGCCGGCAATCCCCTGCCCGACCAGGTCAGGCGGGAGCCGAGGTTCGCCTTGCGGCTCCAGAGCACTTTGCCCCGCATATCGCTCACCGTCAATAGCGCTCGCCCCGATCCGGCGGGCAGGGTGAAGGTGACCCCGGCAGCCGAGGACGCCACTGCGAAGGACTCTCCGCGCGCACCCGTCGAGCCCGAAAAGCGCACGCCCACGGGGTTCAGCGTCATCAGGGTTTGCCCGGCCTTCTGGTTTTCGTACTCCAGCTTCGCCCAGTCCGCGCTTCGCGCCACCTTGTTGATGCGCACTTCGTCCATCGTGCCGGTGAAGAAGCTGGTACCATCCGGGCGGCGGGCGATGTTCAGGTCCCCGTTGCTCGTGGCGATGGGCGCGCTGTTGCTCCCGGAAGCCACCAGGGCGCCGTCCTGATACTGGGCGGTCGCGCTGCCGTCGAACGTGACGTGGACCAAGTGCCATTCTCCCACGGCCGGAGACGGCGCCGCCCCGTTGGCGGTGTGCACTCCGTTGAGGTTGAGCGCAAGCATGTTGTTGCTGTCGTCGCGCAAGCCGTATTGGCCGGAGTTGTTGTCGCCGGCGGCGCTTTTCTGGATGAGGCGGGTGCTGCCGTTCCAGTTTGTCGCGTTCACCCAGAGCGAAATCGTGATTTGTTCCGTGAAGTTCAGGCGCGGGTTATCGTTCACCGTGAAGTATTGCGTCGACCCATCGAAAGTGCGGCCCGACCCGATGTTGCCGGCAGCCGAACCGGGCACGGCCGATCCCGGGACGGCATCCAGTTGATTCGCCGTCGAGCTGAACTCCGCGTTGCCCGCACCGGTCATGTGCCAGACCGCCACGAAGCCATTGGCCGTGTCGAACACCGCCGCGCCGCGCGAACTGTCGGCGGCGTCCGGCTTGCCCCAGTGCATCCGGAGCACCTGATTCGCGGTATTGCCGCGCACGGTGTCGACCCGCACCCAGATGGCCGCGGTCTTCGCGGTCGCGCTCCAGGACTCGATCTGATGCTGGAGCCGCGTGCCGTTCGGCTTCGTGAAGCGCAGGTCGGCCCCGGCCGCCTTGGCTGCGGTGAAAATTGCGGAGTCGGCGACGCTCAGCCGAATGAGTACCGGAAAATTGCGGACCGTTCCCGGCACGTTCGCGCCGCTCGCCGTAGTGTTAAGATAATAGGAGCGTTGGCCCGTCCATTGGGCGTAATTTTCCTGGGCGAGAAGGGGCGTCAGAAAGGCGGTAAACGCCGCAAGGGCAAGAAATTTTGTCATGCTGCTCTCCACGGAAATATGTCCTTGACTTTCAAGTTACCGATGGTGAAAAGGGTGCGGCAACGGCGGGTCACCGTGCTAGGGAGAATTGCTTCTGGAAGGAGCGCCCTTCGCGGTCGCCTTCCTTTAAGGTCATCCGGGCCGCATACAGGCCCGCCGGCAAACCCTTGCCCGACCAGGTCAGGCTGGAACCCAGCTCCGCCTCGCGGCTCCAGAGCACCTTGCCCCGCATGTCGTTCACCGTCAACAAAACCCGGCCCGAACCGGCGGGCAAGGTGAACGTAACCCCCGCCGCCGAAGGGACCACCCTGAAGGATTCGGCGAGGGACGCGTCGGCATCCCGCAATGCCGCCGGCGTCCCGAAGACCACCGCCGTAGCGCCCGGCCTCTGCGTCGCGTGCGCGAGCTTGATCCAGTCGGCGCTGCGCACCCGGTTGGAGAAGCGGATTTCATCCATCGTTCCGAGAAAATAACGCGACGTCCCCCAGGCGCCGATGATCCAGTCGGCGCTGGAGTTCACGGGCGTCCCCTCCTTGGGGGTCGTTCCCCCGAGCACCCCGTTCCGGTAGACCCGCCATTCCGTCCCGTCGTACACTCCGGTAACGTGCACCCAGGTACCCATGTCCGACGCGATGCCCGGATTCGTCGCGTTGTTCGAGGTCGAACCGGTGTAATACCCGAAGGCGTAATAGGGATCCTCCCCGCCCGACGAGGGATTGCGCGCGTACATGAAGAACTGGTCCGCGTTGTTGGTCGTCCCATGGTTGATGATAGTGCGGTAGCGGTCGCTGGCGCCGGTGCCGATAGAGGTCCAGTTCACCCAGGATTCGACCGTGAACCGGTCCGCGTCCCCGCTTCGCATCTTGGACGGATTGCCCAGGCTGATGCTGCTCGCCTCGTTGAAGCTCCGGCCGCGGCCCACGGCCCCGGCCGCCTCGCCCGTGCCGTTGTCGGTTCCGTTGTAGGCGTTGCGCGTCGCGTCGTTAAGCGCGCCGTTGAAGTGCCACACCCCCTGGTAACCTCCGGCCGTATCGAAGACGGCGACGCCCTTCGAGCTGTCCGCCGCCGAGCTTTTGCCCCAATACATCGTGAAAGCCTGCGTGGCGTTATTGGCCTGCACGCTGTCCAGGCGAACCCAGATTTCCGCCGCCTTTCCGGCCGAATCCCACCGCTCGATCTGGTACGGAAGCACGGTCGCGGTTCCCCTGCGGAACCGGATGTCGGCGCCGCCGGCCTTGGCCTGGGCGAATACCGTGGCCTGCGCCGCGGTCAGCCGAACCAGCACGGGAAACCCGGTCAGCACGGTCGTGGTGCCGGCGCCTCCGCCGGTGGCCGCGGTGTTCACCTTGATGGACTCGTTGTGAGCCCAGGTGGAATAATCTTCCTGCGCGGCCGCCATCGAGAGGAGCGAAACGCAGACGGCGGAAAACGCCCGTGCGGAAAATCTTGCCCTGTACTTCATGTTATCCCTTTTCTTGAGCATTCGAAACAAGTTTATGAAACCAAATTAACCGCGCCCGCAGAAAAAAGCCTCCCTTTAGAGGAGAGGCTTTTTTCAAGTCAAGGCGTCGCTTAGGGCGTGAAGGGCACCTTCGCTTCAAGCACCTTTGCCGTGCCGTTCACAGCGCCGAGAGTGACGCGGACAAGGTAGACGCCTCCGGAAACCGCGTGACCGTTGCCGGCCACGCCGTTCCAGGTCACCTGGTTCACCCCGGCCGGGAAGACCCCGGTCCAGATCGTGCGCCCGTGAATATCCATCAGAGCGATCTTGCCGCCCAAGGTCGTGCCCGTAAGCTGAAACAGCATTCCGCTCCCGAGAGGCTTCACCGAGAATCCCAGAGGCGACACCGACGCCATGCGCGCGCCCACGCCTACCACGATGGGAGGCTGGCTCAGCCATACCAGGTTCTGGCCGGCCTTCTGGTTATGGTACTCCATCTTGATCCAGTTCGAGTCGCGCAGCGATTTTTGCACGCGGACCTCATCCATGATGCCCGAGAACCAGTGGGTCCCGTCGGAGGTCGTGGACCTTCGGCCGATGCCGACCTCCTGCGTGTTGGTGGTGGTCAGGTCGGTGGTGCTGGCAATCGTATTCATCAGCACGCCGTTTCTGTATATCTTGGCCTGCCCGCCGCCATAGGTGCCGGTGATGTAGTACCACGTGTTCAGCGGCAGCTGGTCGTCCGCCATGTTGACGGTGTTGGTCGTGGGGCCGGTTTCCAGCAACATGAACCCGGTGCTGTTGTCCCGCAAGCCCCAGATCGCCGACCCGTTCTGACCGGAACCCTTGTTCACGAAGTACTTGCTTCCCTCCCAGGTGGCGGGATTGATCCAGACCGACAGGGTCAGGTTCTGGGCGATGTTGAACTTGGCGTTATGCGGGACCGCGATGCGCTGGTCGGTGCCGTTGAACGCACGGGCCGGGCCCAGGAGGCCCGCGGCGGCCGTGCTGCCGATGTTCGTGCCATTGAAGCCGTTACCCGTCGCGTCGGTCACGGTGTCGGATCCGCCCATGTGCCAAACGCCCACGTAGCCATTGGCGGTATCGAACACGGAGGGGCCGCTGGAGAGGCTGGGCGCGCCCGCCTTGCCCCACAACATCCGGATGGTTTGCGTCCGGTCGTTGGGCTTCACGCTGTCCACCAGGACCCAGATGGCCGCCTTTTTGCCCGCGCTATCCCACGACTCGATCTGGTGCGGCAAGCGCACGTTGGCGGCGCCCTTCAAGAAGCGCAGGTCCGCGCCCCGGCCGGTGGACTGGGTATACACCGAAGCGAATGCCGAGGAGTCAAGCCGCACCAGCACGGGGAAATCCCGCACCAGCGCGGTGGTGCCCGCGCCATTGGTCTGGGTGTTCAGCCATAGCGTGTCGCGCTGGGTCCAGGTGGCATAGTCCTCGTTGACGGGGGCCGTGACGCTCAGGCGCAGGGTGTCCTTGGCCGTGCCGAAGCCGTTCATCGCGGTAACGACATAGTTGGCCGCTGCCGTGATCGCCGTGGGAGTGCCGGTGATGGCACCCGAGGTTTTGTTCAACGCCAGGCCCGCCGGCAGCGCCGGGGCCACCGTGAAGCTGTCCACCGCTCCCGTGACCGTCGCCAGGTTCGGCGTGATCAACCCGCCAAGGGCATAGGCCGCCGTATCCGAGGAATAATCCAGGGCGGTCGGTGGCCCCGCCACGGATACCAAGGTTTGCCCCGCCTTCTGGTTGGCGTACTCCAGATTCACCCAGTTCGAATCGCGCGCCACCTTGGAGATGCGCACCTCGTCCATCATGCCGTTCAGGAAGAGCATGCCGTTGTTCTTGGATCCGGCTCCCGCGGCCAGCGCGCCGATGAACACGTCCACGTCCTTGTTCAATCCGGGCTCGTCGTTGATTTCCCGTGTCGTCGTCCCGGTACTGTTATAAAGGCGGAAGCGGTTTCCGTTGGCCGTCGCGCCCGCCGCCGCGTAGGAGACATAATTCCAGTTGTTCAGCACGTTGGAAACGCCGCCGCTCGCCACGATGCTGTACGGCGCCGTGCCGCCGGCGGGGATCGTGCTCCTCTGCACGTGCATGACCCGGTCCACGTTGTTGGGCCGGAGATACCACTGCGTAAGCGGGTCATTGTTGCTGGGCGCGAACCCGAGCGCCGTGTCGGCAGTCGCGGGAGTTCCATCGGTCAATGCGCTCGCCTTGGTGATAAGGCCGCGGCGACGCGAGAAGTTTCCCGTGGGGCGGAACGCATCGAAATTCGTCCATACGGAGAGGGTAAACTCAGCGTCATTGCCCACATAGTTGAAGGAGTTGTTGGTCCGCCCGCCGCCTGCGGTCTCAAGGCGGTAAGCGCCGCCGGTTTGCGCGCCGGTGGTGTCGTCGCTGTTGGTGCCCCCGAACGCCTTGGCGGAGCCGATGACTCCGGCCGTATCCTTGGGAACGGTGCTCCCCGCAGTGGTTCCCACGGTGGGAACGCCGCGATAACCATTGGCGGTAACGTCCCGCACCGTATCCCCGGCGGCGCCGTTCAGGTGAAAGACGGCCTCGAAGCCGTTGGCCGTGTCGAACACGGCGGAACCCTTGGAACTATCCGCGGCGCCGCTGTTCCCCCAGTGCATGCGAAGGGTCGCCGTGGCATTGCCGGGCACCGTGTCGACCTTCACCCAAATGGCGGCCGTGCGACCCGTCGCGTTCCAGGACTCGATCTCATGCTGCAGCCGCGTGGCGTTGTTCGCCTTGGTGAAGCGCAGGTCAACCCCGCCCGCCTTCGCGCCGGTGAAGACCGCGGAGTCTGCGGCGCTCAAGCGGACGAGCACCGGAAAGTTCAACACGGTTCCCGGCACGTTGGCTCCGGAAGCCGTGGTGTTCAGGACGTAGCTCCTATGCTGCGACCACGACGTGGAATAGTTTTCCTGGGCATTCAAAAACGCGGTGGCCCCCAAAACGACAGCCAGCCCCAAAAATTCCTTTTTCATTCGATCCCCCTCACGTTTCATGTCCAGAAAGCCTCGAAGCCCCACAAGACTGAAGACAAATCTATCGCGAAACTCCTACTTGGGATGCTTACTTCTCACAAAAACACTACCGCTCTCAAAAACCTCTTAAAAGGCGGCTTCCATAAAAAAAGCCTCCCCAAGGGAGGCTTTTTTTATCGGGAGTGCGACCGGCTTTAGGGCGTATACGGCACCTTGAGGCTAAGGGTACGCCCCGCGTCGCCCGCCTTGTCCGACAGCTTTACCCGAACCAGATAGATGCCGGCGGGCACTGCCTGACCATTCGCCGCGGTGCCGTTCCAGGCCAAGTGTTCCATTCCGGCCGAGAACGTCCCGCTCCAGATCGTCCGTCCCTGCATGTTCATCAGGTTAAGCTTGCCGCCTTGCGGGGCTCCCGAGAGCTGGAATAACATGCCGGTGCCCAGGGCCTTCGCCGCGATTCCCTCGCCGTGCGCGTTCACGCGCGCGTTCCTCGGCAGGATGCCCACCGGTTGGGTGGGCGACACCAAGGTTTGGGCGGCCTTCTGGTTTTCGAACTCCAGCTTGGCCCAGTTCGCGCTGCGGGACACCCCGGCCACGCGCACCTCATCCAGCATGCCGCGCCAGTAGTAACGCGCCGCGTTGTTGGTGCCGCCGTCGGGGCTGCGCCCGATGTTCAGGTCCGTGGTCGTGATCCGCGCCGTCGTGGTGGCGTCGCTGTTCGGGACCGTGTCCACCAGCGCTCCGTCCACATACAGCGCCGAACCCCCGTTGTTGCGCACGCCCACCAAATGCGTCCACACGCCCGCGGTGGAGGGGGAACCTACCACCTGCCATCCGCCCAGCGGGACGTTGTGCTCGGCGAATTCCCAATCGGCGCCGGTGTTGCGGCGCTCGAAGGCGTACTGGCGGTCGCTCTTGGAAACCATCGTGCGGGACGTGCCCGTCTCGTTCACGAAGGCCCATAGCGAAAGCGTATAGGGTCCGTTCATGGCGAAGTCCAGCGGCGCGGCGGAGCCGTTGACCGTGAAGTAGCTGCCGGCGTTGTTGGTGGTCGCCGTGCCGGCGCCGATGCCGTAGCGCCGGGCCCGGCTGATCACCCCGACCGTATCCTCGGGGAAGCTGTAGGTCGTGGCGGTGCGCTGGGGAACGCCCCTGAAGGTGTATTGCGTGGAATTAAACGCCGTGTCGTTCGTGCGTTCGCTGAAGTGGAACACCGCCCGGAATCCCTTGGACGTGTCGAAAACCGCGGGACCGCTCGAGAGATTCGGCGTCGCGGCCTTGCCCCAGTGCATGCGAATGTTCTGGGTACCGTTGCCGCCCAGGATGCTGTCGACCAACACCCACACCGCGGCGGACTTGCCCGCGCTGTCCCAGGTCTCGATCTGGTGGGGCAGCCGCGTCACATTGTTGGATTTCGTGAAGCGAAGGTCGGCGGCGCCCGCCAGCATCTGCGAATACACCGTGTCGGTAGTCGAGAAACGGACCAGCACCGGGAAGTTCAGAACCGTGCCCGGAACGTTGGCTCCCGTATTGGTGGTATTCAGCCATAGGGTCTTGTGGCGGCTCCAGGTGGTATAATCCTCGCTGGCGATGACCGTGATGCTCACCGTATCCTTGCCGGTGCCGGTGGCGCCGGCCGCGGTGATCACATAGTTCGCGGCGGCGCTCGCCGCCGTGGGAGCTCCCGAGATCGCCCCCGAGGTTTTGTGAAGCGTCAACCCCGCGGGAAGCGCCGGGGACACCGTGAAGCTGTCCACCGAACCCGCGACCGAAGGGCTCAAGGTTGCGATGGTGGCGTTCAGCAGGTAGGTGACCGAGGAGACGTAGTTGATCGCCGGGGGCGCCGACACGATGCTCAGGCGCAGGGTGTCCTTGGCCGTGCCGAACCCATTGATCGCGCTCACCACATAGTTCGCCGCCGCCGTGATCGCCGTGGGCGTACCGGTGATGGCGCCCGTGGTCTTGTTCAGCGAGAGGCCCGCGGGAAGCGCGGGGGCCACCGTGAAGCTGTCCACCGCCCCCGTCACCGTCGCGACGTTCGGCGTGATCGCCGCTCCGAGCCCGTATGCCGCCGTATCCTGGGAATAGTCGAGCGCCGTGGGCGGCCCGACCACCACGAGCAGGCTTTGGGCGGCCTTCTGGTTCTCGAATTCCAGCTTGATCCAGTCGAGGTTGCGCGAAACCCCGGCCACGCGGATCTCATCGAGTTCGCCGCGCCAGAAACGATCCGTCCCGTTCGGGTTCTTGCCGATATGGAAATTCGAAGTGGTGCGGGCGCCCGTGTTCGCGTCGAGGTTAATGGTGCTATCCACCATCACCCCGTTCCAGTACAACTTTTGGCTCGTGCCGTTGCGCACGCCCACGAGGTGCTGCCACTGGTTGTTGGTGGCCGCTTCCAGCGGGGTCGACGCCTTGATCGTATCGCCCAATACCTGCTCGTAGCCGGTCCCGCCTTGGTACTCGGTAAACTCCCACTGGCGGCCGGAAGCCCGCAACTCGAGATAGTACTGCATGTTGCCCTTGGAGGCGATGGTGCGGGACGTGCCCACCGCGTTCACGTTCACCCAGGCGGAAACCGAATAAACCCCATCCTCGGGAAAATTCAGCGGGCCGCTGGCGGAATTGGGAACCGAGTAGTAGTTGCCATGCGATCCGCTCGTGGCGCTGTAGTTGGAGCCCGTGCCGAAGCCGAAGCGGCGGGCACGGCCGATAATGCCGACCGTATCCCCGGGAGCAAGATCATAACTGGAGGCGTTGTTGCCGCCCCGCAGTGGTTCCGCGTTCAACTTGTTCGCCGTGGCGTCACGGGCGCTGTCGCTGGCGGTTCCTTCGCTGAAATGCCACACGGCCTTGAAGCCCTTCGCGGTGTCGAACACCGCGGTTCCACTGGAGCTGTCGAAGGCGCCGGCGTTACCCCAGCGCATGCGCA
>JAJNBB010000017.1 GCA_021155885.1 Fibrobacteria bacterium | reverse complement strand
GTCCCGCCCGCCGATCCCGTGCTGCGGCTGTGGTCCGGCGACGAGGCGTGCGGCCTCGACGCGCTGGCCGCGCGCGCCGTCGCCGGAAACCTGTGGCCCCCGGAGCGCGCCGGGGCGGCGTTGCTGGAATCCCTGCTGGTGCTCGAGATGAAAGGGCAGGTGGAGAGATTGCCGGGACCGGCATATAGGCTTGTAGGGAACAGGTAACAGGTTACAGGGAACACCTGGAAGCTTACAGCTCCTGTCACCTGTTACCTGTTACCTGTTACCTTTCCCCCCATGTCCCCCGCAGCCGCACCGCGCAAGCGCCGCCCCTGGATCCGCTGGGGGTTGATCGCCGTGGCGTTGTTCATTCTTTACCAGGTCCTGGCGGGCCCGCGAGGCCTGCTCAAGCTGGCCGAACTGCGGTCGCAGAAAAACGACATCCGGGTCCAGGTCGACAGCCTGGAGGCACGCAAGCGGGAGTTGCTGCGGGAGAAGGAGCGCCTGTTGACCGACACGACCTATCTCGAGAAGCTCGCGCGCAAGGAGCTGGGCATGGCCCGTCCGGGCGAACGGGTGTACCGCTTCGTCGCCCCGGCGGAGCCCGCCCCCGCGGGGGCGGGGACGAAACAGAACCCCTAGGACGGCCCGGATCCCATGAAAGCCATCCTCCTCCTCGTTCTTTCGAACATCTTCATGACCTTCGCGTGGTACGGCCACCTGAAGTTCAAAAGCTCGCCGCTCTGGATCGTGATTTTCGCGAGCTG
Organism: Fibrobacteria bacterium; assembly: GCA_021155885.1. Taxonomy (GTDB): domain Bacteria; phylum Fibrobacterota; class Fibrobacteria; order UBA11236; family UBA11236; genus UBA11236. The sequence continues at coordinate 40,889 of JAJNBB010000017.1, read as the reverse complement.
GGGCATCGCCTTTTTCGAATACTGCCTGCAGGTTCCCGCCAACCGGCTGGGATCGGCGCAATTCTCGGTGGTGCAGCTCAAGATGCTGCAGGAAGTCATCACGCTGACGGTGTTCGTCTGCTTCTCGGCGTGGTACTTCAAGGAAAGCTTCCGCTGGAACCACGGCGTAAGCTTTTTGCTCCTGGTGGGAGCGGTGTTCTTCGCCTTCAAGAAGTAGGGCGGGGTCCCGTCCCTACAGAGCCGCGCGCGCGCCGGCCTTGCGGCTTCTCCAGGCGATCAGCGCGATGCCGGCGAGGATCATGGCCGCGCACAGCGCCTGGCCCTGCGAGAAAAGCCCGAACCAATAGAGGCCCAGTTGCGCGTCGGGCTCGCGGAAGTACTCGATGAAGAAGCGGAAGAAGCCGTACCCGATAAGGTAGAGGCCCGCGAAGGACCCCGTGGGAAACTTCCGCTTGCGCAGCGACCACAGGATCAGGAACAGTACGATTCCCTCGAAAAACGCTTCGTAGAGCTGCGAAGGATGGCGCGGGAGCGTCCCCGGCGCGGCCGGGAAGACCATGCCGATGGGGGAGTCCGTGACGCGCCCCCACAATTCGCCGTTGATGAAGTTGGCGATCCGGCCGAAGGTATACCCCAGCGGGATGGCTGGAAAATACAGGTCGCACAGGTTCCAGAGGTCGGCCGGTTTTTGACCATTGCGCGGCTTGCGGCAGTAGAGCGCGCAGGCGGCGAAGCAGCCGATCAGGCCGCCGTGGTACGACATGCCGGAGATGCCGGTGAACTGCAGGCCGTTCGGGCCGCTGCGAAACGGCAGGATGATCTCGAGGGGATGGGCGAGGTAGTACTCGAAGTTGTAGAAGAACACATAGCCGAGGCGGCCGCCCAGCAGCACGCCGAAAAAGGCCCAGGTCATCAGGTTCTTGAGGAATTCGGGGTCGTAGGGAAAGCGTTTAGGTTCCTCGCGCGTGCGCCGCTTGGCCAGCAGGTAGGTGACGGCGAAGGCCACCAGGTACATGAGGCCGTACCACTGAAGCTGGAAGGACCCGATCCGGAAAATCACCGGGTCCATGTGCGACGGAAGGCTTTGCCAAAAGGTGAGGGTGTCCATGGGGGTTAAAATACTTCTTTGAGGGCCATTCTCCGCCGTTGTTGGTTGTTAGTTGTTGGTTGAAAATCACAGGAAAGCGGCCGTTCCGCTAAATAGTTGGTATGGAGGCTTTTCTCTAACAACAAACAACCGACAACCAACAACTACTTTTCAAACATGCAATCCTTTCGCGATGAAGTCGCGCAGCGGTTCCGCGCGGTTCAGGACCACATCTGCGCTTTTTTGGACGCCGAGAACGGGACGCGCTTCCGCGAGGACGCGTGGACCTATGAGAAAGGGGACGGCGGCGGGCGCACGCGCGTCTACGAGGGCGGCAACCTGCTGGAAAAGGGCGGGGTGAATTTCTCCGCGTTGACCGGGACCTCGTTGCCCGCTTCCGCGGCCACCGCCTTTCGCATTCCCGACGGCACGCCCTTTTTCGCGACGGGGGTCAGCCTGGTGCTGCATCCCCATAACCCCCATGCCCCCACGGTGCATTTGAACATCCGCTACTTCGAGGCGGGCGACGTGCATTGGTTCGGGGGCGGCGTGGACCTGACGCCCTTCTACCCCGAGGAAGCCGGCGTGCGCGGGTTTCACCGCGCGCTGCGCGGGTTTTGCGAGACCATGCACCGCGACTATGCGGCCTACAAGCAGGCATGCGACGCCTATTTCTATTTGCCGCACCGCAGGGAAGCGCGCGGGGTGGGCGGGCTTTTCTTCGACCATTTGCGCGGCCCGAAAGAGGATGAGCTGGCCTTCGTCGAGGCGCTGGGCCGGCTGTTCCCCGACCTCTACCGGCCCTTCGCCGCGCGCAAGGACCTTCCCTTCACCCCGGCGCAGCGGGCCTTCCAGCTGCACCGCCGCTCGCGCTACGCGGAGTTCAACCTAGTCTGGGATCGCGGCACGCTTTTCGGCCTCCAGTCCGACGGCCGCACGGAATCCATCCTGATGTCGATGCCCCCGCTGTGCACCTGGATCTACGGCTACGTCCCCGAACCGGGCAGCGCCGAGGAGCGGCTGACGGAATATTTCCTGAAGCCGAGGGACTGGGCCTCGTGAGCCCGGAGGTCCCGCCCGGCTGGCGCGCCGCGCCGATGGTGCGCGCCTGGGAAAACCGCCTGGGCGCCCAAGGCTGGAAGCTGGATTCCCTCGAACCGCTCGACATCCTGAACCGGCGCCACGGCGAAGGCATGCTGTTCGCCTTGCTGAACGCCGAGGGCCGCGATCCCGAAGGCAAGCCCCTGTTGCCCTACGTGCTGCTGCGCGGCGCGGCCTGCGTGGTGGTGCCGGTGGTCCGGAACCGCGAAACGGGCGAGAAGAAGTTCCTGATGATCCTCCAGCGGCGCGTGGGCAGCGGCGACCTGAGCCTGGAGTTCCCCGCCGGCATGGTGGACGGGGACGACGACCCCGCCGGCACGGCATTGCGGGAGCTCGCGGAGGAAACCGGGCTGCGCGCGGACCCGGCCTCCTTGGTCCCGCTATGGGACAAGGAGCTTTACAGTTCGCCCGGCTTGTCGGACGAGAGCCTTCATTTTTATGCCGTCGACCTGGAACTGGACGCCGCCGCCTATCGCGCGCTGGAAGGCGGAGCGGCCGGGCATGCGGACGAGGGCGAGCACATCACGACGACCCTGAAGACCTTCGCGGCGGCTTCCGCCGGGATCACCAGCCTGCAGCCCCTGCTCGGATTGTTCCTGCACCGCCGCCGCTTCGGAGACCTGGCGTGACCCGGCCCCTCGCCTCCTCCGCGTCGCGGCGGCTGCACCGTTTCACCGAATCCGTGATCCGCGAGCAGACGCGCCTGGCCCAGGTTCACGGGGCCGTCAACCTGGCGCAGGGGTTTCCCGACTTCCCCTGTCCGCCCGCCCTCAAGGAGCTGGCGAACCGGGCCGTGACCGAAGATCACAACCAGTATTCGATCACCTGGGGTTCGCGGGGGCTGCGGGAGGCCGTGGCGCGCAAGGCGCGGGCCTACAACGGCATCGCGGCCGACCCCGAGACGGAAGTGACCGTCACCTGCGGCTCGACCGAGGCCATGATGTGCGCCTTCCTGGGGCTGGTCGACCCGGGCCGCGAGGTGATTCTGTTCCAGCCGTTCTACGAGAACTACCATCCCGACAGTTATCTCTCGGGGGCGAAACCGGTCTACGTCACCTTGCGGCCGGATTTGAAAACCGGCGACTGGACGTTCGACGAGAAGGAGCTGCGGCGCGCATTCGGGCCGAAGACCGCCGCCATCGTGCTGACGACGCCGCATAACCCGACGGGCAAGGTTTTTTCGCGCGCCGAGCTGGAGGCGATCGCGAAGCTTTGCCATAAGTGGAACGTGCTGGTTTTTTCGGATGAGATCTACGAGCACATTCTGTACGACGGCGCGCGCCACGTGAGCCCGGCCTCGATTCCGGGCCTGCAGGACCGCACGGTCACGATAGGCAGCGCCTCCAAGACCTACGGGGTCACGGGGTGGCGCGTGGGATGGGCCATCGCGGCGGCCCCGCTGACCGCCTCGCTGCGCAAGGTGCACGATTTCCTCACCGTGTGCGCGGCGACCCCGCTGCAGGCGGCTGTCGAGGGCGCGCTGGGCATGCCCGCGGAATATTACCGCGCGATGGCGGGGGAGTACCGCGAGCGGCGCGAGTACCTGATGGCGGGATTGCGGGAAGCGGGGTACAACCCCTTCCAGCCGGCGGGCGCCTACTACATCATGGCCGAGGCCGGCGCGTTCCTGAAGAAGAAGGGCGGGCCGCGCAATGATGTCGAGCTGGCGCGGGAACTGGTCACGGCCGCCGGCGTCGCGGCGGTACCGGGATCCTCGTTCTACCGTTCCGGGTCAAAAGCCCTCACCCAAAGGCGCGACGACTTGCTGCGCTTTTGTTTTTGCAAGAAGGAAGAGACCCTGCGCGCGGCGGTGGAGCGGCTGAAGGCCTTTCGTTAACGCGTTCCCGCCGGGGCGGCGGAATCCGCGGCGGCGGCATTGTAAAGCCGCAGGGCCTGCCGCGGATTATCCTGGGTCACGAGGTAGGGCACGAACCATGATCCTATCATGACCCCGATGCCTGTGAAGAAAAGCGGGTTGGGGTGAAACTCCGGCCTCGTTCCGCTCACCGAGTTTTCGTCCGGGACCTCTTCGACGCTGGTGACGAGTCCGATGAAGGCCAGCACGGCGCCGCCCGCAGCCATCGCGCCGGAATGCAATCCGACCCGGCGCCGATTCTGGACGAGGCGCATGGCCCGGGGGTTGTCCCGCACGCGCTGTTCGAGCGCCATCAAGTTATAGCGGACCAGCGGCTCGGAGTCCTTGGAGAGGGCGGTCGCCTGCTCGAGATCACGGCCCGGGCGCGCCGCGAAAACGCGAATCCTTCCCTCGGCGACGGGAAAGGCCCAGGCCGCCGAGCCGGGCGCGGGGATGCCCTTGATCCCCTCCTCGAAGATGGAGTCGGTGTGAAAGGGGTAAATCGTGCGTCCGTCGATCTTGAGGCGCATGGCGGTGCTGTTTCCCAAGGGATCCCGGCACAGCCAGGAGCGCCCCGACACGGTCGAGCCGCCCTTCAGGTGAACCACGAAGTTTTTCGCCTCGCCGGAGCGCCCTTGGCCGTCGCAAACATCCGGATTCCCGGGCGAAGTCTGGGCCGCGGCGGCTCCCGCCAGCGCCAGCAAGGCCAGGCAGATCTTCAGGCAATAGGCCGGGCGCGGCATCACGGGCCAGGATGCCCGGTCGCGATGTACTTGCCGGTGAGGGCGCCCGCCCTGGCGACGGCGTTCTTGAGGGCGGTCTGGAACGCGAACAGAAACACGCCCGACTCTCCCGTGGTGGTAAAGGCGATCTGCTTCGTGCGGGTTTCGCTGTCCCAGATCTCCACGTTCAGCACGACCATGCAAATCGTCTGGCTGCCTCCGTTATAGCTGTACACAAAGCGCTGCGTCACGTTGACGCCGCGGACATGCACCAGGTACTTGGCCCCGAGCCCCGCCAGGAACGCGTGCGCCGGCGCGTAGGGGGCGGTCTCGTCGGTTTGCAGCGCGTTCAGGAAGGTTTCGTTCTCGGGCGTGGAAGCCATCACCCGCGCGACCGAGTCCCCGAGCGCGGTGGCGATGCCGTGCGAGACGGCGAAGGACAGTGAGTCCCCGGTTCCGTACGCGGCCTCGTAGGAGCCCTCGAACGCGGAAACGACGGGGAGGGGTGTCGTCACCACGACCGAGCGGGCCTTGGATACGTCGGTGACGGAGAAACCGTCCCGGGCCGTGATGGAGGTGACATAGGGCGCGCATCCCGAAAGGAAGGCGAGGGCGGCCATCAGAGCGGCGGCGCGGAGGGAACGGAGGTCGGGCGTGAAATTCATGAAGGATCCTGTATGATGTAGAGGCAATATAACGTTCTGTTACAATTTCGCAATGAATTTTTAGAAAAGTTGGCGGTAACGAGCCCGATATAATTACTTGCGCGGGATCAGTAGCCCCGCAGGTGCGCGGCGGTGGCCCGGGCGGCCCCGTCCAGCGCCTTGCCGAGCGCGGCCCGGGCGGTGGAGAGATCCGCCTCGGAGTTGGCCTGCACGGTGAAGGCGTATTCGAGCCGCAGCCCGGGCATCCGGCGGATTTCCACCGTCAGGAACACGACGCACCGTTCGCTGCTGCCCCCGCCCGCGGGCTCCATCCCGCCGATTCCGGGAAGCACCACGCGCGGGTTCTCCCGGGTCGAATTCGTGACCGTGATGTTTCGGATATGGATCAGGTAGCGGGCGCCCAACGCGGTCCATACCGTGTCGAGGCGCGCCCCGGCGGCCGGATCCAGGCTGTCCGCCCCTTCCGCCGGCAACGGGGGGAAGCCGACGGGCGCGGGACGGACGGAAATGGCGAGCTTGCGGTGCATCGAATCGAGAATCGCCCGCTCGAGGAGCGCGGCGGCGGAATCGGGGGAGGGGAAAAGGCTCGCGAAGGATTTTTTGAAGGCCAGCACGCGCACATCGCCCGAAGTCGTCAGCACCGAATGGGAGATGCGAAAGTCGTCCCAGGTGAAATCAGAGCGCTTGTAGTCGGACCGGACCGTGTTGCGGGTGCAGCCCGCCAGGAGAAACAGGCACAGCAAGGCGAGGAGGGGTTTCATGGGATTCCTGGGAAAACGGGGCGGCCGATGCGCGGAAATATAGTGAGGCGATTTAGCTAGCTATATACGCCCCGTGAATGTTGTCGCTCCCCTCGATCCCGCCGCCCCCCTGAAGGCCCTCGTCCTGATCGGCGGGGGCATGCCCCAGGCGTATTGGTACGGAGCGGGCGAGTTCGCCGCCGAGGACCTAACGCCGGGCACGGTGGTCGAGGTGCCCCTGGTGAACCGGCTCGTCCCCGGAGTGGTGGTCGAGACGGGATGGCCCGAATTGACCTTCGCCGTGAAACCCCTCGCGCGCCTCGCCCCCGGTTCGGAGGGAGGCGCGCGCGTGCCCGCCTCGTGGATCGAATTGCTCCGATGGATCAGCCGCTATTACCTGACGCCCCTTCCGCTCGTCCTCCAGGCCGCGCTTCCCAAATCGGCCACGAAGTTCCTGTTCCACCCGCCTAAGAGGAAGGTCAAGCGCAAGGAGTCCGTCCTGACCGCGGCCGAAACGATCCTGACGCCCACTCCCGCCCAGCAGGAGGCGATCGACCGCATGGCCGCGACGTTGTCGCCTTCGGAGTTCCGCACCTTCCTGCTGTACGGCATCACCGGCAGCGGCAAGACCTTGGTGTACCTGCATCTCGCGCGGCGCGTGCTGGACGCGGGCAAGCGCGTATTGGTCCTCCTTCCCGAAATCGCGCTCACGCCCCAGACCATCGGGCGCTTCGAGGCGTTCCTCGGACGCAAGGTGCCCGCCTTCCACAGCGGCCTTTCGGATCCCGAGCGGCGCGATCTGTGGAAAAAGCTTTTCGCGGGCGAGGCCGACATCGTGGTGGGCGCGCGCTCGGCCATCCTCGCGCCTATGGAAAACCTGGGCCTGATCGTAGTGGACGAGGAGCACGACGGCAGCTACAAGCAAAGCGATCCGGCCCCGCGCTACCACGCGCGCGACCTCGCCCTCTTCCGCGGGCGGCAGGCGGGCTGTCCCGTCGTGCTCGGCAGCGCCACGCCCTCGCTGGAGTCCTACCAGGCCGCGCTCGCCGGCAAATACGATCTGGTGGAATTGAAAGAACGCGCCACCGCGGCTTCCCTTCCCGACGTCCGCATCGTCGACATGAAGGAGCAGATCGCCCTGCAAGGTCACCAGCTTCTCTCCATCCCCCTGCGCGACGCCGTCCAGCAGGCGTTGGACCGGGGGGAGCAGGCGATCCTGTTCCTGAACCGGCGGGGGTATTCGCCGAGGCGCGTATGCCGGGATTGCGGGGAACCGCGCACCTGTCCCTACTGCGCCGTGTCGCTGGTGTACCACCGGTCCACGGGGGAATTGCTGTGCCATTACTGCGGGTTCACCGCCGCGCTGGCTTCGGCGTGCGAGAAGTGCGGCGGCACGGAGTTCACCGACGCGGGCAAGGGCGTGGAAAAGGTGGAGGAATATCTCGGGACGATTTTTCCAGGCGTTCCGGTGGAGCGGCTCGATCGCGACAGCACCGCCCGCGTAGGGGAGACCGAAGCCATCCTCGACCGGTTCCGGCGCGGGGAAACGCGCATCCTCCTCGGGACCCAGATGGTGGCCAAGGGGCATGATTTCCCCCGCGTCAACGTGGTCGGGGTGCTCGACGCCGACGCGGGCCTCGACATCGCCGACTTCCGCGCCGGCGAGCGCGCGTTCCAGCTCATCACCCAGGTCGCCGGACGGGCGGGCCGCCACGCCGGCCAGGGGCTCGTCTTTTTGCAGACCTTTCGGCCCGAAAGCGCGCTGTTGCAGTACTCCCTGAGCCACGACTACGCCGGCTTCTTCCGGTCCGAAATCGAAAACCGCAAGGACCTGGGATACCCGCCGTTCCGGCGCCTGCTGCTCTGCGAGATGCAGGGGCCGAAGGAAGAGGCCGTGCGCGCCGCGATGGAGCGCTTCGCGACGATCGTGAAATCCCTGGCGCCCCAGGCGCATGCCGAAGTGCTGGGGCCCGCCTACGCGGCGCTCAAAAAGATCCGCAACGACTGGCGGTTGCACATCCTCGTCAAGGGGGACTACCCGAACCAGCTGCAGTGGCTCGCCGAGCAGGGGCAGGAATTGATGCAGGCGGAGATGCCCAAGGGTGTGAAGCTCAGGATGGACCGGGATCCGGTGAGTTTGCTGTAACCCGCGCAAATCCGGGTCAAACTTCCGTCACGGCTGTATTCCCGTTCTCCCGGCATCGTATACTATGGATGCACCCAAGGAGGTCCACATGCCGAAGAAGACCAGCGACGAACTTTCAGCCGGGAAAAAGCCCGTCAGCGAAAAGCCGCTTCACAAGAATCATGAGTTGGAAGGCAAGCTTGGTCCCCGGGCCGACCAGGGCTCGAAGGCCTGGCTGAACCAGCGTTTTCCCGACCACGACAAGTCGCAGCGGGAAAAGGGCCGGCACTAGGGCAGCCAGGGCGCCTGTCGAGGAAACTCCTTCGGGCGGCCGCTTTCCTTGAATGCCGCCGTAGCGGGAACCTGGAATTCCAGGCGCAGGCGCGCCCATAAGGTATCGATATGCGCGACGCGGGACGTGTCCGTTTTCTGAAAGACGGGAATCCTAAAGCGCATCAGTGCGCCGGTGGAATCGTAGGATTGAAAAGCATCGTCGTTCATCAGGCGCAGCCAGGCCCAAGGTCCCGGGAAAGAGAAGGTTGCCGTTGCATTCCCCCATGCCCTGCGAGAGCTTGAAAGCGGTCTCCAGGGCGAATGAGCGGCCCATGTCCATTCCAGGACCAGGGGGTCCGAGGAATTCCACGCAAAGGATGTAAAGCCATTGGGGTACGAAGCCCTTTGCGTGCGGCCGCGCATCGTCCAGTTTGTGAGTTGCTCGGCGCCTCGCGAACGTTCAGGCAGCGCCAGGAAGGTCACGCGCGCCGTGCGTCCGGCGGCGGTGCAGTAATGCTCCAGATACTGGGCGGCCTCCCGGATATTCGCCAGGAACCAAATGGCCGGATCGAGCCCCGGAACGCTGTCCCTTTCTTGCCTCAGGGCCTCTTCGAGAAATGGAACTGAGGGGGCCTTGTCGCGCAGGAAGGCGCATGTGCCCGCCGCGGAGGCGTCCGGCTTGTCACGGCTCCCGAACGGAAAGCGGCCGGCCAGATCCTGATTGAAGCGGTGGGCTAAGGACAAATAGGCGCTTCGGATCTTCGGCTCCAGCCCCGGCGCATCGGTCAGACAGAGCGCGAGCCCCAATATCAGGATTCGGCGGGCGCGGAAAGGTTTCATGACGCGGGCAGCGGCGCGGTCGACCGTACGGAACACGCGACCTACGCGCCCAGATCCTCGTCGATGTGATTCGTCGTGCGAGCGTTATCCCCGGCGTTCCACACGTTTTCCAGGCCGCGCGTTTCGCCGTGGCCCATGACCCAGAACTCGTTTTCCGCCGCGCCCTGTTCGCGCATGGCCTTGCGAAAGCGCAGCGGCGGCTCCTCGAAGGGCTCGTCCGTCAAGGCGAACGTGCCCCAGTGCATGGCTACCGACAGCTTCGCGTCGAGGTCCTTATGGATGCGCGCCGCCTCCTCGGGGTTGGTGTGCATGGGCCGCATGAACCATTCGGGCTCGTAGGCGCCGATCGGGAGCAGGGCCACCGACACGGGGCCGAGACGCTTGCGGATGTCCGCGAAGTCCCGCGAATACCCGGTGTCGCCCGGGAAGAACAGCTTGCCGCCCCGGCCCTCGACGATGAAGCCCAGCCAGCGCGAGTGGTTGACGAACAGCGCGACGCGCTGACTCCAATGCTGGACGGGGACCGCGTGGATTTTCAGGCCGGCCAGGCTCCCGAAGGCCGCGGAATCCACCGATTCCCACCAGTCGAGTTCGGCCACGCGCGGGAAGCCGCGGCGCCGGAACCACTTGCCCAGGCCCGCGGGCACCACGAACAACGGGGGGTTTTCCCGCTGGCGGGCGAGGATCGCGCGCACGGAGTATTCGTTGAGGTGGTCGTGGTGGTTGTGGGAGATCAGCACGACGTCGAGGGGGGGGAGGTCCTCGAGCGCGAGGCCGACGGGCGTGACGCGCTTGGGGCCCGCGAAGTACACGGGAGAGGCCCGTTCGGTGAAGATCGGGTCGGTGATGAAGTTCAGGCCCTCGAGCTGGATGAGGAAGGTCGAGTGCCCGATCCAGGTGAGGGTCGGCCGCGCGCGGTTGGCGGCGAGGCCCGCGGGGTCGTTGGGCGTCAGCGGGCAGGGCCTCGCCTTGGGCGGCGCCGTGCGGGTGAGCACCCACCGCAATAGGTGCCGCATGCTCGGATTGCTGTCCGTATAGTTGTTGCGGTATTTCCCGAAGGAGGCGAGAAACTTCTGCAGCATGGGCGTATTCTTAGCCGAGGTCCTTCAGGTCTTCCGCGAGCTTGGCGGCGCGCTCGATCTGGGTCCGGAGCTTCTCGCGCTCCGCTTCCACGACGTCCGCCGGGGCGCTGCCGACGAACTTTTCGTTCTTCAGCTTGTTCTCCTGCGCCGTCACGAAGCCGCGCGCCTTGTCGAGTTCCTTCGAGAGGCGCGCCTTCTCCGCAGCGGGGTCGAGCAGGCCCTCCAGCAGCACGTACACCTTGCCGCCCGGAATGAGCGAAGAGGCCGAGAAGGAGGGCTTCGTTTTTTCCGCACCGAACTCCAGGGTTCCGATCTTTTCCAACCCGGTTACGATTTCCTTATGCGCACGGAGCGCTGCGGCGAAATTCGCGTCATCCAGTTGAACCCGTACATCCAGGCCTTGCAGGGGAGGCAGGGCGTAGCTAGCGCGAATTTGGCGAACGATACTGACTACCGAAAGGACTCCCTCGATCGCGCGTTGGTCTTCCGCCGTGAACGTAAAATCCCGGGGGACCTCGCGGAGGGCCGGCCATCGACCGGTGATAAGCAGGTTCTTTTCTCCGAGCGCTTCCCGGATTTCTTCGGTAATGAAGGGCATGAAGGGGTGTAGAACCGCGATCAGATCCTTGAGGACGGCCTGGAAAACGGTCACGGCCGCGCGCTTCGCCGGACCGTCCTCCCCGGTGATATCCTTCTTGCGGATCTCGAGGTAGGTGGAGCAGAAATCGTCCCAGGTGAAGCGATAGAGAACCTGCGCCGCATCGGAGAAGCGCAGTGCCTCGAGGTTGTCGCTTACGCCGAGGATAAGCTCGTTCGTCCGTTTCAGGATCCAGCGGTCGGCGAGCGAGAGCTCGAGGCCGTCAAGCGACGGAGCCGCGGCCGGAAGGTGGGGGTGGACGAAGCGCACGGCGTTCCACAGCTTGTTGGCGAAGTTGCGGCCGCCCTCGAACTTGGTGGGCGAAAGCTTGATGTCCTGCCCCTCGGTGGTCAAGGTCAGCAGGGCGAAGCGCACCGCGTCGGCGCCGAACTTCTCGATCATCTCGATCGGGTCGATGCCGTTGCCCTTCGACTTGCTCATCCGCTGGCCCTTCTCGTCGAGGATGGTGCCGTGGATGTAGACGGTATGGAACGGCGCCTTGCCCAGGAACTTGATCCCCGAGAACACCATGCGCGCCACCCAGAAGTAGATGATGTCGCGCGCGGTGATCAGCACGTCGGTGGGATAAAAGGTGTCCAGCTCCTTCGTTTTCTCGGGCCAGCCGAGGGTGGAGAAGGGCCACAGCCCGCTCGAGAACCAGGTGTCGAGCACGTCCTCTTCCTGCTTCAGGACGCAGCCGGATCCGAACCGGGCCTGCGCCTGCGTCCTGGCTTCCTCTTCGGTGCGCGCCACCACGTACGGCGTGGAGTCCATGACCTTGCCGCCGGTTTCGGACGCCACGTACCAAACCGGGATCTGGTGGCCCCACCACAGCTGGCGCGAGATGCACCAGTCGCGGCGCGGCTCCAGCCACTGCCTGTAGGTCTTCACGTAGCGGTCGGGCACGAAGCGCACGGCCTTGTCGCCCGGAGCCCCGGGCTCGACCGCGTCGAGGGCGAGGTCGGCCAGCGGCGCCATCTTCACGTACCACTGCGCGAGCAGAGTGGGCTCCACGACGTCGCCGGAGCGGTAGCACAGGGGCAGCGAGACCATGCGGTCTTCCACCGCGACCAGCTGCCCGCTTTCCTCGAGGTCCTTCACCAGCTTCTTGCGCGCGTCGAAGCGCTTCATGCCCGCGTAGGGGCCGGCGTGGTGGTTCAGGGTGGTGTCGAGGTTCATCACCACCACGGGCTTGAGGCCGTGGCGCAGGCCGACCTCGTAGTCGTTGAAGTCGTGCGCGGGCGTGATCTTCACCGCGCCGGTTCCCTTTTCGGGATCGGCGTGCTCGTCCGCGATCACGGGGATGGGGCGGCCTATGACCGGGATCAGGACGTTCCTGCCGATGAGGTGCTTGTAGCGTTCGTCCTCGGCGTGCACGGCCACGGCCACGTCGCCGAACAAGGTCTCCGGCCGGGTGGTCGACACGACGATGCCCTGGGCCGGGTCGTCCTCCAGCGCGTAGCGGATCGACCAGAAGTGGCCCTTGCTTTCCTTGTTCTCGACTTCCTCGTCGGCGAGGGCGGTCTGCAGCGCGGGGCTCCAGTTCACGAGCCGCGCGCCGCGGTAGATCAGGCCGTCGTCGTGCAGGCGCACGAACACCTCGCGGACCGCGCGGGAAAGCCCCTCGTCCATGGTGAAGCGCTCGCGGGACCAGTCGCACGAACAGCCCAGGCGCTTGAGCTGGCCGACGATGCGCCCGCCGTATTCCCGCTTCCATTCCCAGATGCGGTCGACGAATTTCTCGCGGCCGAGGTCGTGCTTGCTGACGCCGTCCTTCTGCAGCATGCGCTCCACCACGCTTTGCGTGGCGATGCCCGCGTGGTCGACGCCGGGTTGCCAGAGCGTCTTGTAGCCCTGCAGGCGCTTGAAGCGGATCAAAACGTCCTGGAGGGTGTTGTTGAGCGCGTGCCCCATGTGCAGCGCGCCCGTCACGTTCGGCGGCGGGATCACGATGGTGAACGGCTTGTCCCCGTTTTCGCCGTGCCCGGCGGGCTCGAAAGCGCGCGCTTTTTCCCAGGCGGCATACCACCTGGATTCGATGTCTTGCGGGGAGTAGCGGCTTTCCATGGCGGTCGGATTCCTGAAATAACTGGAAGGGTCGAAATTCTGGGTTTTACGGAAATTTAGGATGATTTCGCCGTTAATGCGTATTTTATGCGGGCTATGAAAATCCAGTTAAACGGGGCCTTGGCCGAGATCACGGCGCCCTTGACGCTCTCCGGCCTGCTGTCCCTGCACAAGCTCAAACCCGAAACCGTGGTGGTCGAGTACAATTTGCGGGTCCCGCAAAAAAATGAATACGACCGCATCGAATTGGGCGAGGGAGACCGCGTGGAAATCGTCAAGTTCATGGGCGGAGGGTGACAGGGAATTATGAATGATGAATTAGGAATGATGAATGCGGGACGGGCGGGCGCGATTTTTTCCGGTTTTTTTCATCATTCATCATTCATCATTCATCATTTTTAATCATGCGCTCCCTCCATCTCCTCGACTCCTACCTGCCGCGCACGGAAACCTTCATCTGGCAGGCGCTGCGCAAGCTGCGGCGCTTCCCCCCGCTGGTGATGGCCGACAAGATGGAAAACCTGGACGCGTTCCCCCTGCCCGGGGGGGCCTTCACCGACTTCCCTCCCGTCCGGTCGCTGTCGTCGAAGGCGTGGGCCCTGCTCGCGGGCTCGTACGCACCGGTCCGTTACCCCGGCGCCGCCGCGGCGCTGCGGGGAAGCGACATCGCCGTGACCCATGTCCACAAGGGTTTTCGCGCCCTCGTGACGCGCGGGTTCGCGCGTGAACTCGGCAAGCCGCTGCTCGTCAGCTTTTACGGATCCGACGTTTCCCAGGCGGCCTTCCTGCGCCGCGCGCGCGCCGGCTACCGCGAACTGTTCGCCCAGGCGCGCTTCCTGCTCGCCGAGGGGCCCGCGCTTCGGCGGAGGCTGATCGACCTGGGCGCCTCGCCCGAAAAGGTCCACATCCAGCGCATCGCGATCGACCCCTCCGATTATCCCTTCCGCGAAAGAAGCTGGGACGGCAACCGTCCCGTCCGCCTTCTGTTCACGGGCAGGCTGGTGGAGAAGAAGGGCCTCGAAACGGGGCTGCGGGCCCTGGCGGACGCGCGCATCGACTTTCCGTGGGAGTTGCGGGTGATCGGGGACGGTCCGCTGCGCGCCTCGCTGGAAGCGCTGGCGGCGCGCCTGGGAATCGGAGCGCGGGTGAACTTCGAGGGGTACCGGACCCTGGACGAAATGCGCGCCGCCATGCAGACGCACGATTTGCTGCTGCAGCCCTCGCGTGTCGCGCGCGACGGCGATTCCGAGGGAGGCGCGCCCACGGTGCTGCTCGAGGCGCAGGCCTGCGGGCTTCCCATCCTGTCGACGGCGCATGCCGACATTCCCTACGTCACGGTTCCGGGAGAAAGTTCCTGGCTGGCCCCCGAGGGCGACGCCGAGTCGCTGGCGGGCCTGGTCCTCCAAGCCGCCGGGGAGGCGGAACGCTGGGGGGCGATGGGCCGCGCCGGCCGCGCCAAGGTGATGGCGGATCACGACGTGAACCGCGAGATCCTCCGCCTCGAGGAACTCTACGAGGATGCGCGGGGATAGCGCGGTAGAGGCGGGGGAACCCCGCCCCTACCGCGCGACGATGACCTTGCCGCGCTGTACCTTCGACCCCGAGACGACGCTGAAGAGGTAAACGCCCGCCGAGACGGGCGTTCCCTGCTGGTTCTTGCCGTCCCACTGCGCTTGGTTTCCGGTCAGGTCGCGCGGGTGAAAGATCTTCACGACATGGCCCGTTCCGTCGAGGATGCGCAAGGTGGAATTGCGCGGGAGATTGTCGAAGATCACGAAGCGATGCCCGGGCTTGAAAGGGTTGGGGTAGGGCGTCACCGCCGCGAGGCTTCCGTTCGGCACGGCGGTCTGGCCGGCTCCCTCCAGCATGCTGACGCCGCGGTCGGTCGCGATCCAGACCCTGCCCGTCACGGGGTCCACCGAAAGGTCCAGGATTCTCAGGCTGAGCAGGCCGTCATCCATCCCGTAGCGTCTCACGGCGCTGATGTCTCCGGCGATGCCGGTGGTCACCTGGAACAGGCCGTTGGCGCACCCCAGCCACAAGACTCCCGCCGCGTCGGACTCCAGGCTCCGGCAATCCTCGCCGCTGAAGCCTTCGGCCCCGTCGAGAAACCCGCTGGTGGAAATATCCAGGCTATCGAGATCCAGCGAGCCCAGATTGGACCCGAAGGTGACCCACGGGCGTCCCCACCGGTCCGCGGCCAGGTCCCATCCTTCCGGCGAGCCGCCCTTGACGGTCCATTTGCCCTTGGGTTCCAGCAGGGTGCCGCTCAGGCCCTGCCGGGTTTTGAAAAAACTGACGCCGTCGTTGGTGGCCACGCCCAGCAAGGTGTCGGAGAAGGCGTGGACCGCGTGGGCGTAACCTCCGTCGACCAAAAGTCCCGCCTCGGGGCACGAAATCGTGCCGTCGTCCAGGTCGAAATAAACCAGTTGATGGTCTCCGCTTCCCTCGGTCCGGAACACCGAAAAATACAGCCCGCCATTGCGCGGGGAGCTGATCGCCATGGCCACCGTCCACGGATTATCCGGAGGAAAAGCCTGGAAAATGCACGGATTGGTTCCCTGCGTCCAGCGGTCCAGCGCGCCGTTCCGGAAACGGGTCAAGCCATGGCCCCAGGTCCCCACGTACACCGCGCCTCCCGCGTCGACCTTGACGTTGCGCAAGTGCCGGGTAAGCAGTTCGGGGATGTAGGGGATGCCGGTGTTCACCGCCAGGAATTCCCCGCTCCCCGACAGTTTGTGCAGGCCCGTGGGGGAGTGTCCCCAAATGGTGCCCCCATGGGCTCCCAGATTGAAAATCGTGTCGCGGGAGTGGGCCGTGAGAGGCGCGAGGAGTTGCGCGTCGGCGGCGGCGCCCGCGGGGTTTTGCGAGACCGCGAGGCCGGATTCGCCTCCCGCGAAAACCCGCCCGCCCGTGACCAGCGCCGTGGTGAAATCCTTCCACCCGGCGTAAGCATGGGCGCCGACCACCAGCGGGGTGTCCAGGAACGCCTCGACGCGGAGGGGCGCCTCGATGAGGGTGCCCGGGCCGCGGGCCACCACCGAATCCCCGGACATCGCCAGCGAGTGGCCGATGGCGGATGAAACCTGGACCCAGGCGTTCGGGTCGGCCAGATTGGGATAGCTTCCTCCCGCGGGCGGATTCAGGGGGTCCGCGAAATATACGGCGATCTTGTAAACACCGCGCGTCGTGCCCACGTAGAGCGTGTCCTCAAGCGGAAGCAGGGACAGCACCGAGACGTCGGTTTCGTCCCGGAAGCGGGTGACGTTCAGCTGCGAGATTTTCTTCCGCGTGTCGAAAACGGTCAGCCCTTTCAGGGAACCGAGGTAAAAGTATGGCCCGGCGGCCAGGGCCGCGCGGTCGTTCATCTTCCATCCCAGCGCGGCGTAGCTGCGGCCCGAGACTTCCCACCGGCTTCCCCGCAACGTGTACAGATAGCCGTCGAAGGCGACGGCCCAGAGGACGCCGTCCGCGTCGCGAAGCAACGATTTGATCGAGACGTCGAGCAGGCCGTCGAGGTTGTCGTACTCGACCTGGGCCATCGAGCCCGCGGCCGGCGTCAGGCGGCGGATCCCGCCGGTGGTTCCGGCATAGACGAATCCGTTGTGTTCGATCAGCGAGGTCACATGGGTTTTATCGGTGTAGGCGTGCCATTGCCCCACGTAGGGCAGGGCGGAAGTCGCCGCCAGGCAGACGGCGAGGGCGATCGGGATTCTCATGGCCGCAACAATCTACGAAGATGGGACGGCGAGAAATACGTCGAGGGCCGAAAGAAATGAGGCCGGAAGCGCGACGCGCTCGCCGATTTCGACGGCCGGCGCTCCCATCCCGAGCAGGCCCGCCAGCTTGACCCCGTCCTTGGCGCTGAAAAGGAATCCCGGGGCTCCATCCGGACTTCGCCTCCACCGCTCGGCGTCCCCTTCGGGAAGCCCATGATCGGGGCCGGCGAGCAGGCCCGCCACCTTTACGCCCGCCAGCTCCAGGTCCTGTCGAAAGGCGGCGGGATTTCCCATGCCGCAAAGCACCCGGTAGCTTTTCGCGAAGTCGAAATCGTCCGGGAACACGAGCGCGCGCGAAAACGGCAGCACGTGATCCATGCCCTTCAGGGCGGCCGCCGTCAGGCGATAAGGCCCCGCCGGCAACAGATCCAGCAGGCCGGGGCGTTCGCCGGGACGGATCAAAGCGACGCGGAACGCGCCGGCGAGCCGCGCGTCCATCAGGCCGTCGTCCGAAAGCAGCACGTCGAATTCATCCGTCCCGTCCAGGCGTTTCCACAGCGCGACCCGGTCGCGGGTCGCGAACACGCGCGCGCCGCTTCGGCGCGCGAGGAGGACGGCCTCGTCGGAAGACTCCCGCCAATCCGAGGTCGGGGCGACTTCGAGATCTTCCGTCCCCCGGATCCGGTAGGCGAGAATCCCCACGCGTTTTCCCCGCGCCGCCAGGCGCCTCGCGAGTTCCAGCGTGACCGCCGTTTTGCCTCCGCCGCCCGCGCGCAGGCTGCCGAGGACGATCAACGGCAGAGCGGGAACCGGAAACCGGGGCCGCAGCCACAGGCGTCGATGCAGGGAAGCTCCCGCGGCATAGGCCAAGGCCAGCGGCGCGAGAAGAATTTTCCGCGGCAGGGAAGGCGTATCTGGAAGCAGGAGCATGGCTTCCTGAATTTAGTTCCGCGTTTCGCGTGTTCTTCTCCCAACCCCCAACCCCCAACGCTTACCTTTCCCCCATGTCCCTTCCCGTTTCCGGAATCGAATCGCGTCATCAGGCCTACCGCATCCTGCGCGAACAAGAGGCTTCCGGCGCCTTCCTCAAGGATTTGTTCGTCGCGCATCTGGGAGTCTTTCCGGCCCAGGACGCCGATCTGGTCCGCGCGATTTGCCTGGGCGTCGTCCGCAACCGCCGCCTCCTCGATTTTAATCTCGACGCCCACGCGGCGCGCGGGATCAAGAACGCCAAGCTCCGCGTGCTGCTGCGCATCGGCGCCTACCAGATATTGTTCCTCTCCGGCATCCCGGATTTCGCGGCCGTGAACACGGTGGTCGAGGTCGCCAAGCGGGAGTTCGGGAAAATGGAGGCGGGCTTCGCGAACGCCTTGCTCAAGGCGATCGCGAAGGCGGGGCTGCGCGCCCCGGAGGGGAACGATTTGAAGTCGCTCGCGGTGCGCTATTCGCACCCCGACTGGCTCGTGAAGCGCTGGCACCGCGAGCTCAAGCCGCAGGTGCTGGAGGCGGCGCTGCGGCGCAACAACGAGGAAGCCCCGCTGTGGATCCGGGTCAACCCGCGCCGCGCGTCGGTGCCGGACGCCGTCGCGGCGCTTGCAAGCGCGGGCGTGACCTTGGAGGCCCATCCCGGCCTCTCCGCGGAGTACCCGTGGTTTCTGCGGGTCGCCGACGGCGCGGGGAAGGTGCTGCGCAGCCCGGCCTTCGCCGCCGGGCAGATGTCGTTCCAGGATCCCGTGGCGCTCTGGGTGGTTTCGCTGCTGGACTGGCGACCCGGGCTCTCCCTTCTCGACGCCTGCTCCGCGCCGGGCGGGAAGTCCGCCCTCGCGATCGAGCGCGCGGCCCTCCATTATAAGGAGCGCGGCGGGGAGTCCCCGGAAAAGGCGCGCATCGTATGCGGCGACCTCTCCGCCGCGCGGCTCGGGCGCATGCGCGACACGCGCGAGCGCCTCGGCCACGCGGAACTTCTTCCCGTCGCCGCAGACGTCGCGGCGCCTCCGTTCCTCACGGCGTTCGACCGCATCCTCGTGGACGCGCCTTGCAGCAATCTCGGCGTTCTCCGCCGTCGTCCCGAGGCCCGCTGGCATTGGACTCCGGAAAAAACCGCGGCCCTCGCCGCGAAGCAAAAACATTTGCTCGACAAAGCCGCGGCCCTGCTGAAGCCGGGAGGACGCCTGGTTTACGCGACCTGCAGCGCCGAGGCGGAGGAAACGCTGGACGTGGTCCGCGATTTTCTGGCGCGGCGTCCGGATTTTTCCCTGGCGAGTCCCGGCGGCGCGGTTCCCGCGGCCCTGCAGAAAAAAGAATGCCTGTGGGTTTATCCGGGCGAAACCGAGTACGACGGATTTTTTGCGGCGGCGCTGATCCGATCCGCGTAGGGCGGGTCGCCCCGCCCCTACAATCGGCCCGCCGCCGCGTAATGATTCGTTCGCTTCGCGACCTCATATTGGCGCAAAAAGCACCTCCCCGTCAACGGCGCCAATTCACCGTCATCCTCCAGAGCGCCGCATCCGCTTTCCAGCGCGGGTAGCACGGCGCGGAAGCCGCCGCGTCCAGGTTCCAGCCGCGCGCGAACCTCCAGCGCGCGCCGAGCGAGGCCTGCGCTTCGAGGCGGTCGTCCGCGTCGGACTCGACCCGCAGACCCGCGCCCGCGCGCAGCGCGCTCCAGGCGGGCTCCACGCCCGCGTACAGGCCCGTCCGCGTGGGGCCGCGCGCGTCCCAGGCCCGGAAGACGGCCACCCGGAACCCCGGATTTTCCTCGAGCCGCGTTTCGGCTTCCAGGTAGCGATAGAGGCTGACCGATCCCGATGCGGCGCGGGCGCTGCGGCGAGTGCCCGTCAAGTCCACGCGCGCGGTTTCTCCGCGCCAGGTGACGCGGCCGCGAACTCCCTCGCGTTCCGTGCCCGCCGCGGGGTTCCAGGCGCGCCAGGTTTCCGCGGCGAACATCGAGCCTTCCCACGGGAAGCTCCCCGCCAGGCGGAATTCTCCAGCTCCCCAGCCGACGTCGCCGCTGTCGGCCCCCGCGCCCGGGTCGGTGACGGCCGGGTCCCAGGAGGACGCCCAGGCGGCATCCCGCTGGCGCGCGGTGAAATCCACCGCGACGGCGTTCCCGAAACGGTGATGCCAGATCGCCGCCAGCGCCCACCCCCGATTCTCCCTGTGCGCCTGCTCGGAAAGAGCGCCCACGATCTTCAGGCCCTCGCGTGGGGAGGCCAGGCCCGCGGCCCACTGTTGCTCGACCACCGAATCGGCGTCCGCGCGCGTGATGCGCGTTTCGGTGAGCTGCCCGGACAAGGTCCAGGGATGAGCGCGCGGCAGCGTGACGGAAATTCCGGTGGCCGCGTGACGCAGATTCCAGGCGGGACTCCACGGCGGCTCCTTGCCCGTCTCGACGGGATTCCAGGCGCGCGCGGTCCACGCTCTCCAACGGGGGCGGAAGACTCCGGCGGCGAGGCCTTGCGGGTAGGGAGAGGAAAGGTCGTATCCCGCGTCGCCGGGACGGACGGCGCGCCGCCACCCGCGCGGCAGCGCGCGGCGCGGCAGTCCTTCCGGCCAGATCGGAAAGTCGGGATCGTCCAGGTCCCCCGCCGTCCAGCGCCATCCTTCTCCCTTCCATCCCAGCCGCCGCCGCGTCAGCGTATCCTCCCGGACCTCGACCCGATGGTTCCATCCTTCCGCCTGCGCCTGCTGGCGCAGGGTGGACCGCGCCTCGCCGCCCGCGCTTCGCGCCACCGAAAAAGAGGCCCGGTTGGAACGCTTTTCCCGCCCGGCGTCTTCTCCCGGCGGGCTTGAAAACAAAAGGGACTCCTCCGGGTCGCAAACGTCGCCGCCCGCCTCTTCCCACGAAGCGTCGGCCCAGAAACCGCGGTCGGTGGCATGAAGCGCGGAGTCGGCGCAGGGGTGCGAGCCGTCGCCCTCCCCGGCGGGAATCGCGGCGGGAAGGAAACAGGGAAGCGCGAGCGCGAGCCGTGTTGAAAGTCGGGGGAGAGACATGGCCTCGGGAAGCTAGCGTTTCGCGCGATCCGGCGTATTGACGGCGGTCACGCATCGCGCGCTCTTTTTGCATTTTTCCGTTCATGTCTTCCGCAGCGCAGTCCCGGGAATCCTTGTTTCAGAACGTCCGCACCCTCGTCGTGAAAGTGGGCACGCGCGTGCTCTGCGACGACGGGGGGCTGGTCGAGGCGCGCCTGGAGCATCTCGCCGCGGGGATTTCCGCGCTGCACGACCGCGGTTATTCGGTGGTGCTGGTCACTTCGGGCGCCGTGGGCGTCGGCATGAGCGTGCTGGGGTACGCGACCCGGCCCTCCGATCTCGCCGAGAAGCAGGGCTGCGCGGCGGTGGGCCAGATCCGCCTGATGGAATTGTACGCGCGTCATTTCGGGCGCCGCGACAAGGCCGTCGCGCAAATCCTCCTGACCGGCGAGGACCTGCGCGACGAGCGCCGCTTCAACAGCGTGCGCGCGACCGTGCGGGCCCTGCTCGAGAAGGGAGTCGTGCCCATCGTGAACGAGAACGACACCGTCGCCACCGAGGAGATCAAGGTCGGCGACAACGACAAGCTCTCCGCCGACGTGGCGCAATTCCTCGAGGCCGACCTGCTGGTGATCCTCTCCGACGAGGAGGGGCTTTACGACAAAAACCCGAAGACGAACAAGGACGCGAAGCGCATCGCCGTGGTCGAGCGCATCACGCCCGAGATCCTGCGCCTGGCCGAGGCCACGCCCGGGTCCAAAGTGAGCGTGGGCGGCATGAAGGCCAAGCTCACGGCGATCCGGCAGGCGGTGGAGGCGGGCACGCCCGCGGTGCTCGCGCGCGGCGACGGCGCGAACCTGGTCGACATCGTGCTGGGCAAGGACGCGGGCACGTTGTTCCTGCCCCGCGCGCGCATCGACCGCAAACGGCGCTGGCTGGCCTTCGTGACCAAGCCCAAGGGCCGGCTGTTGCTGGACGACGGCGCCGTGAAGGCGCTGCGCGACGCCTCCGACGACAAGCGCGGGAGCGTGCTGGCGGCGGGGGTGCGCAAGGTGAAGGGGGATTTCGAAGCGGGCGATTTCGTCGAGATCTGCGACCTCAAGGGCGAAATCGTGGGGCGCGGACGCACGGCCTACGGCTCGTCCGACGTCGAAAAGATCCGCGGGCGCAAGAGCGGCGAGATTGCCGCCCTGCTGGGCCGCGCCGGCCCCGGGCACGTCGTGCACCGGGACAAGCTCGCGGTATACTGACCGATACCGGCTAATGCCACAGGGGCGTGTAGGGCGTTTCGCGCTGTTCCGGGCCTTCGGCCACCGGTAGCGTGAACCAGAACGTCGACCCGGCGCCCAAGGCGCTTTTCACGCCCACCTCGCCGCCGTGCGCCTCCACGATGGCCTTCACGATTGAAAGGCCCAGGCCCAGGCCGCGCTGGTCGGCGTTGTCGGATTGCCAGTAGCGGTCGAATAGCTTCGAAAGATTTTCGGGCGCGATGCCGGGCCCCTGGTCCGACACGTGGAAGCGCACGAAGCGGCCTTCAGGCGTCGCCCCCACCCTCACCTGGTCCCCGGACTTGCAGAACTTGATGGCGTTGCCGACCAGGTTGGAGAAGATGCGCAGCGCGCGTTCGTAGTCGGCATGCAGCGCCGGCAGGTCGGGCCGGATATCGGCGGAAAGGCGGATGCCGTGCGATTCAGCCAGGCCGTTCATCACCTCGACGCTGTCTCGCAGCAGGACCGCCGTGTCCACCCGGCGCGCATGCAGAACGAACTTTCCCGACTCGAATTGCGAGATGTTGAGCAGGTCCCCCACGATGGCGTTCATGGAATCGAGGACTTGGCGGGTGGTTTGCAGGGCGCGCATCTCGCGCTCATCGAGCTTGGCGTATTCCAGCAGGGCGATGCCTATCGTCGCCGCGCTGAGCGGGTTGCGCAGGTCGTGGGCCACGCGCGCCAGGAATTCCTCGCGGGCCATGGCGGCGTAGCGGGCCTCCTCGGCCTTCCTGCGCAGCTCCCGCAGGGCGATGCCCAGCTTGATCTCGCGCAGGGCGGTCTCCGCCAGCTCATGCATGAGCTGGATGTGCGCCGGTTCCCAGGCGCGCGGCTCGAAGTCCGCCGCGCAGAAGGTGCCCAGGTATTGGCCCTCGCTGTTGCGCAAGGGGATGCCCATGTAGGCCCGTATGCCCAGCGACTCGACCGCCGGGACCTGGCGGTAAAACGGGTCCGCGATGACGTTGTCCAGGACCAAGGGGGTTTCCGACTGGATGGTGTAATGGCAAAAGGTGCGGCCTTCCATTTGCCGCCTTGATTTCAAGGGCTCGGGGAGCCCGATGGAACTTTTATAAAAGTCCCGGTTCGCGTCGACGAGGGACAAAAACGCCACGGGAGCTTTCGTGAAACGCGTGGCCAGTTCGGTGAGGCGATCGAACGCGGGATCCGGTTCCGTGTCGAGGAGCTCCGTCCTGTGGATGGCCGCGAGTCTCTCCGCAGAATTGAGGATAGGCTGAGGGTCCGCGAGCAGCCCGGGAGGCGGATTATGCATGGGGCAAGCATACCTGATTGCGCAGGGTATTGCAATGCAGAGCTCACCCAAAAGCGTTTCAATGTGTAATAATAACGCGATACAGATGATTGTTGTTGAAACGGTTTTTGGGCCTCCAGCTAGTGTTTATAAGGGTAAAATGCATAATAGGCGTAATATCCAAGGGAGAAGGCCATTCATAAATTTTTTGGACGGGGCGCGATTCAATTCAGGCGGCGACACCGCTGGAATTAAATATCAATATTGTTACGGGGTATAATATTATTTGGAAAGCGCGAAGGCGCGGGTCGCTCGGCCCCGCGCGTTGCGCAGCTCGAGCACGTAAACGCCGCGGGGGAGCGGCCCCAAATCCAGGGAGAAAGCGGTTTCCCACACGGGCGCCTCGAGCCGTTTTTCCCCGGAGAGGGAACGGATCGTCGCGCGCGCCGGAGCGCCGCGCAGGGAGGCCGGAATTTCCGCGAAGAGGACGGAGCCGCCCGTGATGCGCAGATTCAGCCCGTCCACACGAACGCGCAGCCTCTCGGTTCGTACCGTTGCGGGAGTGGTGGGGATTTGCGAAGAATTCAAGATAAGGCCCCCGGTGCCTACGGAAATGTATTGGACTCCATTCCAGGCTTGGGTGGCGGTCGGAAATGCCGCGCTGATCACCGTCGTGTCCTCGGTCCAAAGGGTTCCATCGGGGGAGCGGTAGATTTTACCGCCCTTGGCGATGAATTCGTTATTGAGCCACGCCACGTACTGCAGGTCCGTCGCTAAATTGGGATTTTCGGGAGTCATGGCGGGCGTATGATCGTCGCCGGTCCATGTGATGCCGTCGGATGAAGTAAGCACCGTTCCCAGTCTGCCTACCGCGACGAACAGCGAACCATTCGTCGTGATGGACCTCAGGTATCCGCCGTTGGACGGGACATCGCGGCGGGTCCACGAGATCCCGTCCGGCGAGGTCAGGACCGTATTGCTGTCGCCGACGGCGGCGATCAGGCCCCCCTTCGCGCTCACGGAATACAAGATGCTGTTGGAACCGGCATTCCGCTGGGTCCAGGTGATTCCATCCGGGGAGGTCAGAACCAAGCTGGTGCTGTTGAGAACGGTGGTGCCGGTGGCTCCGACCGCGACCAGTTGGCTTCCCGTCCAGGCCACTCCGTTCAGGGAACCGGTCACGCCGGAGGTTCGTTGGGTCCAGGCGCTGCCGTCGGGGGAGGTTACGATCAGGCCGCCATATCCCACCGCAACGAATTGCGTACCCGTCCAGATAACGTTTTGGAGCGTGGTCACGGGATTGGAAGTTCTGCGGACGGTCCAGGCGATGCCATCCGGCGAGGTCAGGATGGCGCCCCCCGGCCCAAAGGCGAAGACGAGGTTACCGGCCTTATGCACGGTGAGGGCTACGTTTTCGGGAACCGGGACGGTATCCCAAAGGACTCCGTCGGTTGAATGAAAGATGCGCCCGCTGGCGCCACTGATTCCGGAGGCAATGAGCCGACTTCCCGTCCAGGCGAGGGAATTCCAATTGGAGGGGCGGCTCTTTGTCGTCCATGTCGTCCCGTCCGGAGAATACCGCAGGGTTGTGGCAAGGGCGAAGAATCCCGTCCCCGTCCAGACCAGCGCGCTGATGGTGCTGAACGCGCCCTCTCCGATCGAACCCGCGTCCCAGGTTACGGCATTGGAAGAAGTCAGGAGCAGGCTGCTGTTTCCGCCTATTACGATCCGGTTTTCCGTCGATGCGACTTCGTTTAGGGTCGTAGTGGTGCCTGTTTCCCGTTTTGTCCATGCCAGGCCGTCCGGTGACGTGTAAAGCGCCCCGCTTCCGCCCGCGATCACGAACTGGCTGCCGGTCCAGGCAACGGTATTCAGCAGGCTCGCGGTTGCCAGCGTCGACAAGGTCCACGCGGTTCCGTTGGTGGAGGTGAGGATCACCCTTTGTTCGGCCTGGGCCGTGAAGGGACTGGAGATGTTGCCCACGGCCACGAAGCGCTGGGGCGACGCTGCGATGGAATACAGGGAGGCCTGCGTGCCCGAGACCTGGGCGGTCCATTGCGAGCCGTTTACCGAGGTCAGGATCGTTCCTCCCGCTCCCACGGCCACGTACAGGTTTCCCATCTCGGCGACAGAGGCCAGGGCTTGACGGTCGGGAGGGGGAAACCGCACCGTCAAGCCCTGCCCGGACGCTTGCGATAGCAGGCCCGCGGCAAGGGTCCCAAGGAGCACTCCCTTAAATCGTGGAAAGCGTTGCATGCCATACAATTTAGGCGTGAATCCAGGCGAAGTCCCCGAAATCCGAAAAAAACGTTTGAGTTCCGCAAACGGTCCGAAACCGCGCTCGGATCAGCCTTATTCCCCTAACTAGATTTTAGGCATGGAACTCTCGAAATACGCCCGTAAATTGGGTGAAAATGCCTCCTCGGCGGCGCGCGTGCTGCGCGCCTCCTCCGAAGAATCCCGCAACGCGGCCCTGGACGCCCTGTCCAAAATCCTTCTCAAGGACGCCTTCGCCATCCTTTCGGCCAACGCCGAGGACGTCGAGGATGCCAAGGCCGCCGGCCTTTCCGCGGCCATGATCGACCGGTTGACGCTGAACCCGCACCGCCTCAAGGGCATCGCCCGGGCCGTCGACGAAATCGCCGCGCTGCCCGATCCCCTGAACAAATTGATCGACAAGAAGCGGCGCAAGGACGGCCTGAAAATCTCGCGCGTGTCCGTCCCCATCGGCACCGTGCTGTTCATCTATGAATCCCGTCCCAACGTCACCATCGATGGCGCCGCCTTGTGCATCAAGAGCGGCAACGCCGTGATCCTGCGCGGCGGCAAGGAGACCCTGCGCAGCAACGCCGCCCTCGCGGCCTGCATCCGCAAGGCCCTGAAGGCCGCCAAGCTGCCCGAGGCGGCCGCGCAGGTCGTGTCGACCCCCGACCGCGCCCTGCTGGACCTGCTGCTCCGGGACGACGCGCACATCGACCTCGTGATCCCCCGCGGCGGCGAGACCCTGATCCGCGCGGTGGTGGAGAAGTCGAGCATTCCGGTGATCAAGCACTACAAGGGCGTCTGCCACACCTATGTCGACAAGACCGCGGACCTGAAAAAAGCCGCGGCCATCCTGCTGAACGCGAAAGTGCAAAGGCCGAGCGCCTGCAACGCCCTGGAAACGCTTTTGCTGGACAAGTCGCTGAAGGCCTCGGCCGGGACGGCCTTGCTCAAAGCCCTGGCGGATCAGGGCGTCGGCCTTTACGGCGACGCGGCTTCGCGCAAGCTCTCCCGGTCCGTGAAGGCCGCCTCGCCTTCCGCGTACGACACCGAGTATCTGGAGCTCAAGGCTTCGGTCAAGGTGGTCGACGGCGTCCGGGGGGCGGTGGACCACATCGCGAAGCATGGCACGGGCCACACCGACGCGGTGCTCGCCGAATCGGAAAAGGTGCAGCAGGCCTTCCTCGCCGGCGTGGACAGCGCGTCCGTGATGATCAACGCGTCCACCCGCTTCGCCGACGGGGGAGAGTACGGTCTCGGGGCCGAGGTCGGTATTAGCACGGATAAGCTCCATGCGCGGGGGCCGATGGGGGTGGAGAGTTTGACGACCTACAAATGGATCGTGGAGGGGAACGGACATGTGCGCAAATAAGGCTTGCGACGGGCTGCGACCGGCGCGATGCGGCGTTGCCGCTCCTCGTCGTACTACCAGTACGACTGCGTCACGGCGCCTTGCCTCGCTTGGTCTCGCTCCGTCGAACTCCGTTTTCCCGATTCCCTGCCGCAGGGGTTAGAGGCTTTGATGAATTCCTGGATGGATCAAGTCAAGTTCGACGACAAGGGTTTGGTCACGGCCGTGGCGGTCGACGACCGCGACGGCGCGGTCCTGATGCTGGCCCATATGAACGCCGAGGCGTTGCGGCTCACTTTGGAGACGGGACGGATGACCTATTGGTCGCGGTCGCGCAAGGCGCTGTGGGTGAAGGGCGAAAGCTCGGGCAATACCCAGCGCCTGGTCTCGGCGCATCTCGATTGCGACGGCGACGCGCTCGTGTTCCGCGTCGTCGCCGAGGGCCTCGGCGCCGCCTGCCACGAAGGGTATCGCAGCTGTTTCTTCCGCAAGTTCGAAAGCGGGGGTTGGGAGAAGCAGGGAAGCCCGATCGCTCCGAGTAACCCTCATTAATTCCCTGAAGTCAATGCTTCGCTCGTTGGGGGTTGGGGGTTGGGGGTTGGGAGAAGGCTCGGAGCGTTTTTGTTTTTCGCTCCCAACTCCCAACTCCCAACTCCCAACGCTGGACTGACCCGTGTCCACCCCTCCCTTCCTTCCCTCCGTTCTCTCCTTCTGGGAATCCGAAGGCTTCGATCCCTCCGGTAAGTCCTTTCTTCTCGGGGTTTCGGGCGGCGCGGATTCGGTGGCGCTTCTGGAGCTGTTCGTCCGCGAGGTGGCGCCGCGCTGGGGGGCTTCCGTGGCGGCCGTGCACGTGAACCATCGCCTGCGTCCCGACGCGGCCATGGACCAGCTCCTCGTCGAGGAGCTCTGCGCGGACCGCGGCGTGCCGCTGCGCGTGGAGACCCTGGACCCGTCCGCGCGCCGCTCCGGCCAGTCGGTGGAGATGTGGGCGCGCGAGCAGCGCTACGCCGCCTTCGCCCGCGCCTCGGCGCGCCTCGGGGCCGGCACCATCCTCACCGCGCACCACCGCGACGACGCGGTCGAGACCTTTTACCTGCGCCTGTGGCGCGGAACCGGGCTGGCGGGGCTGGCGGGCATCCCTTTCCGCCGGGCCGACGGCGTCACGCGTCCCCTGCTGCCGGTCGACCGCGCGGCCTTGCGCGCGTGGCTGCGCGCGCTCGGAACCCCGTGGCGCGAAGACGCCTCCAATGCCGACGCGCGCATCGCGCGCAACTGGGTGCGGCACAAATGGCTGCCCCCGCTGCGGGCCGCCGACCCGCGCCTGGACGAAAAGGTGTTCCGCATCACCCGCTCGGTGGCCGCCCTGCTGCCCGCCTGGGAAAGATGGGTCGAGGCCGAGCATCCGGTCGAGGCGGTGGTCGAGTTCGGCGGCATCCCTGCCGCCTGGTTGCGCGCGGGCATGGAAGTCGAGGCGCTGAAAAACTGTCTGCCCGCGCTCGGCGTCGCCGCTCCCGCGCCCGAGTTGACGGCGGAACTCCTGCGTCAGGCCGCGGGCGCGACCTCCAAAATCCAGGTCCGTGTCGATGAAAGCACTGTTTTGGTCGAAAAACGTGGCATTTTGGTACGCTCGCACTCGGTTTTCCGGCGCAAAACCTGATCCAGACGGGATTCCACCCGCGCGAGAAAGTATTTTAGCAGGAGATATTTTTCGCGCTTTCCCCGCGCCGCGTCCCGCGCTCATATTCATCTTGGAGCCCATTCCGCATGCCCGATTCCCTTGAGGACAAGAACAACAACCTGCTCGACGCCAAAAAGGCTTCCCTGAACAAGAAGCCCAAGTCGGTCGAGCCCAAACCCGGCGAACCGGGCGGGGCGGGGGGCAAGTGGAAGGCGAAGAACCTGATTCTCCTGGCGGCCATGGTGGCCGCGTCCTTCCTGCTGGTCCAGATGCTGGATTCGCAGAACAAGGTCGAGGAAAAGACCTATTCGGAATTCCGGAGGCTGATCGCCGACACGGCCTACCCCATCACCGCCGTGCAAATGCTCCGCGTCGGCGAGGGCTACGCGCTGACGGGCGAGCGGCGGGCGACGCCCGCGGAGCTCGCCGCGCAGCGCGAGTTGAAGGGCGGCGCCGAGGCGCGCACGACGCGCTTCAAGACCATGCTGCCCGACGTGGACGCGCAGGTGAACGAGGTGATCCAGCAGCTGGAAGCGCGCGGCATCCCGGTGGACTTCAAGCGCGAGACGCGCTGGTTCACCTACCTGAGTACCTTCCTGCCGCTCATCCTCATCATCCTGTTCTTCTGGTTCATGAGCGCGCGGCAAAGCAGCCAGATGGGCGGGCCCCGCGGCATCTTCGGCTTCGGCAAGGTGAAGCCCCGCGTCTCCGACGACAACAAGCCGAAGGTCACGTTCAAGGACGTGTCGGGCGCCGACGAAGCCAAGCAGGAATTGCACGAGATCATCGACTTCCTGCGCGACCCCGCGAAGTTCAACCGCCTCGGAGGCCGCATTCCCAAGGGCGTGCTGCTGCTGGGCCCCCCGGGCACCGGCAAGACCTTGCTCGCGAAGGCCGTGGCCGGCGAGGCGGAGGTCCCCTTCTTCAGCATGTCGGGCTCCGACTTCGTGGAGATGTTCGTGGGCGTGGGCGCCTCGCGCGTGCGCGACCTGTTCGAACAGAGCAAGAAGAACGCCCCCTGCATCATCTTCATCGACGAGATCGACGCCGTCGGGCGGCAGCGCGGCGCGGGACTCGGCGGCGGCCATGACGAGCGCGAGCAGACCCTGAACCAGCTGCTCGTCGAGATGGACGGCTTCTCGGCCAACGACGGCGTGATCCTCATCGCGGCGACCAACCGCCCCGACGTGCTTGACCCGGCGCTGCTGCGCCCGGGCCGCTTCGACCGCCAGGTGGTGGTGGACCTTCCCGACGCCAAGGGGCGCGAGGGCATCCTGAACGTGCATTTGAACAAGCGCAAGGTCCCGCTGGCGAGCGACATCGACGTGGCGCGCATCGCCAAGGGAACCCCGGGCCTGTCGGGCGCCGACCTCGAGAACCTCGTGAACGAGGCCTGCCTGCTGGCCGCGCGCTTCGGCAGCGAAAAGGTTTCGATGATCGACTTCGAGGAGGCCAAGGACAAGGTGATGATCGGCACCGAGCGCCCCTCGCGCATCATCGGCGAGGAAGAGAAGCGCACGACGGCCTACCACGAGGCGGGCCATGCGATCGTCTCGCTGAACGTGAAGTACGCCGATCCGCTGCACAAGATCACCATCATCCCGCGCGGCCGCGCGCTGGGCATTACCTTCCAGCTGCCCGAGAAGGACACCTACACGGTCGATTCCCGCTTCGTGCTCGACAAGATCGCCATCCTGATGGGCGGCCGCGGCGCGGAACTGCTGATGTTCGACCAGATGAACACGGGCGCCTCGAACGACATCGAGCGGGCCACGGAGCTGGCGCGCAAGTACGTCTGCGAATGGGGCATGTCGGAGATGGGCCCGATCTCGTACGGCAAGAAGCAGGAGGAGATTTTCCTGGGCCGCGAGATCTCGCAGCATCGCGACTATTCCGAGGCCACCGCCGTCGAGATCGACCGCGTCGTGCGCGGCATCGTGCAGGACCAGATGAAGCGCGTGATCGCCCTGCTCACCGAGCACCGTCAGGACCTCGTGAACCTGGCCGAGGCCGTGCTCGAGCATGAGACCCTGGAGGCCGACGAGGTCGCGCTCGCGATCAAGGGCGAGCTCACGGGAAGCTCGCGCAAGACGCGCAACTTCGTGAAGAGCCGCGCGGCGCTGAACCTGCCTTCGCAGCCGCTGCCCCCCGAGGCGGTCCTCCGGGAATCCTCCGCGAACGCCGGCGCGGCCGAACCCTCCGACCTCCCGCCGTCCTCCGCCGCCTAGGCGCCTCGCGTCCCGTGAACCCCGTGACGGACTCCCCCTGGGGGCTTCCCCTCGCGACGATGCGGCCCCGCCCCTGGCGGGTCCGCGACAAAATCCTCGGCGGCGGCCGGCCGCTGGTGATGGGCATCCTCAACGTCACCCCCGACTCCTTCTTCGACGGCGGCAGGCATTCCGGCATCGACGCCGCGATCGCCCGCTGCGAGGCCCTGCTGGCCGAGGGCGCCGACATCCTCGACGTGGGCGGCGAGAGCACCCGTCCCGGCGCTTCCCCCGTTCCGGCCGAAGAGGAAGCCGCGCGCGTCGTCCCCGTCATCGATGCGATCACGAAGCGTTTCGGCTGCGTGGTGTCGGTCGACACGATGAAGGCTTCCGTGGCGCGCGCGGCCCTCGACGCCGGCGCCTCCATCGTCAACGACGTCTCGGCCATGACCTTCGACCCGATGATGCTGGAGGTGCCCCAATCCTTCGGGGCGGGCATCGTGCTTAATCACATGCGTGGGGAGCCGCGCACCATGCAGAAGAGCCCGGTCTACGAGGACGTGGTCCGCGAGGTCGGCGGGCATCTCGCGGAGCGCGTGCGGCTGCTGGCGGCCATGGGCGTGAGCAAGGATCGCATCGCGGTCGACCCCGGCATCGGCTTCGGCAAGCGCCGCGAGGACAACTATGCCCTGATCGAGCATCTCGAGGACCTGGACGCGCTCGGGTGCCCGGTTTTACTGGGTCACAGCCGCAAGTCCTTCATCGGCGCGACGCCCGGGCTGGAGGGCAGCGACCGCCTGCACCCGGGTGTGGCGGTGGCGGTCTACGCGGCGTTGAAAGGGGTCTCGATCCTGCGGGTCCACGACGTGGGACCGGTGGTCGAGGCGCTGCGGATGCTAGAGGCCGTGCGGGCCCATTGATTCGGAGATCAGGGGCAGCTCCACGATGAAGACCGCGCCGCCCGTCGGGGAATTCTCGGCGCGCATCGTCCCGCCGTGCCCTTCGACGATTCCGCGGGAGACATAAAGGCCCAGTCCGGTTCCCTCGCCCGCCGGCTTGGTCGTGAAGAACGGAGTGAACAGCCGGCTCAGGGTTTCCGGCGCCACCCCGCGGCCCGTGTCCTTGATGCGGATCACGGCCTGGCGGTTTTCCCGGGTGATTTCCAGATCGATCTCGCCCCGTCCCACGATGGCCTGCGCGGCGTTCACCACGAGGTTGAGGAAGACCTGGGTCAGCTGGTTGGGATGGCCCTTCACCCGCGGCATGACCGCCGGGAAATGCCGGTGGATGCGGGCCTTGTTCTTGATTTCGTTCCAGCCGATCTTGAGCGCGGTCTCCAGGCATTCCTCGAGATTGACCTCGACCGCCTCCTGGCGCTCCTGCCGCGAGAACCGGCGCAGCCGCTGGGTGATCTCCGCCACGCGCAGCCCGCCGTCCAGGGTTTCCTGAGCGAGCCGGCCCAGGTCCTCGATGAGCACGCGCGTGCGCTTGTCGTTCATCTCGTACCACTGCCGGATCTCCTCCCATCTTTTGGGAAGGTCCTCGGCGCGGGAGGGGGCGTGCAACGTCAGCTCGCGGCCGGCGTTGAACAGGGCCTGAAGCTTTTCGGCGTAATCCTTCAGGGTTTCCATGTTCAGGTTGATGTAGGTGATCGGGTTGTTGATCTCGTGGGCGATGCCCGCGGACAACTGGCCGAGCAGCACCATTTTCTCGCCGTGGGCGAGTTCGCGCTCGGCCTGCTCCTTGGCGCGCTTGATGCGCGATTCCTCGAGCGCGCGCCGCACGGCGGGGATCAGGCGCGCGGGGTTTCCCTTGAGCACGTAGTCGGTGGCCCCGCGGTGCAGGCACTCGACGGCGAGGTGCTCGCCGATGCCGCCCGAAAGGAAGATGAAGGGGACCTGCTGGGGGGTTTCCTGCGCGATCTTCAGGGCCTCGAGGCCGTCGAAGCGGGGCAGGTTGTAGTCGCACAGGATCAGGTCCGGCGGGCGCGCCTCCAACGCGTTGCGGAACTCGTCGCTGGCCTCCACGCGCTTGATCTCGCAGGAGATGCCGGCTTCGGCCAGCTGCGTTTCCACATACTCCGCGTCGAGGGGGTCGTCCTCGACGTGCAGGAAATAGTAGGGCTTATCCATGAAGTCCCGAAGGCGCGCCCGGAGTCACCGGAGGGGTTTCGTTGAGGTTCGCCCAGAACTGCCCGATCTGGCGGACGGCTTCCATGAACTTCTCGAACACCACGGGCTTGACCACATAGGCGTTGGCGCCCAGCTCGTAGGCGGTCTTCAGGTCGGGCTGCTCTTTCGAGGAGGTCAGCACGACCACGGGGATCGTCTTGAGCAGGTCGCTTTTTTTGATCGCGGCGAGGACCTCGAGTCCGTTCAGCTTCGGAAGCTTCAGGTCGAGGAGGATGAGGTCCGGATTGCCCGCCTCGCGGTTCGCGTATTTCTCGCGGCGATGGAGGAAATCCAGGGCGGCCACGCCGTCCTCCACCACGATGACCTCGTGATGCAGTTGCAAGGCTTCCAGGGTCAGCTCCACGTCCATGGGGCTGTCCTCGGCGAGAAGGATGGTCTTGAGTTTCACGGCGGCTCCTGTCTTTCCCGGGTTTTCCTAGGCCTCGAGGGCCTTGTCGGCGGCGGATTTGGTGGTTGGCAAAACAAAATAAAAGGATGCGCCCTGTCCCACGCTGGATTCGGCCCAGATGCGGCCTCCGTGGCGTTCCAGGATGCGGCGGATCATCGCGAGGCCGATTCCGGTTCCCTCGTACTCCTGGCTGGAGTGCAGGCGCTGGAAAACCCCGAAAAGCTTGTCGACGTAGCGCATGTCGAATCCGGCGCCGTTATCGACGATGGAGAAGACGTCCTCTTCCGTTCCGTTCGGCACGCATTGCACCGAAATGCGGGGGACCGGGTTCTTGCCGCTGTATTTCATGGCGTTGGAAAGCAGGTTCACCCAGACCAGGCGGAGCATGGCCGGGTCGCCCTCCACCTCGGGCAAATGACCGATGTCCCACGCCACCCGAGGCCCGGCCCAGTGACTCTCGAGCTCGGTCCTCACGTCCTCGACGGTTTCCTGCATCGAGACGCGCTTCCACGAAAGATCGACCTTGCTGGCGCGTGAAAAGGCGAGCAGGTCGTCGATCAGCGCGCCCATGCGGTCCACCGACTGGAGGATGACCGAGAGGTAATGCCGGCTTTTGTCGTCGAGGATGTCCTTGTTGCGCTGCGACAGCAGCTGGCCGAAGCCCGAGATGTGCCGCAGGGGCGCGCGCAGGTCGTGCGACACCGAATAGGAAAAAGCCTCCAGTTCGTTGTTGGCGGCCTCTTGCCGGCGGGTTTTTTCGCGCAGCGACTGATTGAGATGCTGGATCTCCTCTTCCTGCCGCTTGATGTCCGTGATGTCGGTATACACGTCGCATACGGCGTAGGGAAAGCCCGTCGCGTCCAGCAGCGGGAAGGTCGCGCACAGGAAGGTGCGCGCGGGGGTTTCGGGCGAGGACGAAATGGATTCGATGGCTTCGATGGCTTCGCCCCGCTCCAGGGCCCGCCGGTTGCGTTCCAGGGTCCCTTCCGTTATTTCGGGGGAAAAAAGTTCGCGCACGTGCTTCCCGACGCATTCTCCCTTCGTTCGGCCCACGGCGCGGCAGAAGCTTTTGTTGACGAGAAGATACCGTCCCTCGAGGTCCTTCATGCAGATGATCGAGGTCGTGTTGTCGAGGATCGACTGCAGTTGCTGCTGATTGCGGCGCAGGGCCGCTTCCTGGGAGACGCGGTCCCCGTCGAGGCGGTTCAGGTAGATCGCGGTCGTCACCAGCATCCCGGAGAAGCCCGAGATGGCCAGGACGGCGTACATGCTTTCTCCGAACGAGGCGGGGTAGAGGTGCATTTCCTCGCCGATGGCGAGCATCCATCCCAGGAGGAGGAGCAGAACTATGGTCGTGGGGAGCAGGCGGCGCATGACGGCGCTGCCGAAGCCTTCTCCCGAAAGCACGCGCATGACCCCGAAATTGGGGTGCTGTAGCAGAAGCGCGTGTCCCGCCACCAGCCCCATCAGCCCCGAGGTCCAGGGAATGTGGAGGAAGGCCACCAGGCCTCCGGTGGCATCCTCGCCTTCATAAATATACCCGGCGAGAACGAGCGCGCATAGGAAGAAGACCGCGAAGATGGCCATCTGGCGGATGTACCCGATGAGCGGGATGCGGCTGCCGCCGGAGGCCAGGATGAAGCCCAGCAGCAGGACGACCCAGGCGGTCAGGCGGTCCATGCCCCAGACCCCTCCCGCGCCCAAGGTCACGGAGAAAAACTCGATGAGGATGATGAGTACGCCGGCGGCGAACTGGAACAGGCGGGTCGTATAAGGAATTTTCTGGACGGACAGAACCCCGACGCCGATCAGGGAAAAGCACGCGAAGGCGGCCAGAGGCTGATGGGGGAACCAGTCGAACACCGATTCCGCGGCCGGAGAATTTTTGCTCAGGATCCAAAGAACGGCTTCGACCAGGCATCCGGCCAGCAAGGCCCACCCGAGCGCGGACGAAACGTTGCGAAAGCGCCGGGCGAATGGCGTATCGGGCCCCGCGGCCTTGCGCGTGGAGGACGAGGAAAACAGGCCTTTGATCGAAACCATGAGTCTGTTAAAGGTAAGGAAAATAGGGAGGGAGGGTGCCGGGCTCCCGGAGCTTTTGACCCGGAAAGGCGATTTTCTTGGGCAAAATTGGCGCATCGGGGTGCCGGTTTTGGGCCCGCTGAAGTATATTTACCCGCCTCGGACGTTTAGCTCAGCTGGTTAGAGTACATCGTTCACATCGATGGGGTCGTAGGTTCAATTCCTACAACGTCCACCAGCCTTCCTCTTCTTCATCGTGTTCAATGGCTGAAAAACCCTCAAAAACCGGGTTTTTTAGCCTGGTTTCTTTCACGGGAGGGGGAGGATTGTAGCTTACCCCCATGCGAATCCGCCTTGTCCCAAGGTTCTTCCGGCTTTTTTTCCTGATTCTTCTCGCGGTCGCAGCGCTCGCCCATGCGGGCGCGTCGACCCCGGAACTTCGCAAGATCGACGCCCTTCTCGACTCCGTGAAATCCTCCGGGGTGACCTTCATCCGGAACGGCAACGAATACACCGCGAAGGAGGCCCATGACCACCTTCGGAAGAAACTGAAATCGGCGCGGAACTCTTGGTTCGCGCCTCCCGAGGAGGAATGGACGGCGCGGATGTTCATCGAGAAAGTCGCCTCGCGTTCGTCGATTTCCGGAAAGCCTTATCGCGTCCGGCTGGGGAACGGAAAGGTCGTCGAGACCCGCGCGTGGCTTTCGGGGATGCTGCGCGAAATCGAGTCGGCCCCCGCGGCCGCGCCCCCGGCCCGCTAAAGTCCGGTGGAGTGAATTGAATGGATTGGGGAATCAATGTTCTCCAAAACCGCGTTTCCAGGACCGGTTCGGCGTCCACCTTTCTTAATCTTATGCCTCCCGGCGGTGCCGGGAACCGAGTCCAAGGAGACCGAGAATGGAACGACAAGGCCTGGTCAAGCCCGCCCTCACCAAATGGTGCCTGCAGGACGTGAGCCCCTCCCCCTGGTCGCTGGAGAAGATCTGTCAGGCCGCGAAGACGCTGTCGGTGGACGCGATCGAGGTGGTCGATCCCGAGGACTTTCCGACGCTGAAGAAATACGGCCTTTCCTCGGCCCTGACGACGTCGCACATGTTCGTGCGGGGCATGAACAACCCCGCGCATTGGGACGAATGCCTGGGCGGCCTGCGCAGGGGAATCGACGCCAACGCGGCGAACGGCTTCGACCGCGTCATCACCTTCTGGGGCTTCGAAGACACGACGTCCGAGGGCGGCAGCCGCGTGGACCTGGAGCAGGGCAAGAAGAACATGATCGAAGGCTACAAGAAAATCGTGGGCTATGCCGAGGAAAAGGGCACGGTGATCTGCCTCGAGCCCCTGAACACGCGCGATGCCACCGAGATGAAGGGGCACCCCGGATACCAGGGGGCGAACATCGAGGACTGCCTGGAGGTCATCAAGGCGGTCGGGTCCCCCTCGCTGAAACTGTTGTTCGACTTCTACCACGTGCAGATCATGAACGGCGACATCATCCGCCGCATCGGCGAGGTGTGCGAATACATCGGCCACGTGCAGGCGGCCGGCGTGCCGGGGCGCCACGAGCTGGACGCGACCCAGGAGATCAACTTCCCGGCGATCGTCAAGGCGCTGTCGGACAACGGCTACCGGGGGTACGTCGGCCTGGAATTCATCCCGACCACCCAGGACCCGATGGACTCGCTGCAGCCGGCGGTGCGGGTTTTCCAGGGCTTGTAAACCGGAACCCGGCCGCCCAGGAAACAAAAAAACCGCCCCGGAAGGAGCGGTTTTTTTGTTGGAGAAAACGCGCCGGCTAGGCGGCCGCGTTCTCGGAGATCGACACCGCGCGGTACCCGCCCTTCGAGCGGAAGTAGAAGAACAGCAGCAGGTAGATCACCGCCATGGCGAGCGGGATGTAGGAGTCTGCCTTCAGCGTGTCGCGGTCGCCGCGCTCGTTGGCGGCCACGATGGACTGCTGCTCGGGCGTGCGGGGGGAAGCCGCCTTGGCGTCCTCGATGGCCTTGCCGTCGACCGCGCGCACCTCGTTGAGGAAGAGGAATTTCGAGTTCTTGGTCGCCACCTGCTCGTACACCGCGGGGTTGTCCTTCTGCAGGGCCTCGGCGGTGAAGCGATCCTTGGAGTAGCCCAGGCCCGGGCCGCCCAGCAGGCCGGCCGAGAGCATGCCGAGGCCGCCCATGACCGAGATCGCCACGGCGCCGGAGCGCGGGTAGCGGTCCGAGACCACGGCCAGCATCGTCGGCCAGAAGAAGGTCTTGCCGACGGCGTAGATGCCGAGGGCGATGACCGCCATGGCGAAGGTCTGCATGCCGCTGGCCATGCGCAGGCCGATGACGGCGATGACGGAGCTGACCAGCAGGATGCCGACCGGCGAGAGGTGCATGCGCTTTTCGATGAAGTCGGCGCAGAAGCGCAGCGAGAACATGATCACCGAGGTCCAGATGAACAGGAACTTGCCCTGCTCCGAGGTGAACAGGTTGCCGGTGATGTTCTGGATCCAGCCGTCGGTGCCGAGCTCGACCGCGCCCACCAGGATGTGGGCGATGAACAGCACGAAGAGGACGAAGGAGCCGATGGAGAAGCGCGTCACGGCGCCCACGAAGATCACGAACAGGCCGCCGATGCCGTAGGCCACGAACGGGGCGAGGCCGAGGCTCTCGGAGAAGAACAGCATGAGCATGTAGCCCGTGACGAGCGCGCCCAGGATGCCCACGTCCTTGAACATTTCTCCCAGCTTGGCGCCCTTTTCCGAGGCTTCGGACTGCGGGAACTTCTGGCCCAGGAACATGAGGCCGTAGATGGCGGTCGGCACGAGATAGAGCATCAGCTGGATCTTCCAGGAGATCATGAACTTGTCGTCCAGGATCCAGCCGACGACCGCGCCGAGGACCATGCCGGCGGGCCAGCTGGCGTGCAGGATGTTGAGGTAGTGCGTGCGCTTCTTGGGGAAGAGCGTCGCCACGAGGGGGTTCGCGACCGCCTCGAGGGTGCCGTTCGCCAGCGCGAAGATGAACATGCCCGACATGAGCACCATGTAGGCGTTCTCGGGAGTCGAGGCGCTGAAGGTGACGAACGCCGAGATCGCGTGCATCAGGAAGGCGGCGATGATCAGCCACTTGTAGCCGATCTTGTCGACGATCAGGCCGCCGCCGATGATGCCGAAGCAAAAGCCCGTGAAGCCCGCGCCGCCGATGGCGCCGAGCTGCAGCCCGGTGAAGCCGAAGTCATGCGCCCAGTTGTCGAAGATTCCGCCGCGGAGGGCGAAGCCCATGCCCGCGGCCAGAATGGCCATGAAGCCGGCCCATAGCAGGCGGGCCGAGTTGGGGGCGATACCATCGTTTTTAATGGACATGCGAATCTCCTGGGAGGGTGAAAAAGGAGCCACTAATCTATTGCGGGAGCCGCCCGCCGGAGGCGGGTTTTTTCGTTTTCGTGAGCCGTTTTTTCGCGAATCAGGGGGATTCCTGGCCGTAGCGGGCTCCGGGCCCGTGCTTGCGGTCGTGGTGCTCCTTGAGCATATGTTCGGGAATGAGGGGGGCGGCGGGGTTCAGGGCCAGGGTTTTCAGGGCCATGTCGGCCACGCTTTCGAGGGCGACCGCGTTCTTCAGGGCCTCGCGTGCGCTCCTCCCCCAGATGAAGGGGGCGTGGTGCGCGACCAGCACCGCGGGCATGTCGAGGGGGTCGAGTCCCGCGAAGCGTTCGAGGATGACCTTGGCGGTGTTGCCCTCGTAGTCCTCGCGGATCTCCTCGGGGGTGAGGACGCGCGCCAGGGGAATCGGACCGAGGAAATGATCCGCATGGGTGCTGCCCAGGCAGGGAATCTCGCGCAGCGCCTGGGAGAAGGCGACCGCGCAGGGACTGTGGGTGTGCACGATGCCGCCGATTTGCGGGAAGGCGCGGTAAAGCAAAACGTGGGTGATCGCGTCCACCGAGGGGCGGAGCGCGCCCTCGACCTTGCGGTTCTCGAGATCGATCACCACCATGTCCGCGATCTTGAGCTTGGAGTACGGGACGCCGCTCGGCTTGATGACGATCAGGCCGCGCTCGCGGTCGATTCCGCTGACGTTGCCCCAGGTCAGTTTCGCCAGCTCCTGGCGCTCGATGTCGACGTTGGCCGCCAGGACTTCTTCTTTCAGGGATTCCAGCATCAGGGTTTTCCTTCGAGGGAGGAGACTTCGTCGCGAATGGACAGCAGGTCCTTCATGACGTTGTAAAGGGATCCGGATCCTTCCCGGGTTCCGAAGGCGTCGTGCAGCTGCCGGTACAGGGCGTACAGTTTTTGATAGACCGCATGCGCGGCGGGGTCCGGCTCATAGGTTTTTCCGCGAACCCCGCACAGCGCCGCCTGGGCCTCCGACACGGTGGCGAAGCCTCCCTCCGCCGCGCCGGCGGCCACCGCGCCCAGCAGGGCGGCGCCCAAGGCGCAGGTCTGCCCGCTGCCGGACGCGCGGAGAGGGCGGCCGGTCACGTCGGCGTAGATGCGCATCAGCAGGTCGTTTTTTTCCGCGAGCCCGCCGCAGGCGATGACCTCCTGGATCGCGATGCCGTATTCCTCGATGCGTTCGATGATGCGGAGCGCGCCGAAGGCGGTGGCCTCGATCAGGGCCCGATAAATTTCGTGGGGAGTGGTATGGAGGTTCTGGCCCACCAGAAGTCCCGAGAGCCGCTGGTCCACGAGAATCGTGCGGTTTCCGTTGTTCCAGTCCAGGGCCAGAAGGCCGCTTTGGCCGGGGAGCAGGGCGCTCGCCGCGCGTTCCAGGGCCGCGAAGCGCGCCTCGGGCGAGGCCCCGTAGCTTTCGGGAACCATGTGGCGCACGAACCACAGGAAGGCGTCTCCCACCGCGCTTTGCCCGGCTTCGATGCCCCAATGGCCGCGTATCACCGACCCTTGCACCATGCCGCAAACGCCCGGGATGTCCTTGAGGCTCCGGTCCTCGGGAACCACCAGGATGTCGCAGGTGCTGGTGCCGAGGATTTTGACCAGGCTGCCTGGGCGCGCTCCCGCGCCGACGGCCCCCACGTGGGCGTCGAAGCCCCCCACGGCGACGGCGATGCCGGCGCGCAGGCCGGTTTTTTCAGCCCAGGCGGGACTCAGCCCTCCGGCGGTTTCATCGGGAGGATAAGCGCGTTCGTAGAGGCGGCCCCGAAGCGCGGCGAGGCGCGGGTCGAGGTCGGCGAGGAATTCTTCGTCGGGAAGTCCGCCCCATTCGGGATTGAACATCGCTTTGTGGCCCGCCGCGCAGACGCCGCGGCGAAGGTCCTCGGGGCGGGTCCCTCCGGTCAGGACCGCGGGTAGGTAATCGCAGAGCTCCACCCAGGAATGGGCGGCTTCGAAGACTTCGGGATCCGTGTTCAGGCAATGCCAGATCTTCGCCCAGAACCATTCCGAGGAA
>JAJNBB010000097.1 GCA_021155885.1 Fibrobacteria bacterium | reverse complement strand
GCCCACCAGGCGGCGGACTTGCGAATGGGGATCAGCGCGGCCAGGGTGGCTTCGGGCCGGCCCAGTCCGGATTGGCTTCGGACCAGCTCGTCCTTTTCGGGGCGCGTGGTATACCGTTCGTTGCTGACGATCCCGCGCAGGGACCAGGCCGCTTCCGGCGCGGCGTCGGACGCCTCCTCGAGGAGGCTCATCCGCGCCGCCGGCGGCAGGGAATTCCCGGTCACGGGCGTGATGGAGGTGATCGACCAGGGGCCGTGCGGCCCCCCCATGAACGTATAGAGGCGTCCCATGCCCCCAAAAATGCACTTATCGCGGGACGATGTCGATGATCACGGTGCGGTTGTAGGCGCGTTCCTCGGGCAAACCGTTCTCGAAGGGCGCGTGTTCGGCCGTTTCGCCGTACCACATCGTTTCGTAGGCGACCCCGCGACGGCCGTTGGCCGTGACCGCCTTCTCGAGGATGGCCTGCGTTCCCTGGGCGCGCTCGCGGGACAGGTTGTCGTTGAATTCGGGCTCGCCGACGTTGTCGGTTTGGCCGCGGACGACGACGGTACTGCTGTCGGACACGCGCGGGGCCACGACCTCGGTGAGGAACTTTTCGTAGGCGGCCACGGATTTGGTTTGCCCGAAGTCGAACAGGATCGTGAAGCGCGTGATTTCCTGGATGCCCTCGCGCGGGCGGACCAGCCGGAGCGGGGTTTGCTTGCGCACGACCGTGCCGTCCGCGTCCCGGCCCACCAGCACCACGTTGTAATCGCCGAGGTCGCGGGTTCCCAGGATGCTGCTCGCGGAGACCGTCGCGCGGTTTCCCGAATACGGGCCGAAGCGGCGCGTCTTGCCTTGGTCGTCCGTCACTTCCACCATCCAGGAACCGAACCCGGGGGAAGCCCCGGTCACATTGAAGACCACGCTGTCGGGGACCTCTTCGACGGGACCCTCGATGCTGACCGGCTTGAAATCCTCTTGCGGGCTTCCCACCTGCAGCAATAGCTCGGGCGAGGCGCTGGTGATCTCCACCCGCTGGTTGCCCGCCTGGAGCAGTTGCATGTCCTCCGTGCCCCCGCTTTGGTCCTGGGCGCGCGCGTTCTCCCGTCCCTCGGTGGCGATGCGCCTGCCGTCGATGCCGAAGGTTTCCACCAGGTAATGTTTGACTTCGTCCGCGCGCGCCTTGCCGTGTTCCGGCCCCTTGACCGAAGACCCGCTCAGCAGGATGCGGCTACCGGGATTGCGCTTCATGCGATCGCCCACGACGTTGAGAAGGTTCGAGTACACGGCCAGCTGGCGGCCCGAGCGCCCCTTCAGGCTTTTGGGAGGATTTTCCTGAAGCGCTTCCTCACGAAAATCCGAAGCCTGGCTTTTGCTCAGGACGGCATAGCGGGCCGGAACGCGGGTCGAGCTGTCGTCGAAAAACACGTAGTTGCGAAGGGGAAAAGATTCCCGGACGCGGCGTTTCGAGGATCCCGGCTTCGGGGCGATGGCGGAAAACCGCAGGCCCGGATCGCCGGAGGACACCCTTTTCCCGCGCCCGAACTTGAGCGTGGCGCCCACGCGCAGCGTGGAGACGGCCCAGTTCTCCGAAGAGCGCGGGTCCTGGCCGAAATGCGGCTGATACGAGGCGAAGGGCGCGAGGCGCATCTGGGTCCGGGCGTTCTCGGGCGTGAGATGGACGTCGTAACCGAGTCCCACCTGTCCCGAGAACACCACCCCTCTCCAGGTGTCGAAGTCTCCCTCCGTCGCGCCCACGCCTTCCTGCGTGTAGGCGAATTGTTTGTCCTCGCCGAAAGCCGACCAGGCGAAAGCCACGCGCGGGCCGGCGAACACATAGAAGTCTCCCGAAAACGGGGCCAGGCGCAGGCTGGGCTCGATCGAGATATAACTGGGCTTGGCTTTCAGGGTCGAGTTCTCCCCGCACGGACAGGTCACGTCGTAGAAGGCGGCGCGGCGGTCGTCATAGCCGATCTGCAGGATGCCGCCCCACATCGGGCCGGGGCGGTACTCGATGAGCGGCGCCAGATAGAGGCCCGCGCCGATTCCCTTGTGAAAGGCGGCGGGCGTGGCGAACCCGTCGTTCAATTGCTGGGTCGTGCCCCAGTAGAAGTTCAGGTTTCCGGCGGCGGCGGCGCCGAACCACCACACGGGCTGCTCGCGCAGAACCTCCGGGGCGGCCGCGGTGGACGACTCCTGGCTCCAGGCCTCCGGCGCGAGCAGCGCGGAGGACAGTATCGCCGCCAGGGAGAGGTGGAGCAGGGAACGAGGGGAAAATAGCGTGGACGGCATGGGGTTTTCCTTCGAGGGCTGGGCGTGCGTCAGGTTCTTCATGATGTGGCCGGCCCTAGGGGAGGGGAACATTGATGACGGTGTTGACCATGGTGACCGAGGAGATCAGGCTGAGGGCGCGCCCTTCGAGGCGCGTGAGCACCACGTTTCCGGCGGTCGACAGCGTCACGCCGGAGGACGCGATGATGGTTCCCACCATGGTGCCGCCCCCGGCCCCGTTGATGGTGGCCGCGGCGCCGACCTGCCAGAACACGTTCTTGGCCTGGGCGCCGCCTATCAGGATGACGCTGCGCGCGCCGGCCGGGCCGGCGGACCCCACGGTGAGGGAACTGGGCACCTGAAAGACGAACTGGGCGTTCGGATCGCCTTGGGCGTCCAACGTGAGATCGACCAAGGTGATCGCGAACGAGCCCGAAGCGGCCGTGTAGGTGCCCGGGGCCAAGGTCAGGCCTCCGAGTTCCCCCGCACCGGGATCGGATCCGGGCGGCAGGCCCGCCAGGTAGAGGTACGCCGCGTTCGCGTCGGCCAGCGCTTGCGTGGCCGCCGCGCCGGGAACCGATCCCGGGGGCGCGGTGGCGGT
>JAJNBB010000096.1 GCA_021155885.1 Fibrobacteria bacterium | reverse complement strand
GGGCAAGGTGGACGCCGAGGCGCGGGGCGCGGCCGTGCGCAACCATTCCGCCACCCACCTTCTGCACGCCGCGCTGCGCGCCGTGCTGGGCGACCACGTCCAGCAGCAGGGCTCGCGCGTCGCGCCCGAGGGGCTGCGCTTCGACTTCACGCACTTCCAGCCGATGACGCCGGACGAGATCCGCGAGGTGGAGGCGCGCGTGAACCGCAAGATCCGGGAGAACCTGGCGGTCTCGCAGGCGGTGCACGGCATCGACGAGGCGAAATCGATGGGGGCCATGGCCCTCTTCGGCGAAAAATACGGCGACAAGGTGCGCGTGATCCGCATGGGAGAGGGCGAAAACCAATACAGCCTCGAGCTTTGCGGCGGCACCCACGCCGAGGCCACGGGGCAGATCGGCCTGTTCAAGATTACCTCCGAGGGCTCGATCGCCTCGGGCGTGCGCCGCATCGAGGCCGTGACCGGCCAGGGGGCGTTCGAACTGGTCAACCGGCGCTTCGACCTGCTGGCCGAGATCGGCGCGTCGCTCAAGGCGAAGCCCGGCGACGAGCCGGCGCGCGTGGCGGAAATGTCGCAAAAACTGAAGGCCGCCGAGAAGGAGCTCCTGGAGCTGCGTCTGTTCAAGGCCACCCAGCAGGCGAAAATCCTCGTGGCGGAAAAAGGCAGGACCGTCGGAGGCTTCACCGTCGTCGTGGCGAAGGTCGACGCGCCCGACAAGGAATCGCAAAGCGCCTTCCTCGAGGCCATGGCGGCGCAGCTGCAGAACGGGGCGGGGGTTTTCACCGCGGTTTCGGGCGACTCGCTGTCGTTGTTCGCGCTGGTCGGCAAGGCCGCCCAGGCGAAGGCCAAGGCCGGCGACCTGGTCAAGGAACTGGGCCCGATCGCCGATGCCAAG
This sequence comes from Fibrobacteria bacterium, assembly GCA_021155885.1. Classification (GTDB taxonomy): domain Bacteria; phylum Fibrobacterota; class Fibrobacteria; order UBA11236; family UBA11236; genus UBA11236. The sequence goes on along the minus strand of JAJNBB010000096.1, from coordinate 2,322 downwards.
GGCGGCGGCCGCCCCGACCGCGCGCAGGCCGGCTCGAAGGCCGTCGACAAGGAAGACGCGGTCCTCGCCGCGGCGGAGACCCTGTTGACGCGGGTGCTGGGGTGATGGACGGGCGCGATTAAATCGCGCCCATATCAGCCCGCGCAAACCCGCCGCGAACCTATCTTAAACCCATGACCGCGATCCAGACCGGCAAAACCGAAACCGCCCTCGTCGAGGCCCTGAAAACCCGCAAGGCCCTTTTTTTCGTGCTGCTCGACCCCGATTCCGGCTCTCCGGACTCCGTGGTCGAGGCGGGCCTGCTCGCGGCGCGCCACGGCGCCGACGCCCTGCTGCTGGGCGGCTCCTTCGTGGGCAACCCCTACTTCACGAAAATCGCGACCGAGATCAAAAAGCAGGCGCAAATCCCCCTGATCCTCTTCCCGGGCGGCGCCTCGCAGGTGATCCCCGGGCCCGACGCGATTTTGTTCACGACCTTGCTGTCGGGCCGCAACCCGCAATACCTGGTGGACGAACAGGTCAAGGGCGCCCTGCTGGTCAAGGGCCTCGGGATGGAAGCCATTCCCACCGCCTACCTGCTGGTGGAGTCGGGGCGCATGACGGCGGTGGAATACATCAGCAACACCAAGCCCCTGCCGTCGGACAAGCCCGGGATCGCGGCCGCGCACGCCGTGGCGGCGGAGCTTTTGGGCCTGCGCTGGGCGTATCTGGAGGCCGGGAGCGGCGCGCTAAATCCCGTGCCGCCCGAAATGGTCGGGGTGGTGCGCAAGGCCTCGTCCCTGAAGCTGATCGTGGGCGGCGGCATCCGCACGCCCGCGCAGGCGCGCGAGCGCGTGCTGGCCGGCGCGGACGCCATCGTGATCGGGAACCTTTTCGAAAAGGAAAAGGACCCGACCTTGTTCGCCGAGTTCGCCGCCGCGGTGCACCTGACGTAAGACGACGGAACTCCGGGCGAGCAAGGCCAGGAGGAACGAGGGAGTCGTACCGGGAGTACGGCGACCGAGGCCGACGCCGCATGATTCGCGCTGTCCAGCGCTCATGCTGTCAATTCCCCGAGATCACTGACAGCCGCCGGCGAAGCCCGCAGCCCGGCGTCCGCCCCTACAAGTCCACCGGAATCGAGAAAGACCCCAAGGACACCGGCACGTCGTGCCGGGTGAACATCGCCGCGCTGAGCGCGATCACGTCCCACCAGAAATGGATCGCCACCGCCTGCCCGATCTTCCAGTCGTCGCGCTGCGTGAGCCATCCCAGGTAGAGGCCCAACAATCCCTGCGCCACGGGAACATTGCTCACGCCCCCGATGTGCGCGCCCGCGAACAACAACGCCTGCGCCGGGTTCGAAACCCAGGCCCGCTCCCCCGACCATTGATGGAACAGCGGGAACAAATACCCCCGGAACATCGCCTCCTCCGTGGCGCCCGCGTTCATGGAAACCGCGCCGGTGAAAAAGGCGTCTCCCGGCTCGTACGCGCGCCAGCGCAGTCCCGGCTCCGATCCCTTGTCGACGCGATAACCCTGGACCCCCAAAGTCGCCAGGACGGCCAGCACGCCGAGGGGAATATACGTGGAAGGCCGCTTGAGGTAGACGGGCTTGAAGGGCGCCAGGAGCAGGTCCGCGGGCTTTTCCCTCTGGCCCGCGTCCAGGAACCGGAAGCGCCCCTTGTCCTGCTGTTGCGCGGGGATCGAGGCCTGAAAAGCGTCCCAGGCGCTCATGAATCCGGCGCCTTGGTATAACCCCAGGCCGTACAATTGCCGGCGGGCGCCGGGATGGTCGAAGAGCGCGTCCTCCAGGGAGCCGTCCCCCTCGTAGGATGCGTGGGTAGCGAGCACGAGGCCGCCGAAGCCCGCGGCGCCGAAGGCCGCCCCCGACAGGTAACGGCGTTGCGCAGCCGGGCAGGAACACGCTGACCACCGGCAGCAAAACCACCGAGGAAGGACGGATGATTTCCGGGCCCGGCTTACCGCCTTGCAGCGTGTCGGGCGGCAAGGCGGCGGCCGTCAGCACGGTGAGGAGCGGCGGCAACGAGAGCGCGGTGCGGAAGGCCTTTGACAAGGGCACGAAGCGTCGCCTAGAAAGCGTAGCCGAGATTGAGGAAGGCACCCAGGCCGCTACCGAAGACCACCCGGTCTATATCTTCTTCTTCCTGGCTGACCGGCCCGGAAGGGTACTCGAAGTTGTCGCCGCCCAGCAGCTCGGACCAACCCAGCCCCATCATCAGGTAAAAGCCGTTGTGGGCCAGGTAATCGATTCCCACGCCGAAGTCGGCATAGGGCGACGGCTTGACCTCGAGCGCGTACTTGGTGTCGGTATCGGGGTCC
>JAJNBB010000075.1 GCA_021155885.1 Fibrobacteria bacterium | reverse complement strand
ACCACCCGCTCGCTTCCGCCGCCGCCGCGGTTTTCTCGGCCTTCTTCTCCTCGGCCTTTTCCTCGAGTTCCTTCACGGCCGCCTGGTACTCCGCGTTGCGCGGTGTGCGGGACTTGAAGTGCTCCAGGATCAGGCCCAGCTTGTCCTCGGAGAAGGTGAGCTTCATTTGCTTGGTGATCTTGCCCTTGTAGCCCCACGATTTCATCAACGCCTCGGTCAGCTCGAAGCTGTCCTCCAAGCCGTAGAAGTTCATCTCGCCGGATTGAAAGGCGTAGCAGGCCTCCATCTCCATGCACTCCGGGGGCGTGGTGTCCTTCTGTTCCATCCACTTGTGCACGTGGCGCTTGCGCACCTCGAGGGACTTTTCGAGCTTCATGTAGCCGACGATGTAGAAGCGCCCGCGCGCCTCCTCCTGCGTTCCCTGGTAGCGCGTGCCGAACAGGAAGTAACGGCGCCGGGCCTTGAGCGCGGCCAGGCGGGTGCGCGCCTCCTGGCATTGGATCAGCCCGTAGGTTCCGGTTTCATAGTTGGGCTCGAGCACGGGCCGTCCGTTCGAGTCGATGAGCTCGCGCACGGGCAAAGCATGCTGGCGCGCGCTGCCCACGTGCAGGAGCACGCCCTCGGCCTTGCCCCGGTAGTCCTGCCAACCGCCCTCGTTTGAAAGTGCCATGTCGCGATCCTTTAAAGTGCAGGGGATTGGCCGGAACAGGATTCCGGATGCCGCGCCCCGAATGAAGGTGGTGGGGGAAGGCGAAAGCCGCTAAAGTGAAGTTGTTTCCGCGGGTCTCGGTTCGTCCTGTCCGTAATATACACCGGGAGGGGGAAAAGGCAATGGATTAGGTGACAGGTTACAGGGAACAGGGAACAGGGAACAGGGAACAGGGGAAAAACGGGAAGGGCTTGGCAGGTTTTCTGTCACCTGTTCCTGTAACCTGTCACCTAGCTGCCGATTTCTACCCGTTCCGCGGCCACGTCCCGGCCCAGGAACAGCGAGGCCAGGCGGGCGAAGTTTTCGGTTTGGTCGGTGGTCAGGAAACGTTCGCTTCCGGTTCCATGGGCGCCTCGCGCGAGGCGGCCTTCGATTTCGGGATGGCGCGCGAGGTAGTCGGCCAGCGCGGGGGCGACGATGTCGGCCTGCACGAGGATATCGGTCCCGGCGGGGACGAGGGAGCGCAGGGGGGGATACAGCAGGGGATAGTGCGTGCAGGCGAGGAGCAAGGTGTCGATTTTCGCCAGGCCCGCGGCCTCCACGGTCGCGCGCCAGTACTTCTCGAGGAAGTATTGCAGGCCGGGCCCGGAGAGTTCTCCCGATTCGACGAGGGGCACGAGCAGGGGGCAGGCGATCTGGACGAGGCGCAGGTCCGGGGCCAGCTTGGCCAGCTCCAGCGCATAACTGTCGGAGCGGACGGTGCCCTCGGTGGCCCAGAGCGCTACAGCCGCCGAGCCGGAGTGCGGACGTCGCGACAAGGCCTCCGCCCGGAGCGCAAGCGACTCCGCTGAAGGGCGGATGATGCCCAGCACGCGTTTGCCGGGGTATTTCACCGGCAGAATTTTTTGCTGGATGGTCCGCAGGGCCTTGGCCGAGGCGGTGTTGCACGCGATAACCACCAGGTCGCAGCCCTGCGCGAACAGGTATTCGACTCCCTCGGTGGTGAAGCGCAGGATGGCCTCGAAGGAACGGTTGCCGTAGGGCGTGCGCGCCGTGTCGCCCAGATAGAGCATGTCGTATTGCGGCAGGATTTCGCGCGCTTTGCGGTAGACGGTTAACCCGCCGAAGCCGGAGTCGAAGAATCCTAAGGGCATATGGGGAAAGATAAACCTCATAGCGTCATCCCCGCGCAGGCGGGGATCCAGGCAGCAGAGCATTGATGGAGATCGGTCCGCTCTGCCGCTGCGCCGGGCTGCGGGCTTCGCGATGCGTGTGATTCGGCCTTTCCAGGCCTCATGCTTTCAACCCGACCAGGTGACTACTCGACGCGGCCCCTCCTCAGCGTACTCCCGGTACGCTTGGGGATTCGCGCCTCCGGCGCTCATGCTTTCAACTTGCTGGGGTATCCGCTCGACGCTCGGGGCGCCTGGCCTCGCTCGCCCTCGCTCCGTCGTACCCTGTTTGAAGGCGTTGCGCCGCGCAGCCTGGATTCCGGGAAGCGCCATCGACCCGGCGGCCGCGCAACCCAGGCGCCCACCCGCCTCTTGTTTTGTCTTTGCGTTCCCTGTTCCCTGTCACCTGTCACCTGTTACCTTTCTCTTCCATGGACCGCGAAATCGTCGATCTTCTTGTTCGTTTCTTCGTTCTCACCGTGTCGCTTTCGGTGCATGAGTTCGCGCACGCCTGGTCGGCCTTTCGCCTGGGCGACGACACGGCGGCGCGCATGGGCCGCATGACGCTGAATCCCGTTTCGCACATGGATCCAATCGGATCGCTGATGATCCTGGCGGGCATGCCGCTGGGGTGGGCCAAGCCGGTGCCCGTGGACCCGAGCCGTTTGCGCAATCCCCTGCGTCACGGGTCGTGGGTCGCCTTCGCCGGACCGCTCTCCAATATCGTGCTGGGATTTCTGTGCGCCGGGATTTTCTGGGTGGCGAGCTATCAGGCCGTGGGCACCGGCTGGTTTATGCTGCTGGTGTATTTCATCCATATCAATTTCGCGCTGGCGATCTTCAATCTGCTGCCCCTGCCGCCCCTCGACGGCGCGCGCGTGGTGCCCTTGTTTCTGTCGCGCCCCGCCGCCGCGCGGTACGAGGAAATCGTTGACAAGGCCGGCTTTTGGCCCCTCATTGCGCTCTTTCTTCTGGAGCTTCCGCCCCAGTTCAAGGGCCCGCTGCATCTGTGGTTCGAGCTTTGGAACCCGTTATTTCGGCCTACTTTGAACTATTTGGGGATTCCGGCGTTCTGGTAAAAGAGGGGTTGTTGGTTATTGGTTGTTCGTTGTCAGAGGTGGATTTTGAGGTGTTTTTGCCATTTTTTAGCTTTTCGCCAACAACCGACAACCAACAACCAGCAACTTTTCGTTGCCGCTTTCCCCTCCAATAACTATCCTTGGTAGCCAAATTTTTTAAAAAATGGAGGGCATTGTGCCTACCCATAAGTCTGCCGAAAAAAGAATCAAAACCGCCGAGAAGGCCCGCCTGGTCAACCGTCAGGTCCGTTCGACGATCCGCACGAGCCTGAAGAAGGTTCGCGGCGCCGCCACGGCGGAAGAGGCGGCGAAGGAATTGCCGAACCTGTTCTCCATCCTGGACAAGGCCGCGCGCCGGGCCCAGGGCGGGATGACCAAGAACGCGGCTTCGAATTACAAGAGCAAGGCCCAGAAGGTCGTCGCCCAAAAGTCCGGCCCCGCGCTGGATCCGAAGCTCGGCCCCAAGCCCCCGAAGTCGAACAAGGCCGGCAAGGCCAAGCTCGCTTCGAAGGCCGCCAAGGCTTCCAAGGCCAGCAAGTAAGGCGCCATCCGTCGCCTTCAAAGGGCGTCGGTCGATTTTAAAGAACGGCTCCCTGCGGGGGCCGTTCTTTTTTTGGCCGCCGAAGAGTTCCTATTATGGCAAGAGAGGTCAGGATGAGCATGCAATCTGAAAATTCCCTCCTCGGCGTATATGGTCCGCGCGATCTGACCTTGGCACGCGGCGAAGGCTCCTATGTGTGGGACGCCGAGGGGCGCCGGTATCTGGATTGCGTGTCGGGGGTGGCGGTGAACGCCCTGGGCCACGGGCATCCGGCGGTGACGGCGGCCATCGTGGAGCAGGCGGGCAAGTTCCTGCACGCCAGCAACCTCTATATCCTGCCGACGCAGCGCGATCTCGCGGCGAGGCTCGCGGATCTTTCCGGGTTTCCCTCCGTGTTCTTCGGCAACAGCGGCACCGAGGCCAACGAGGGCGCGTTCAAGTTCGCGCGCAAGTATTTCTCCGCCTCCGCGCGGCCCGACCGCTTCGAGATCATCAGCTTCTCCGACTCCTTCCACGGACGGACCTACGCCGCGCTGACCGCGACGGGGCAGCCCAAAATGTGGGAAGGTTTCGGGCCTCTTCCCCACGGCTTCCTCACGGTCGCGGCCAACGACGTCGCGGCGCTGAAGCGGGCGGTGGGGCCGAACACCGCGGCGATCCTTTACGAACCCGTGCAGGCCGAGGGCGGCGTGGTCAACATGGAACCCGCCACCGCCGAGGCGCTGCGCGCGTTGCAGGCCCAAGGCGTTTTGCTGATCGCCGACGAGATCCAGACCGGGCTCTGGCGCACGGGAACCTTTCTGGGCAGCGAAGCGCTCGGCCTCAAGCCCGACCTCGTCACCTTGGCGAAGCCGCTCGGCGGCGGCCTGCCGCTGGGGGCGATCCTGCTCTCGGAGAAAATCGCGGGCGCCCTGAAGGCGGGCGACCACGGTTCGACCTTCGGGGGCAATCCGGTGGCATGCGCAGCGGGCCTGGCGGTCCTGGGCGTGCTTTCCGACCCGGCGTTCCAGAAGGACTACCACGACCGCATCGCGCTTTTGCGGGGCGGGCTCGAGGAGCTCCTCGCCCGCGCTAACAAGCGTGGGGCCGCGGCGGGGGTCGAGGTCGGCGCCTTGCGGGGCCGGGGCTTTTTGATCGGGTTCCAGTACAAGGGGAAGGCCTCGGCTGAAAATCAAGGCGACGGGGTCCCCGCCCTGCAAAAACGCCTGCGGGACGCGGGCGTTCTGGCGCATCGCGCCGGCGCCGACGTGCTGCGTTTGCTGCCGCCGCTCACCTTCTCGCGCGCCGAGATCGCGGAGCTGCTGGCGGCGCTGGACAAGGCATTGGCCTGATCCGTTGGAGCGGGGTCTTAACCCGGGTTCAGATTCTGCTCGCCGGACTTTCGCCAACCGGCTACTTTATGCGTTTCTTGCGGAGCCGTTAGCCTTGCACCCACGAAGCCCTTCCCTTCTGTTTTCGCTGCTGACGTTGTCGACGGCGGGGCTTGCCTCGGCGTACGAAACCCGGCGCGACGGCGTGCTGCTCGAGCCGCGGATTTCTGTGGGCGAGGACTTTCAGCTCGGCCTTCGCTCCGGATGGGCGTTGCGCACTTGGGAAGGCTTTCACGGTGCGGCGTTTCTGGACGGCGAGGTTCGTCCCATTCCTGAGGCCGTGCGAATCGCGTCCTCCTCCACGTTCTCGTATCAATACCGGGAAACCCGTTGGTCGATCGGTCCGGGATTCGCCGTCGGCCGTGATTTCTCGGAGTCCTTGGCCGGGTTCGCGGGCGCCGGCATGGCCTTTTCGGACGCCTTTTACTGGGGTTCCAATCGCGCCCCACGGCAAGGCTGGATCGGCTGGGGTGAAGCCGGATTTCACCACACCGGCGGCTGGATTTATTGGGGGGCGGCCTTGCAATACCGTCCGCTGCCGGAGATTTCTCCCTGGCGAGTCCTGCTGCAAATCGGGATTCACTTCGGGGAGGAGGTAGCCCCATGAGTTTCTTCTCGACAAAGTCGGCGTGGCTGGCCGCGGGGGCGCTCTGGGTTCTCGGGTCCTCGGGCTGCGCGACGGATTGTACGAATTATGAATCGGTGGACGTTTCCGGCGAGTCGTGCAAGGTGTGCGAGGATCCCCCTGCCGAGGATTGCAATAGCGTCGTTCCCGTCGAGGCGAACCTGTCGATCCGACTGTCGGAACCCCTGCCGCGCCTGGTGCGGATCTACGCCGGCAAGTCCTACGAAACGGGAACGTTGGTGTCGCATCGCGTGCCTACCGTGAAAAACTATGAGGAGACTCTTCCGATGGGAGAATACTCCGCCACCGCGCTTTACGTGATCGGGAAGGACTCGATCCTGGTCGTGGACGGAGACGAACTTTCCTACTCGCAACTATGGTGGACCTGCACCATGGAGTGCTACGAAACGCACGGAGGCAGCGTGGACCTTTCGGTGCAGTAGCAGGCGCAAAAAAAGAGCGGATCCTGCGACCCGCCCTTCGATTTGATTCCCTGGAAGCGCCCGCGATCGCTCCGCGAGGGACCGCGGCGCCCGTCCGTGCGCCTACCCTTCGATGGCTTCCTGTTCCTTTTTCTTCAGCTCCGCCACGACCTTGGGGTCGACCTGGATGTGCAGCTCCTTGAGCTGCTTGTCGAGCACCTCGGAGGGCGCGCCCATCATGAGGTCCTGCGCGCGCTGGTTCATGGGGAACGCGATCACCTCGCGGATGCTGTCTTCCTGCGCGATGAGCATGACCATGCGGTCGACGCCGGGGGCGATGCCTCCGTGGGGAGGGGCGCCGAGCTTGAACGCGTTGATCATGCCGCCGAACTTTTTCTCGACCACCTCGGGGCCGTAGCCGGCGATCTCGAAGGCCTTGTACATGATCTCGGGCTTGTGGTTGCGGATCGCGCCCGAGGACAGCTCGACGCCGTTGCAGACGACGTCGTACTGGTAGGCGAGGATGTCGAGCGGGTCCTTGGTCCGCAGGGCTTCCATGCCGCCCTGGGGCATCGAGAACGGGTTGTGCGAGAACGCGATGGCCTTGGCCTCCTCGTCGTACTCGAACATGGGGAAGTCGACGATCCAGCAGAAGCGGAACACGTCCTTCTCGACGAGGTCGAGGTCGCGGCCGAGCTTGACGCGGATCTGGCCCGCGAGCTTGGCGGCCACGTCCTGCTTGTCGCACACGAAGAACACCGCGTCGCCGGGCTCGGCGCCGCACTGGACGCGCAGGGCCTCGAGATGCTCGGGCGAGAGGTACTTGGCGATCGGGCCCTTCACTCCCTCCGCCCCGTACACGAGGTAGGCCAGGCCCTTGGAGCCGATGCCCTGGGCGAAGTCGACCAGCTTGTCGAAGAAGGACCGCGGCTGCGAGGCCACGTTTTTCACGGGGATGGCGCGCACCACCGCCCCGGCCTTGACGCCGTTGGCGAAGGCGGCGAAACCCCCGTCGCGGAAGATCGCGCTGACGTCGCGGATCTCGATGGGGATGCGCAGGTCGGGCTTGTCGCTGCCGTACTTGAGCATGGCCTCGCGGAAGGGGATGCGCACGAAGGGCGCGGGGCCCTTGCCGTCGTCGATGCGCCAGTTCGAGAACTCGTCGAACACGCCGTAGACGACGCTCTCGACGGCGGCGAACACGTCGTCCTGGGTGACGAAGCTCATCTCGATGTCGAGCTGGTAGAACTCGCCGGGCGAGCGGTCGGCGCGGGCGTCCTCGTCGCGGAAGCACGGGGCGATCTGGAAGTAGCGGTCGAAGCCGGCGACCATGAGCAGCTGCTTGAACTGCTGCGGCGCCTGCGGTAGCGCGTAAAAGCGCCCCGGGTGGATGCGGCTGGGCACGAGAAAGTCGCGCGCGCCCTCGGGCGAGCTCGACGTGAGGATCGGGGTCTGGAACTCCATGAAGCCCATGCCCGTCATGCGGCGGCGCAGGGAGGAGATGATTTGCGCGCGCAGGACCACGTTCTTGTGGAGCTTCTCGCGGCGCAGGTCGAGGAAGCGGTACTTCAGCCGCAGTTCCTCGGGGCCGCCGTCCTTGTCGTCGACCAGGAAGGGCAGGGCCGCGGCGGCGGACTGGATCTCGAGGGTGTCCACCACGACCTCGACCTCGCCCGTCGGCATCGACGGGTTCACCGTGTTCCCCTCGCGGGCGACCACGTGGCCCGTGATCGTGATCACGCTTTCATACTTCAGATGGGTCGCGGCCTCGAAAAAATCCCGCTCGGGGTGGAACACCGTCTGCGTCACGCCGTAATGGTCGCGCAAGTCGATGAAGAGGAAGCGGCCGTGGTCGCGGCGGCGGAACACCCAGCCGGAAAGCTTGACGGTCTGGCCGACATGTTCCTTGCGCAGCGCGCCGGAGGTATGGGAGCGGTAGAGATGCATGATTGTTTCCGAAGTCCTGAGAAGAGGCAAATTTAGTAGTTGGGGGACGGGGGAACGGGGGACGGGGGCGAAAACGACGCAAAAAAAAGGCGAAATCGCTATTTCCCCTGTTTTTGCTAAATGTTTGATTCGGCTCTTTATGCATAACCCAACCCCGGCCTCGAGTCTTCAAGAGCGTTCGCTCCCGTCCCCCGTCCCCCGTCCCCCCTCCCCATGACCTTCCTCGACGTTTTAGGCTGGGAAAGCCTCGTCATTTTGCTTTTGATCCTTGCCAACGGCCTGTTCTCGATGTCGGAGATCGCGCTGGTCTCGAGCCGGAAGGCGAAGCTGCAGCAGCTGGCCGACGGGGGGGACGCGAAGGCGCGCAAGGCGCTCGCGCTTCTGCACGAGCCGGGAAAATTCCTGGCCACGGTGCAGGTGGGCATCACCTTGGTGGGGACGTTGGCCGGCGCCTACGGCGGCGTGGCCATCGCCGAAAAGCTCACGCTCTACCTGGGACGCTTCGCCTGGCTCGGGAAGTACACCGAGGCGGCTTCGCTGTTTTGCGTGGTGGTGACGGTGACGTACCTGCAGGTGGTTCTCGGCGAGCTGGTGCCCAAGGCCCTGGCGCTGCGGCATTCCGAGGGGATCGCGCGGCAGGTGGCCGGGTTCATGGGCGGCCTGAGCCGGGGGGCCGCGCCCGTCGTGCAATTCCTCAACCTGTCCACCCAGGGCATTCTCCGGCTCGTGGGCGCGGGCGGCGCGCGGGAAAACTCCCTGACCGAGGAGGAAGTCGGCCTGATGCTGGCGCAAGGCGCGCGCGAGGGCGTGTTTGAGGCGAGTCAGCACGAGATGATGGAAAGCGTGATCGAGATGGGCGACCGCCGCATCACGGCCCTGATGACCCCGCGCCCCGACATCGAGTGGCTGGACGCCGACGGCGACGTGGCGGAGATCCGCGCCATCCTGGCGGAGCATCCCTACTCCCGCTTTCCCGTGTGCCGCGGGAGCTTCGACGACATCCTCGGCGTCGTGCACGCCAAGGACTTGCTCGCCTCGTACCTGAACGGCCAGCCCCTGGACCTGCAGCGGTTGGCCCGTCCCGTGCCGGTAATCCCCGACTCGGTTCCCGTGCTCAAGGCCCTGGAAGCCTTCCGCGCGTCGGGCGAGACCATGGCCTTCGTGTCCGACGAGTACGGCAGTGTGCTGGGCCTGGTGACCCTGGACGACATCCTGCGCAACATCCTCGGGGGCGTGGCCTCCACGCCGGCGCACGACGAGGAGCCCGATGCCGTGCGCCGTTCCGACGGCTCCTGGCTGGTCGAGGGCATGATGCCGCTCGACGAGGTCGAGGAACTGCTCCAGGTCGACGATCTCTCCGGCGAAAACCGCGACGATTATTCCACGCTGGGCGGCTTCGTCATGGGCCAACTGGGCCGCATCCCCAAGGCGGGCGACCTCTTCGAAAGCGGGGACTGGCGCTACGAGGTCATGGACATGGACGGCCACCGGGTCGACAAGGTGCTGATCACGAGCATCAAGCCGGTGGGGGAAGAGGGAAGGACCGAATAGTTGTTGGTTGTTGGTACTTGGTTGTTGGAAAACACCGATCCTCGATTACCGTCCGGCGGGCCTCAGACAGCCCTTGCTCTCCAACAACCAACAACCAACAACGTCGAAGTCTTGACCGCAAAGAAGTATCTTCCCTCCCATGGTTCCCCGCTGGTTGCTTCGGCCCGTGATTCCCGCGTTCCTCTTCTGGCTGCTGGCCCTGCTGGCGGTGTTTCTCGTCGTGGACCTTTCGGTGATGCCCGCTTTCGCGGGGCGGTTTTCCCGGACGGTCACCGTTCCGAGCGTGATCGGCCTGAGCGTCGAGGCGGCCGAGGACACGCTCAGGGCGCATGACCTGCGGTTCGCGGTGGACACGCTTTCCGACTACAGCCGCACGATCCCCAAGGGGCGCATTCTTTCGCAGCGGCCCGATTCGGGGGCGGTGGTGAAGGCGGGACGCCGGGTCTGGGCGGGCCTGAGCCGGGGCCGCGCCGGCGCGAACGCCTTCGGCGCGCGGGCGCGCTGATGCGGAGCCGGGCGCTCTGGCGGGGGCTCGCCGGCATGTCCTTGGCGGCTCTCGGCGCGGCCGCCAAGGCGGGACCCGCGCTTCCCGCGGCGAATCCCGCGACGGCCCACGCTTATTTTCTCGAGGCGCGCGAACAAGAGCGCATGGGCAACGATTCCGCCGCGCTGGCGCTGTACGGGCGGGCGTTCGCCCACGACGCGCGCAACCGCGATCTTTGCTTTCTCTACCTCGGACGGCTGAAGGGAAGGGCACGTCCCGATTCCGCCCATGCCTTGGGAAGGCGCTGCGCGGAGTTGCCGGGAAAGCCGTTGCTTTCGGAGTACAAGACCTTGGGCGAACTCGCGCTTCGGACCGGCGACGAGGAGGAGGCCCTGCGGTTCTACCGCGAGGCATACCGGCTGAACGACGAAGACGGAGACGTACTCTACATCCTGGCCGGCCTTTATGAAGGCGCGGGCGATTGGGAAAATTACGCGGAGGTCGCGCGGGGTTTGCTTC
>JAJNBB010000074.1 GCA_021155885.1 Fibrobacteria bacterium | reverse complement strand
CCGAAAAGCGGGCGCTGCACGGGCCCGTCGGATTTGGGGGCTCCCGACGCGGTCGATCCGGCTGCCGCGGGGGCCGCCGGCGCGGCGGCGCGGGGCGCGTTCTTCGCGACCTCGACGTCGCGCGTGATGATGCGGCCGCCGGGGCCCGTGGCGGTGACGGAAGACAGCGGCACGCCGGCCTCGGCGGCCACCTTGCGGGCCAGCGGGGATGCCTTCACGCGGCCGTCATCTTGGGCGACCGAACCGGTCGCCCCTCCCGAAACGGGTACGGGGGCGGCGGGGGTCGGTGGGGCGACCGGCTCGGTCGCCCGTGTTTCCTGGGTCGCCGGGGAAGCGGCCCCCGCCTGCGCGGGGGCAGGCTGCGAAGTTACGGGTGCCGGGCCGCCCGTCACCTTCGCGCTCTTTTCTCCTTGGCCAGGAACGCGCTGATGTCCTCGTCCTTTTCGTCGGAGAGGATGGCGATGAGCTGGTTGACCTTGGCGTTGCCCGAGGGCACCACGATCTTGCGGAGGTAGCCCTCGTCCATGCTCTCGTAATCGACGGTGGTTTTGTCGGTCTCGACGCTGCAAAGCATCGTGCCGGGCTTGATGAGGTCGCCTTCCTTGACCAGCCAGGCGGCGATGACGCCTTCTTCCATGGTGGGGCTGAGGCTGGGCATGAGGATGCTGGTGGGCATGGGATGGTTCTCCGTGGACCGGCCTGTAGGGGCGCCTCGCGAGGCGCCCCTACGGCAACGGTCTCATGATGGGATTATGTCCGGTACGTGACCTGGTTGACGGCCTGGATGATCTTGGCGACCGAGGGCATGGTGGCGGATTCGAGATTCGCCGCGTACGGCATGGGGTTCTCGCTTTGCGCCACGCGCACGATCGGGGAGTCGAGGTAGTCGAACAGGTTGGTGTAGATGCTGTCGGCGATCTGCGAGCCGAGGCCGCAGAAGAAGTGTCCCTCCTCGACCACCACCACGCGGCCGGTCTTCTTGACCGACGCGGCGATGAGGGGCATGTCGAGGGGCTTGAGCGTGCGCGGGTCGAGCAGCTCGACGTTCACGCCCTGCTTGGCCAGCTCGTCGGCGGCCTGGTGGGCCAGGTTCATCATGCGCGACCACGCGATGATGGTCACCGCGTCGCCCGCGCGCTTGATATCGCCCTTGCCGATCGGCACGATGTAGTCGCCGTCGGGCACTTCGCCCTTGGCCGAGTAGTTGAGCTCGTTCTCGAGGAAGATCACGGGGTCGTTGCAGCGGATGGCCGCCTTGAGCATGCCCTTGGCGTCGGCCGGGTTCGACGGCGACATCACGTGGATCCCGGGGAAGTGGGCGTACACCGATTCCATGTTGTGGGAGTGCTGCGAGCTCACGCGCGGGCCCGCGCCGTTGGGGCCGCGGAACACGATCGGGATGGGGAAGAGGCCGCCGGACATGTAGAGCATCTTCGAGGCGTTCGAGAGGATCTGGTCGATGGCGACGAGGGAGAAGTTGAAGCTCATGAACTCCACCACGGGGCGCAGGCCCATCATGGCGGCGCCCACGCCTAGCCCTGTGAAGCCGGACTCCGAGATGGGCGTGTCCAGCACGCGCTTGGGGCCGAAATGGTCGAGCAGGCCCTTGGTCACCTTGTAGGCGCCGTTGTATTCGGCCACTTCTTCGCCCAGGATGAACACCGACTCGTCGCGGGTCATTTCTTCCTTGAGGGCCTGATTGAGCGCGTCGCGCAGGTCGAGGACGGCCATTACTTCACTCCTCCCACATTGGCGGGATCGTACATGTTTTCGACTTCGTCCTTGAACACGTGGCGGGTCAGCTCCTCGAGCGGGGGCTCGGGGCTCTCGTCGGCGAAGTCCACCGCGTCCTGGACGCGGGCCTTGACGGCCTTCTGCAGGCCCTTGACGTCTTCCTCGCTCATCCACTTGTTCTCGGTGAGCTCCTTGATGGCGACGCCGATCGGGTCCTGCTCCTTGTAGGAGTCGACCTCTTCCTTGGAGCGGTACAGGCCGGCGTCGGAGACCGAGTGGCCGAAGAAGCGGTAGGTCTTCATGTGGACCAGCGCCGGGCGGCGCTTGGTGCGGGTCTCGTTCACGACGTGCTTCATGACCTCGTTCACCTCGGCCAGGTTCATGCCGTCGATGGTGTAGCCCTTGATCCCGTAGGCCGCGGCCTTGGAGGCGATGTCGGTGTTGGCGATCGCGCGGCTGTTGGCCGTGCCCATGCCGTACTGGTTGTCCTCGCAGATGAAGATCGCGGGGAGATCCCACAGGGCGGCCAGGTTCATGCACTCGTGGAAGGTGCCCTGGGGCGTGGCGCCGTCGCCGAAGAAGATGAAGCTGACGGCGTTCTCTTCATTGTAGTTGGACTTGAAGGCGGCGCCGATGCCGATGCCGAACTGGCCGCCGACGATGCCGTGCCCGCCCAGGTAGTTCAGTTCCTTGGAGAAGAAGTGCATCGAACCGCCCTTGCCGCGGGCGCATCCGGTGACCTTGCCGAACAGCTCGGCCATGCCCTCGCGGGGGCTTCCGCCCAGGGCCAGGTACAGGCCGTGGCAGCGGTAGGTGGTGACGACGGAATCCTGGGGGAGCTTGTGGTCGAGGGTCCCGACGCCCACCGCCTCGTGGCCGATGTAGGTGTGGAGGAAGCCCGCGATTTTCTTCTGCTGGTAGGCCTTGATGCTGGCCTCTTCGAAATAGCGGATGGTGAGCATTTTTTCCAGCATCGCCACGAGTTTTTCGCGGGGGATGCCGGAATTCAGGTCTTTTTTGATGCCGGCTTTTTCAGGTTTGCCGGGTTTTTCTACGGCCTTGTCACTAGCCAAAAGGTATCCTCCAGAGGGGAAGGGGCCCCGGTTTCCCTGGGGTTTTCCCGGGGTCGCGGAGCCTGAAACGGTATATTTCCGAATTCACGGAGAAATTAACAAAGATCGGGTTCTTTCTGGGGATTTTTGGGAAGTTGAAGACGGAATTTTATCCGAAATTTTGGGTTGAAAGCCCCAAAAAAGGTTTGTAGCCTGATAACAGTCTGTAAAAATGGAGAAAATCATGCTCGATCCGATTCCCGTGGGGCGCATCCCTTCCGGTCTTTTCATCGTCACCCTCGCGAAAGAGGGCCGAAAAGAGGGGTTTTTGGGCTCCTGGATCCAGCAGGCTTCCTTCAGCCCCCTGATGATCTCCCTGGCCCTGCAGCCCGGGGGCGCCTCGTGGGCCCTGATGCAGGAAACCGGCCGTTTTTGCGTCAATATCGTGGGGCACAACAACAACGGGGTGATGAAACCTTTCTGGGGGGCCTATAAGCCGGGGGCGGATCACTTCGAGGGCCTCGCGACCGAGGTCTCGGCGCGCGGCAACATCCTCCTCCCCGACTGCCTCGCCGCGCTGGAGTGCGAGCTGCGGAGCCACACCCAGCCGGGCGACCACGTGATCGTGGTCGCGGAGGTGGTCGAGACGCGGTTCTTCAAGCCCGAGGACAAGCCCATGTCGCACGTGCGCAAATCCGGGGAAGGATACTAAGCGGCCGACGAGTCCATCGGATATTGTATTTAAAGTAACGTTATTAAAGCAACGTTATTCACTAAATACCTCATGCGGGAACTCATTTTGATTCGGTTGTGTGCAAAAATTTTGGCGATGGTATTGGGGGTCGGGGGGCTGTCGGCGGCCTTTTCCGAGGAGAAAGAGTCAGTATCCGATCACGGGTTCACCCTGACGATCGCCCCGGTCATGCTGGCGTGGTCCACGGTCGATGTCTCGGCCGAAGTACGGGTCCTTCGGGCTTGGAGCGTGGCGGCCCGAGTCGCGAGGACCGACGAGCGGTGGGGTGTCAACGGCCAAAACCTGTGGGATCTTGGAGTGCAGGCCCGCTATTACCCCCGACAGCTGTTCTCCGGCCTTCATGGGGGAGTGGGGCTCTCCTGGTGGTATGACGACGAGCTGGGAGGAAATATTAGTGGAACCTGGGGCGGAGGCGAAGCATGGGCGTTGTCACCTTTTGCGGGGTACAAATGCGTGCACCGCACCGGGTTAACCGCAGAACTGCAAGCCGGGGTCAACGTGGCCCTATGGACTCATGATCCCAGCCCGGACGATAAGGGCAGATTCGCATTCCTCTCGCCCCTGCTTCGATTCAATCTTGGGTGGTCCTTCTAGAAAAAATCCGACGCATTAACCCGGGTTAAGTGTGCCTTACAAAGGCACAGACCGTAACGGTTGCGCAGCTTATATTCCGCACCATCACAACGGAGGGCGCGGCTCATGAAATCCACAACGGTACTCTTTCTCCTGGCGGCGGCGATCGCCGGCGCGGATGACCCGGATCTCCAGGACCGGCTCCGGATTCTCGCGGAGGGACAAGTCCCGGCACTGGCGAAATCCGGGGCGTTGACGGCCACGTCCTACACCAGCTCGAACTACAATGCTTCCTTCCACTGCCCGCCCGGCTGGACCATCACCGCCATCGATTCCACGCCGACGCGGGTTCTTCTGAATGTCGCCAAGACGGGGCGCAACAGTGTTCTCGTCTACCTGACGCGCAATGTCACGAATGCCGAAGCGGTTTTCCGGGATGCCTATTCCGCCTACCTGGCGGTGCGCACCGCCTACGGAGCGGCGCAGGATTACCCGCTGGTGCTGGCGGCCTTCGATACCTCGGCCGAGGCGGGGGCGCTGCACATGAGCTATGTCCAGCTGGAATACACCCCGAGCGGTGGACCGACGCGCATTTACGATATGATCTCGGGCAGCACGGGCGTTTACAGCCATTTCGTCGCCTATTCGGCGACCGAATCGGATTACGACGCGAACTACGAGGATTATGACGCCGTGGGAGAGGGCCTGGAGTTCCTCACCGATGTCGTGCCCGTGCTTCCGCCGAATCCCCTGCCGAAGGGTTCGCACGGGATCACCGTGCGGGGAAACATGGTGCTGAACCCGGGCGGGTTCAAGATCGAATTCCTCAATGCCCAGGGCCGGCGGCAAATGGCGTCGTCCGAGAAAAGGATTCAGGTCGACAATGCCCAGAAACTGTTCCTGAAGGTTCGCCTGCCCTAGCCGCGCCGAAACGTTGCAGTACGTTGCCAGCCCTTGACGATTCGTCAGCGGGCTGGGTTTCCCTCCTCCGCCCACGTACACTGCTAGGCATGCCGCCCGGACCCGGGCGGCCAGGAGGATCCTTCCATGAACGCTTCACTTCGCAACCTGCTGCTCGCCGCCCTTCTCATCCCGATCGGCGCCAGCGCCCAGAAAATCGAGGCCGGCGCTTATGAACGCAACATCACCGTCACGGTCCAGCCCATATTGCTCGCCGTGCCCCTCTTCGTGGGCATGGTCGAAACGCGCCTCACCGAACCGATGAGCGTGGCGGTGTTCGCGGGCTACGGCAGCTTCGACTACGAGCGCGACAACGAGACCGTGAACGCCACCGTATACGGCGCGGGGGCGCAACTGCGCTTTTACGCCTTCGACCGCCACATCGACGAACGCGCGCGCTTCGGCGAACCGCATGCCGGCATCCAGGCCCTGTGGGCGCACGGCGAAGGCAGCGAGGAAGACGGCGGCTTCGGCGGCGTGTTCGGCGACGACGTCTGGGGCCGCGGGGAGCAGTTCATGGCGGGACCTTTCCTCGGCTACAAGTACACCTTGCCTTTCGGCCTGACCTTCGAGGCCCAGGCCGGCGCCCAGTTCGGCGCGCGCCTCTGGGACGGCGGCGAAAGCAACTCCGGCATTGGCGAAGAAGAGGACGAGTGGGAGTTCAAGTGGCTGCCCATCGCCAACCTGGGCGTCGGCTGGTCGTTCTGATCCTTTTCGGTTCGGGAGGCGGCCCGCCGTTTCCCGAACCGATGTTTAAATAAAGATTCTCTAAAGAAGACCTCCTATGAATTGCCGGATTTCCCTGAATGCCTTGAGGGCCCTGTTTTTCCTGGCCGTTCCGGTCCTGTTTTCCACCGTGGCGGAGGCCGCCCCGGTGAAAAAACCCGCGCCGACGCCGGTGAAGCAGCCCGCGCCGACCCCGGTCAAAAAAACCTTCCACGAAAAAAACTTTACCGTGTCGGTGCAGCCCGCGCTGTTTCTCGTGCCCATTTTCGCGGCCTCGGCCGAGGCGCGGCTCACCGAACCCTTGGGGGTCGCGATCCTGGGCGGCATCGGCTCCTTCGACTACGAGCGTGACGGCGAACGGCGCGATGCCAGGGTCTATGCCGTGGGGGCCCAGGCGCGCTTCTACTTTCTGGACCGCCGCATCTCCAAGGGAAACGAGCCGCACGTGGGCCTCCAGGCTCTGTTCGCGCGCGGTTCCGAGGACGAGGAATACACCGGCTTCGGTGGGGTGTTCGGCAAGGACGCGTGGGGCCGCGGTCATCAGCTCATGGGCGGGCCTTTCGTGGGCTACAAGTTCGTCGCCCCGTTCGGCCTCACGGCCGAAATGCAGGGCGGCATCCTCGGCGGCAGCCGCTATTCCGAGGGGGGAGAGGGCAACACAGGGTTGGGGGAAAATTCCAAGTACGAATTCAAGTGGCTTCCCATCGCGCACTTTAGTCTGGGGTGGTCGTGGTAGAGAGCGGACAGCGGACAGCTAAGGGCGGGATTCAGGATTTTCCGGCTCGTCAAGGCACAGGCCGGTTATCTCAGGAAAAATATTTTAGAATAATCAGACAAGATTTAAAAACCGGCATTACCTTCAGGTCTCCAAAAAAAAGGATGCCTGTATGTTTCCTCTGCGCGCCCGCCTGATCCTGGCGGCCTTATTTCTTCCGGTGCTCGCTTCCGGCCAAAACCGGGACCTGACGGTGTCGGTGTCCCCCCTTCATCTTGTCTTCCCCATCCTGCAAGTCACGGCGGAATACCGGTTCTTCCCGCAGGTTTCCCTGGCGGCGATCGGCGGCTGGGGCTCGGTCAGCATCACAGAGGACGACGAATTCGACGTGGGCGAGTTGGGCGGTCAGGCGCGCTATTATCCGTTCAAGGGAAGGCGGCATGAGCCGCACGCCGGCGTGGAGGTGATGAAAATCTGGGTATCCGATGAGCCGAACGAGGGAACCTTGGAAGGATTCGGAAGCGCGCTCGCCCTGGGGCCGTTCCTGGGGTATAAATACACCGCCTCCGAGGGCTTTACCTTTGATTCCCAGATCGGATACTCGGCCCTGATGCTAGAGGTCGGAAGCGAAACCGGCGATAGAGGCTCCGCGGCGGCGGGAATCCTGCTGGTGAACCTGAACCTGGGGTGGTCTTTTTAGCGGACAGCTTACAGCGAACAGCGGATTTTCCGGCTGTATGCTGTAAGCTGTTCGCTATATGCTTTTCCTGTTCCCGGTAACCTGTACTCTGTCACTTAGCAGTCACTAGCTAACCGCGTCTAAACCCAGGGTTCCTTCGAGCGTCGCCAGGTAGCCGGGTTTCACGGCCTCGGCATGCATCTTCTCGGCGTGGGCCAGGCGGTCCTTGAGCTTCAGCGCCGTGACGTCCTTGCGGTTGTGCGCCTTGCCAATGAAGGCCCTGAGGTACTCCGCGCGACCCTTCCAGTGGGCGACGTCGTGCTGCTGCTGGCGCGCGAGGCGCGACTTGTAGTAGTCGGACCCCATCAGCGCCTCGCGGGTGAACAGGCCGCGGAACTTCTTCGACTCGAGCGTCAGGCTCTCGCCTCCGTTGTCATACTGGCCGTAGGCCATGATGTGGAGCAGGGCCTTCAGCGGGGGCGCGGCGGCCTCGACGCTGCCGTCCTCGAAGTACAGCAGGGCGGCCTGGCGCTGCCCCTCGATGATGTTCCGCAGGCCGTCCACGAAGTCGCCCCGGTTTTGCTTCTCGGGCTCAAGCATGTCCTCGGCGAACACCGAGGTGGGGTCGCTGAAGACGCGGCCGAAGTACGCGTGCAGGAACTTTTCGTTGATGCGCCACCCGAGGCGCGAGGCCTCGATCTTCTTGCGGTTGTGCGAGAAGTCCTCGACGCGGGTTAGGTAGCCCCCTTCGATCAGGCGGCGCGCGTCGCGCTCTTCGGCGCCCATGCGGGCCCAGATCTCCGGCATCAGCAGGCTCAGGTCGTGGTCGACCTGGTACTTGTGCCCCACGTGGCCCGCGGGCGTGCTGAAGATCTGCAGGTCGGTGAGGATGTACGAGAGCAGGGCGTTGTTGAGGTCGTGGATGGCCCACAGGGCGTTGAAGGGCCCCTTGGTGAGCGCGCCCTCGGACCCCGCGCCCGTGGTGGACGGGGACTTGCCCGTGAGGCTGGCCACGAAGTCCATGAAGGCCTCGGGCAATTCCTGGAAGTGCAGGGGGTTGTACACCGCGAGCGGGAGGATGCGGTCGCCCTTGGCGGTGACCTCGGGCGGGTTGTTGCGGCGGCCGATCAGCACGGCCTGCACGGGCTGCCACACGGGATCGTTCGGGCCGAGCCCGCGGCGCAGGCGCATGCCGGTCTCCGCGACGTGGAAGTCGAGCGGGTTGACGAGGTCGGGCCGGTCCTGCAGGTAGCGCACGTTCGCCGTGGGCTTGCCGTCGACGATGCGCGGCGCGTTGGAGGCCACGAAGTAGCCCTCCTCGCGCTCCGCCGCCGCGCGGATGCGGGCCTGCATCGGCGGGGTGAACTTCTCCAGCTCGATGGTGTGCTCGACGATGCGGCGGGCTTCGGAGACGGGCAGGGGCTCGAAGTTGGAGATGAACCGCGCGGCGCCCGCCAGGTCCTCTTCGCCCTGCTTGTCCTTGCCGGGAAGAATGGCGTCGTCGGGGCGCTGGAACAGGCGGGACTCGCAGTTCTCCACGAACTTGAAGCTGGTGCGGCCCCCCTCGAGCGGCGACGGGAGCACGGTGGAGGCGGTGATGTCGTCCTCGATCTGCAGCTTGCGCGCGGGCACGTAGTCGGACCGCAGGCGGAACACCATCCAGTTGCCGTCGGGGTCGGCGCCGGCCTTGAGGTAGCTGTTCATCAGGTGCTGGTGGTCGAACACCAGCTCGTTGCCGGGCTTGCCGTCGAGCAGGTCCACCGAGAAGTGGCTGCGGTAATCCTCGCCCCATTCCACGCGGTAGCCGCGCTTCACGAGCAGGGCCAGGTTGCGCACGTGGCCGGGGATGCCGCGCAGCCAGCGGTTGTACTCCTCGGTGTATTCGGGCGAGGGCGTCAGGAGCCGGACGACGGAGCCAAGCGAGCGCAAGGGCGAGAGGAAGGGGCGCGATTCCTTCCGCTGCTTGATCTTGACCTTGAAACGCCCGGAGTAGTCCTTCTTCAGGATTTTGTCGACCTGGTCGAAGTCCTTCTTGAGGTCCTGCACGTAGACGTTGCGGTACAAGATGCCGTCGGCCACCGACTTCGAGATCTCGCTCTTGCCGCCGCCCGAAACCGTGCAGGGCTTGTGGCAGAGGGTGCCCTCGGCGCGCGTGCCGATCAGGCGCCAGGTCTTGGCGCCGGGGTGCTTCTCCATGCGGACCTTGTAGCCGCTGGGGTAGAGATAGACCTTGTCCGGCGAGAGCAGCAGCGACACATCGCGCCCGTCGCGCTTCCACGTGATGCGCTGGTTCGGCAGGCTGATGTCGGCGTCCTCGGGAATGTACACCAGGTCGGGGAATTTCTTGTCGACCGCGTAGCCGTCGCCGTGCACCGTGATCGCGCCCGCGAGCTGGCGCACCAGGTTCTTGAAGGTGAAGCCCTTGACCTGCACGAAGTCGGAACTGCCGCGGATGAACTCGCCCAGGTTGTAGCTGGGGAACACCAGGGCGCCGCCGGAATGCTCCTCCTCGGCACGGCCGATCAGGTTGGCCGCGAAGCCGATCTGGGTCTTGACTTCCTTCTTGCAATAGCCGTAATAGTTGTCGGCGATCAAGGTCAGGATCAATCCTTCCGCCGTGCGGAAGGTGATCTTGAAGGCCGTGCCGTCGTTGTATTTCTCGTCTTCCTTGGCCCAGCACATGCCGTCGCGCTTCTGGCGCGCGGTGGCCTTGGAAACGTGGGGGAGGCCCAGCTCCTTCTTGGTGAGCGCGGTGAGGTGGGGGGCGAGCAGTACCATGCCCGTTACCCCGCAGAAGTGCTCGACGTCGAGGCCGGGGTCGTTCTCGGCGAGGTACGGGTCGCCGGCGTTGCCGAAGATCGACTCGACGAAGTCGAGGTTGCTGACCAGCGAAGCCGGCGCGAAGAAGCGGATCTCCATGTCGAGATAGGGCGACAGGCCGGGGACCTCGGGGGACACGCGGGGGCGCAGGAACAGGGAAGTGAAGGTCTTGACCGGCGACTTCTGCGTCGCGGTGAACGGCAGCAACTGCAGGTCCTCGGGAGGGCGGACGGCGTGCCAGAACAGGCGGGCGAAGGTTTCGCGCGGCACGGCCTTTTTGTCGGCCGCGATGGGCAGGCCTCCCTCGGCCACGTGAAAGGTGCCCTTGGTGGTGCGCTTGTCCGACGCCGGGTTGTGCAGCACGCCCTGGGCCACGCGGTAGCTTTTCAGCAGCTTGGACTCGAACACGTCCTTGTCCGGCGGCAGCGACAGCGTGCGCGCGAGGCCGTGGAAGTCCATGTGCAGCGAGTGGTCGGGCAGCATCATGCCGCCGGGAAGCTTGACGTCGCCGAAGTGCTTGTCGATGAAGTCCTGGAGGCGCTGGTCGGTGGGGCACAGGGGCGCCGGGTACTGGCGGAACTTCGAATAGATCTTGCGGATCAGGTCGCCGCCCAGCGACGTCGTCGCCGACGGCTCGGCCTCGGGCAATGATGGGGAGAATGTCCTCGTATTCGGGCAGCACCGACGTATTGCCCTCGAAACCCAGCCGTGACTTCAGATCCATGGTATTTTCTCCCTCTCTCCGCCTTTAAAAATGCACTCGGAGGGGTTTCTCGTCATTCCCGCCTCAACCGCACGTCCACCTCGCGCTCGACGTATTTCCACTCCTCCGTCCGCCGCAACTCCCCGACCAGGTCCTCGAACACCTGCGCGTGCTCCGGCGCGTAGTCGAAGAAGGTAAGGAAGTCGAAGGGTTCGGATTCGCTGAGGTCGCGGCAGTGGTGGAGGCGGCGGGCGATGGGGGGCAGGGCCTTCATGCCGATGCGCACGTGTTTGGATTGTTCCTCGAAGATCGCGCGGCGCTCGTCCTGCGTGAGAGCCCACCAGGCGGCGGACTTGCGAATGGGGATCAGCGCGGCCAGGGTGGCTTCGGGCCGGCCCAGTCCGGATTGGCTTCGGACCAGCTCGTCCTTTTCG
>JAJNBB010000016.1 GCA_021155885.1 Fibrobacteria bacterium | reverse complement strand
ACGTTGCCCGGATGAATCAATTTGTTTTATCTGGGGCTATTACCCCATTTTGAGAAAAACTCCTTGTAGTTCTCTTATGGAGAGTATTCAACCAAGGAGTTTACCATGAATCGCTTTAGCACCCAGAACATCCTCAGCCTTACCGTCCTTTCCCTCGGTCTCGTGCTGACGGGCTGCCTCACGGACGACGACGGTGACGGCGACGGCGTGACCGTAGCCGATAGCCTCAGTGTCAGACTTGTAACCGTCGGAGCGCAGGACAATGCCGACTACGGTTCGGCCCTCGACATCGATAACATGGTCGCTTACAAGATCGCCGAAGCCAAGACGCGTACGGGCGATATCGACCTGATCTACGCGGTTTCGACCTCCGGTATCGGCGGCACCCCCACGCCGGCGATCTATTCGCCCGACTCGGCCAAGGGCGGCATCAACGGCAGCGCCGGCTTCACCTTCCTGTCGGACTTCAACAATCCCAACCATACGGTGATCAAGTCGAGTGGTTTGACTACTCAGGCCGCTTTCGATGCCATCAATACCAAGGAAAAGCTGGATTCGTTGTGGACCACCGCGGCGGTGGACGCCGATGGAAAGATCAACCTCGTTGTGGATGGCTCCTTCATGGCGATGAGCAACACGGGCAGAAAAGTTCTGATTCGCGTCATCAACTTTGCGGGCACCGGAACGGGCAATTCGGCGAACTTCAAGGCGCAGGCCAAGTTCTAAATGAAAACGGAGCGGAAATTTCCGCTCCGTTTTTAGGAGCATCGTGTTTCCAAGTATTGCGCGCGCGAATCAAATTGTATGAAAAGCGCCCTAAAACAGGTTTTTAAAATCCCCTCTTGTATCTCACTAGTGCGGCCCGCGCGCATTAACCAAGGAGTCTCTCATGAATCGCTTTAATGCCCAAAACATCCTGACCTGCACCGTCCTTTCCCTGGGTCTTGTGCTGACCGGCTGTCTCACCGACGACGACGGTGATGGCGGCTCGGCGACCGTGCTGGTGACCACCCGCAATCTCACCGCGGGCGCGCAGGCCAATGCCACTTATGGCTCCTCGATCGATCTGGACAATTTTCAGGCCTACACCGTGACTGTCGCCAAAACCATGACGGAGAAGATCGACATCATCTTCGCCAATTCGACTTCCTCGGGTAGCTCGCTGGCCGTTTATTCGCCCCACGCCGCCAAGAATGGCGTCGACGGCAGCAATGGCTTCGACTTCATGCAAACCGGGTGGACGACCGCCAACACCACGAGCATGAAGACTGTCGCCGTGTCCAACATCAACTTGATTACCACCAAGGCGCAGGTCGATTCGCTGTGGAACGCGGGTGCGGACATTCCCAGCGGAAAGCTGAACGTGAGTGATCTTCCGGCTTCCGCCCGCCCGGATCCCGTCCCGAACCTTGGTAAGGGGCGGATGAAAGGATGGAGGGAAGTTCGGATCAAAGGACGCGGAGCAGGACCCTGCGCCGTGTCCTTTCTTTTTTGATTCAGCCGCCCCCTTCTCTGGAAGGAGAGCCAGATCCGGGTCATCTTCTTCGACTAGGCGGCTTCATAAAGGTCCATACCTTCGCTGAGCGATTCCTTTAGGGTACGGGGCCCTGCCCCTCGCGGATCACCTCGGGTTCCCCGTTGACCAGGCTGATGATGGTCGTGGGATTCAACGGCAATGGGCCCATGTCGAGCACGAGGTCGACTTCGTGGCCGAAGGTGGCCTCGATCTCCCGCGGATCCACGAAGCTTTCGTCCTCGCGCACCTTCGCCGCGGTGGTCAGCAGCAGGATATCCGGCTTCAAGGCGAAGAGCGCGTCGGCGAAGGCATGACGCGGCATGCGCACCCCCACCTCCGGGCGCTTCGCGTCCAGGATTTTGTTCGCGTGCGAGGTCGCGGGCAGCACGAAGGTATAAGGGCCCGGCACCAGCTTCTTCATGTAGCGGTAGGCGAAGTTGTCCACCTTCGCGAAATCGGAAACCGTGCTGAAGTCCCGGGCCATCAGGGCCATCACGTACTTCTTCATCGCCCGCTTCAGGTGATATAGCTTGTTCACTGCCACCCGGTTGCCCGCGTCGCATCCCACGGAATAGCCGGAGTCGGTGGGGTAGACCACCAGGCCGCCTTTGTCGAAGGTCTCGAGCACCCTCTTCATGTGGCGAGCCTCAGGCGTTACCGGATGGAGGGGGAGGAGCATGGGGGATAAGGTAACAGGTGGCAGGTGACAGGGAAGCAAAAACAATGAACGCAAGCCGTTACGTCCGGGATTGCGCTTCCTTTCACCTGTTCCCTGTCACCTGTAACCTCGTCCTTCCGGCATAAACGCCTGTTCCACGTGCCGTATCCTCACCTGCTCCGGCGCCTTCGGGTCCCATTCGACCGCGATCACGTCGAAGCGCATGGGCCGGTCGGGAATTCCCTTCGCGAGGCAGTACCCCTGCGCGATGCGCTGGATCTGCAGTTGCTTGCGGCCATGCACCCAGGCCAGCGGGTCTCCCGCATGGGCGCCGCGGCTGGATTTCACCTCGATGAACACGAGGTCGCCGGCGGGCGATTCCATGACGAGGTCGAGTTCGCCGCGCCCGAACCGGTAGTTGCGATCGCGCAGGCGATAACCGCGTTGCAACAGGTAATCGAGGGCCGCGGCCTCGCCGCGCCGGCCCGCCCCGATGTGATCGGGACGATGGTTCAGGAATTCGGGGGAGTTTTCGGGAGGGGGCTCAAGCAGGGGCATGGGGCGCCAGCGCCCGCAAACCCTGTTCCAGCCGGTCGAACGCCTGCGCCAGCACCTCGCGCGAATTGGCGAACGAAAGGCGCAGATACCCTTCGCGGCCGAAGCCCAGGCCGGGCACGGTGGCGAGGTCCCACTTTTCGAGCAGGTACTCCGCCAGGGAGACGGAGTCCATTCCGAACGCGGTGATGTCGAGAAACACGTAGAAGGCCCCGTCGGGGTCGTTCCAGCGGAGGCCGGGAATCTCGCGGAGGCGCGCCAGGGCATATTCGCGGGCCTCTTGATAATGCAAGCGCATGGCGGGCAGTACGCCGGGAGCCGCCTCGAGACAGGCCAACGCGGCGTACTGGCTGATCGTGGAGGGGTGGTGGGCGGCGTGGCTTTGGACCGCGATCATGGCCTTCGCCCACGCCGCGGGCGCGCCGACGTACCCGAGCCGCAATCCCTGCATGGCGAAGGCCTTCGAGAAACCGTTGACCGTGGCGGTGCGGGCGGCCATCTCCGGACCGAGCGAGGCGGGGCTTACGGCGGCCGCCTCCCCATAGAGGATGTGTTCGTAGATCTCGTCGGAAAGCACGTACAGGTCCGCCTCCACCGCGATGGCGGCCAAGGCAGAGAGTTCGGCACGCGTGTACACGGCTCCGGTGGGATTGCAGGGGGAGTTCAGCAGCAGGAGCTTGCCGCGCGGCGTGAGGGCGGCGCGCAGGGCCTCGGGGGTCAGCTTGAAACCGTCCTCGAAGCGGGTGGCGATTTCAACGGGAACGGCCCCGAGCAGGCGGACCGCCTCGGGGTAGGTGACCCAGTAGGGCGAGGGGATGAGGACCTCGTCGCCGGGGTTGAGCAGGGCCGTCAGGGCGGTGAATACCGCCTGCTTGGCCCCGGAGGTGACCAGGATGTTTTCGGGAGGGTATTCGAGGCCGTTTTCTTCGTGGAATTTGCGGCTCAGGGCGCTGCGCAGCTCCGGGAGACCGGCCATGTGCGCATAGCGCGTTTTGCCTTCCCGGAGCGCGCGAACGGCCGCCTGCACGCCGGCTTCCGGCATCGGCACGTCCGGTTCACCGGCTCCGAGGCTCAGGACGGGCCGCCCCCCTGCCAAAATTTCCTTATATCGGGCATCCATGGCCACGGTCGGCGAGGGAGCAATGGCCAGGGCGCGCGCGGAGAGCGTTTTCATGGCAGAAACCATAGCAACCGCGGTGTTTTTCGGGGACGGTATTTTTCCGGGGCGAAGCGGGATGGGGATACATCCCGCCCGAAAAATGATTGGTTAGGGGGATGTAAATGGATCGGATTTGTTAGTTTAGCATCCCTCAAGTTTGAAGGAGAGGCCTCGTGAGCCAAAAACAATACAACGTTGCAATCGTCGGCCTGGGTTTCGGCGCCGAATTCATCCCGATCTATGTGAAGCATCCCCTGGCCAACATGTACGCCGTGTGCCAGCGGAACGAAGCCAAGATGAAGGAGATTGCGGACGCCTTCAACATTGAAAAGCGCTACACGAGCTTCGAAGAGCTGCTGAAGGACCCTAAGGTCGATCTCGTCCACATCAACAGCCCCATTCCGGACCATGGCTGGATGTCGATCGCCGCGCTGAAGGCCGGCAAGAACGTTTCCTGCACCGTGCCGATGGCCACCTCGCTGGACGAATGCAAGCAGATCGTCGAGCTGGTCAAACAGACCGGCCTCAAGTACACCATGGCCGAGACGGTGGTATACTCCCGCGAGTATCTGTTCATGAAGGAAAAGCTCGACAAGGGCGAACTGGGCAAGCTGCAGTACCTGCAGGGCAGCCACCAGCAGGACATGGACGGCTGGCCGGGTTACTGGCCCGGATTGCCGCCGATGTGGTACGCCACGCATTGCGTGGGCCCGATGGTCGGCCTCGCCGGCAAGGACGTCGAATACGTCTCGTGTTTCGGCTCCGGCACCATCCGCAAGGAAATGCACTCCATCTACGGATCGCCCTTCGCGGTCGAGACGGCGCACCTCAAGTTCAAGGACTCCGACCTGTCGGCGCGCGTGATCCGTTCGCTGTTCGACGTGGCGCGCCAGTACCGCGAGAGCATCGACGTGTACGGCGACAAGCAGGCCGTGGAATGGCCCCTGGTCGAGGACGAGCCGCTGGTGGTCCACACCGCCAAGAAGCCCGAGAAGGAAATTCCCTCCTTGGTCAAGTGCCCCGACTTCGCGCATCGCCTGCCCAAGGAAATCCAGCAGTTCACCACGCACGGCGTGTACGACGAGGAGCATGCGCACCTGTCGTTCACCCAAGGCGGCGGCCACGGCGGCTCGCACCCGCACCTGGTGCACGAGATCCTCGATGCGCTCGACAAGAACCGCGACCCGTTCCCCAACGCGGTACAGTCGGCCAACATCACCTGCACCGGCATCCTGGCGCACGAGTCGGCCCTCAAGGGCGGCGAGATCATCCGCATGCCCGATTGGGCGATGTCGAAATAATCCGTTTCCAAAGAAACGCGAAAGGCCTCCCGTTTCGGGAGGCTTTTTTGTTTCCCGCCGGGAGGCGGGACTTTATCTTTTGGCCCATGAAGCCGTCCCTTCTCCGCTTGTCTCGCCTGTTCGCCTGGACCGCCGCGCTGGGTTCGCTCGTCGCGCTGTTCCTGGGGTATGAGCTGCTCCCGGACCAGATCCCGCTCACGCGCTGGAGCACGGGGCCCAAGACCTGGTTCCTCGTCCTGCGCGTTCCCGCCCTCAACCTTTTCTGCCTGATTCTCGTCCAGGTTCTGGAACGCGCGCTGGTCCGGGTCCACCGGGATACGTCGTTCCGGGACAACGCGATGCGGGTCGTCGCGACTCTCTATGCGACCGTCGGGATCAAGGCCTTTCTGGAAGCCCTGGAATGGCTGATCCTGCCGGTGATCCTTCCGTGGCTGTTTCCCGTTTTGCTGTGCGTCCTCCTGGCCGGGGTGGCGGGCGTTATCCGGGCCGGGTGGCCGCTGGCGCGGAAAAACGCGCACCCGAAAATCACATTTACCCCCACGGAAACCGCGCTGGCAGCCTTGTGCGTCCTGGGGATCGCGGGCCTGCAGCTTCCATTACTATAATCCGGGTCGTAACCTCGACCTTGAAAGGGCCGAACCATGACCCGTGATAAAGTCAAAAAGATCGCTTACTGGATCGTCACGCTATGGCTTGCATTCTCGATGGTGTCCAGCGGGATCTTCCAGCTGTTCCGGCTCCCGGGCGGGCATGAGTTCATCATCCGCGACCTGGGGTACCCGTCGTATTTCCTCACGATCCTGGGCATCTGGAAATTCCTGGGCGTCGCGGCCCTCCTCGTCCCCAAATTCCCGTTGGTGAAGGAATGGGCCTACGCGGGCTTCTTCTTCGTGGCCACGGGGGCCCTGTTCTCGCATCTCGCCTCGCGCAGTTCCGTGGCGGACATCGTGCCTTGCGTCCTGCTCGTCATCCTGACCGTGGCCTCCTGGATGCTGCGGCCGGCGAGCCGGAGGCTCGTGCCGTGAAAATCGGGATCCTGGGTTCCGGCGCGGTCGCCAAGACCTTGGGCGCCGGATTCCTGAAGCATGGCCATGAGGTGACAGTGGGCACGCGCGACGCGGCCAAGCTGACGGAGTGGAAGGCCGCGAACCCGAAGGGTTCGGTGGGGAGCTTCGCCGACGCGGCGGCCTTCGGCGAAGTGCTGGTGCTGGCCGCGAAGGGTTCCGTGGCGGCGGAGGTGTGCCGGCTCGCCGGCACGGGGAATCTCGCGGGCAAGCCCGTGCTGGATACGACCAATCCCATCGTGGAGGGCGGGCCCGACAAGGGCGTGCTGAAGTTCTTCACGACGTTGGAAGACTCCCTGATGGAGCGCCTACAGAAGGAGTTTCCCGAGGCGCGTTTCGTGAAGGCCTTCAACTCCGTGGGCGCTCCGCGCATGGTGGACCCGGACTTCGGCGGAGTCAAGCCGACCATGTTCCTTTGCGGGAACGATGCGGCCGCGAAGGCAACCGCCACCAAAATCCTGGATCAATTCGGCTGGGAAGTCGCCGACATGGGCGGGGTCGAAGCGGCGCGGGCCATCGAGCCGCTATGCATCCTATGGTGCATCCCGGGGTTCCGGGAAAACAGCTGGACGCACGCGTTCAAGTTGTTGAAGTGATCAGCGCGCTTCGATGAGGCTGTCCAGCGGCGCGTATTCGAAAATCTGCCGCGTGGTGTCGCCGGCTTCCGCGTCCAGGGACATGCGATGCAGGAGA
Source organism: Fibrobacteria bacterium (assembly GCA_021155885.1). Classification (GTDB taxonomy): domain Bacteria; phylum Fibrobacterota; class Fibrobacteria; order UBA11236; family UBA11236; genus UBA11236. The sequence continues at coordinate 38,433 of JAJNBB010000016.1, read as the reverse complement.
GTCCGGGGGCGGGGAATTGTTCCCGGGGAAGCGATAACGTAGGGGTAGGAGTTTTCAAAGCGCTGGGCCGTGTCCAGGCGCGAAGAACTGTGCCACCTCAGCGTCACCAGCAACGGATAGCCGTCCGTGTCATAGGTGAAATGCCGGGTCGCCGAAAGAAAGCCGCCGATGTAATGTCGTATGGAATCCGCGCACCAGCAATTGGGGCGGCGGTTAAAAAACCGATCGTTGTAGACCATGCCACCGACCTGGGTACGCCTCGTGGAATCGGCCGAAATCCATTCCACCCGCTCCAAATAGGACGTCGAGTCGAGGTAACGGAGGCCGGTGTAGCGGCCCAGCGTATCCCATTCGCGCACGGTCGCTCCAGCGCGCTCCCGAACGCGGCGCCCGTGGACATCATAGGTATAGGTCGTCAGGGCCGTGTCGAGCTCGTCCAGGGAAATGGTGCGGATGGCGGCCAAGGCATAGATCACCTCGGAGGGCTTGTCCTCGGAGGCGGGGGTGAAACAGCCCGTCAGTAACGCGGTCAAGGCCCCCAGAGCGAGGGCTTGCCGCAGGCTATTCATCCGTCACGCAGCCCAGCGAGGCCGTGCTGACGGTCTTGATATACTTGTACAGCGTGCCGCGCGTGACCTTGTAGGGAGGGGCCTTCCAGCCCTGGAAGCGCTCCGCGATCTCGGCCTCGGTCAGGTCCACGTCGATGGTGTTGTTCACCGCGTCGATGGTGATCACGTCGCCGTCCTTGAGGATCGCGATGGCGCCGCCGGTCTGGGCCTCGGGGGTGATGTGGCCCACCACGAAGCCGTGCGTGCCGCCCGAGAAGCGGCCGTCGGTGATGAGCGCCACGGTCTTGCCGAAGCCCGCGCCCATGACGGCCGAGGTGATGGTGAGCATCTCGCTCATGCCCGGGCCGCCCTTGGGGCCCTCGTAGCGGATCACGAGCACGTCGCCGTTCTGGATCTTCTTGTGCTCGAGCGCATCGAGGCAGTCCTCCTCGGAGTCGAAGCACTTCGCCGGGCCCGTGAAGTTGAGGCCTTCCTTGCCCGTGATCTTGGCCACCGCGCCCTCGGAGGCCAGGTTGCCGTACAGGATGCGCAGGTGGCCCGACTCCTTGAGGGGCGCCGACACCGGGTGGATGATTTTCTGGCCTTCCTTCAGGCCCGGCAGGTCGGCCACGTTCTCGGCCAGGGTCTTGCCGGTCACGGTCATGCAGTCGCCGTGCAGGTAGCCTTCCTTGAGGAGCAGCTTCTGCACGGCCACCACGCCGCCGATGAGGTGGAGGTCTTCCATCACGTACTTGCCGCTGGGCTTCAGGTCGGCCAGGTACGGGGTCTTGGCGCTGATGGCCATGAAGTCGTCGATGGTGAGATTCACGCCGACCGCGCGCGACATGGCCACGAGGTGCAGCACGGCATTGGTCGAGCCGCCGAGCGCGATCACCATGGTGATCGCGTTCTCGAAGGCCTTGCGCGTCATGATGTCGCGGGGCTTGAGGTCGAGCTCCAGCAGTTTGAGGATGGCCTTGCCCAGCGTGCGGCACTCGGCGACCTTCTCGCCGCTCACGGCGGGGTAGGAGGAGTCATACGGCAGGGACATGCCCAACGTCTCGATGGCCGAGGCCATGGTGTTGGCCGTGTACATGCCGCCGCAGGCGCCCTGGCCGGGGCAGGCGTGCGCGATCACCTCGTTCATCTCGGCCTCGGTCATCTTGCCGGAGAAGAAGGCGCCGTAGGCCTCGAAGCTCGAGACCAGGTCGAGCGGGCGGCCGTCCTGCGGGTGGTGGCCGGGCTGGATCGTGCCGCCGTACACCATGATGGACGGGCGGTTGAAGCGGCCCATCGCGATGAGCGCGCCCGGCATGTTCTTGTCGCAGCCCACCACCGAGATGTTCGCGTCGTACCACATGGCCCGCGTCACGGTCTCGATGGAGTCCGCGATCAGGTCGCGCGACTGCAGGGAGTAGTTCATGCCCTCGGTGCCCATGGAGATGCCGTCGCTCACGCCGATGGTGTTGAAGCCCAGGCCCACGAGTCCGGCGTCCTTCACGTCCTGCTTGATGATCGCCGCCAGCGAATTCAGGTGCATGTTGCAGGGATTGCCGTCCCAGCCCGTGCTGGCGATGCCGACCTGCGCCTTGTGCATGTCGGCCTCGGTCAGGCCGACGGCGTGCAGCATGGCCTTGGAGCCGGGCTGGGAGACGCTTTGGGTGAGGCGGGCGCTGTATTTGTTCAAGGCGGTCATGCGGGTTATCCGGAAAGGGGGTGGCTTCAGAATGTAGAAAAAGGGGCTTTTGCGGAGGAAAATGCAAGAAAAACGCGGTACGCCGTCAGTATGAAGCAGGTAGTGCTCGCTATGAGGAGTGCAGCCCGCAGTACGAAGCATGCTGTGGGCGCAACGAGCGGTCTGGATTCGCCGGGTGCCATGAAGGATTCCACCGAGTTAACTTCCCGGTCTCTCGAAAGGAATCCCTTGTCTTTTCTCCCACGCATGCCCGTCCTTAAGGGGTCCGGATGGATGGCCGCGGTCGCCGCGGCTTGCGCGCTGGCGATCCTGGGCTCAACCCTCGTGACGGTGTACCTCTATTCCCACCCGATCCCGTTCAATGACTCCTGGGAAACTCTCGAATTGTACCGGGCCTATCTGGACGGGAGCCTGAGTCCGGGGCACCTGTTCGCCCAGCACTTCGAGCACCGCATCTTCTTTTCCCGGCTTTTGATTCTTGCCGATTTCCGGTTCGCCGCCGGGACGGGCGCCGTGCTCATCGTCTTCATGCTGTTGCTCCAGGCGGCGCACGTCCTCTTGATGGACGCGGCCCTGGGAAAAGAGGCGGGCGTTTCCAGGGCCGGCCGCGTCTTCTTTCTCGCGACGGCCTTTACGTTTTTCTTTTGGCTGAAGCAAAGGGAAAACTTCGTGTGGGGGTTTCAGGTCGTCTGGATGATCAACGGCTTGTCCGCCTCCCTGGGCGCCTTCCTGATCGCGGGCGCGCGCGCGTCTTCCACGGGCCTCGCGCGCGCGGGACGACTCGCCGGCGCGGCCCTGTGTTGCGTGGTAGGCGCATATTCCCTGGCCAACGGCGTTTTGCTGGGCTTCGTCCTGGCGGTGCTGCTCTGGAAGGCCGGCCTTCCCCGCCGGGAGCAGGTTCTGTGGGGAATCTTCTGCCTCGCGCTGACGGCGGTCTATCTGCGGGGATATCAATCCCCGGCGCAACACGCCTCCTTGCCGGACGCGCTTCACTGGGAAACCCTGAAGTACGCGGCCGTCTATCTCGGGAATCCGGTGGCGGGCGCCGGCATCCGGGGAATTCTCGGGCTGGTCCTGGGCATCTCGGGGTTGGTCGGGTTCGCGTGCTTTGCCTGGCGCTTTTTTCGCGCGGGGAACCCGTCCTTTCACCAGGCCTTCGCCTTCGCCGTCATGGCGTACGTGGTCCTGACGGGCATGGTGACGGCGGTCGGCAGGCATAACGCGGGAGCCGTCCAGGCGGCTTCCAACCGTTACCTCACGGCGATCGTGGTGTTCTGGCTGGTGTTCGCGACGCGCGCGTACCTGGAGGCGGGAGAAGCCCGCCGTCGTTGGGTGCTTCGCGCCGTCCTCGTCGTAACGGCGTTTTTCCTCCTTCCGCTGCAGGTGGAAATGGCGCGCCGGATGAAGGACGCGTGGCTGAAGCTCGACGAGGCCTCCCTGGCTTTGGTGACCGGCGTCGACGACACGGCTGCGCTGGCCGCGGCGGACCCGTGGAATCGCCGGCGGTGGGAACGCAACGATTTCATGAAGCGCAACCGGCTCTCGGTGTACCGGGAAGCCTGGCCGCACCTGGTGGGCGTTCCCCGGGAGACGGCTTTCGACAGGGAACCCGGTCCGGTCCTGGAGGGGAGGATCGACGAGACCAGGGCTTTCGACGGTTTCGCGCGGGACGGACTTTTTCTGCGCGGAAGGCTCCTGCCGGCGCCCGGAGAAAAACCGCCGGGCCTGATATTCTTCGCGCGCCGCGACACCATCGTGGGATTCGCGCGCACGGAAGGACGTTCCTGCACGGGATGCTTTTCGGGTTATGCGCGGGGTGGAGGGGCCCTGCCGGAGCTTTTCGTGCCGGCCTCTCCGGATTCTCGCGCGGCGAGGCCGGTCCGGCTTCCCTGAGCCGCGGGGGTCTCAGGCCTTTTTGAGCAGGCCTTCGAGCTCGCCGCGATGATCGCGCAGCCAGCGGAAGACCTCGTCCAGAATGTCCGAAACGGATTTTTGGGGGGCCCACCCGGTTTCCCGGGTGACGCGCGCATTGTCGGTCACGTAGTAGGGGATATCGGCCGGGTGGGTTTCGGGGTTGGACGCGAACTTCAGCGCGTTGCCCGTATGCGCCGCGCACAACCCCGAAAGCTCGAGCAGGGAGACGCTGTTGGCCGCGCCGCCGCCCACGTTGTAGACCTTGCCGGAGTGGCGGCCCATGTCCGCGACCTGGAGCTTGATCAGTTCATGGAGGTCGGAAACGTGCAGGATGTCGCGGACCTGCTTGCCGAGGCCGCCGAAGCCGATGTAGCCCAGGCTCCCGCCGTACAGGAATTGCGAGGCCCACAGGGTGACGAACCCCTGGTCGACCTTGCCCATTTGCCAGGGACCGGTCAGCACGCCGCAGCGGTTGACCACGGCTTCCATTCCGTAGGTGGCGACGTATTCCTCGATGAAAAGCTCCGAGGCGAGCTTGGTGGCCCCATAGAGCGACCGCGGTCCCGCCAGGGGGAAGTCCTCGGTGATCCCGCTCCCGGACCAGCCGGTCCCTTGCGCCCCCGGGGCCAGGCGCAGGCGCGTATCGCCCTCCTCCAGCGGCAGGGCGCGGATGGGGGCGATGGGGTACACGCGACTGGTGGACAGAAACACGAACCGGGCGCCGCGCTCGCGCGCGTATTCCAGGCAGTTCAGGGTCCCGGCCAGGTTGGTGTTCAGCAGGTAGCGCGCGCCCCCGTTGTAGCCCGCCTGCACCGAGGGCTCGGCCGAGCATTCCAGGATCAGATCGCACTCGCCGACGGCCTCGAGGTCCTCGCGGTTGCGGACGTCGCCGTGCTCGAACGCGATCCCCGCGGCCTTGAGGCGTGGCACCGTCAGCTCGGAGCCGCGGCGCTTCAGGTTGTCGAGGGAGGTGACCTTGTCCCCGGGAAAGTCCCGCTTCCAGGCCAGGGCCAGGTTGGAGCCCACGAACCCCGCTCCGCCGGTAACCAGGACGTTACGCATGCTCGCGCGGGCTAGGCCCGCTCCTCCTGCTTGTGGTAGTCCTTGCGCGCCAGCCACTTCTCGATGAAGCAATAAATGATGATGAACAGGTAGCGGCTGCCCATTTCCTTGAGTTTCAACTTCGATTCGCCGGCCTTGCGGTTGTGCCAGCTGTTGGGCAACACCGCGTAGGAATAGCCGCGCACGATGGCCTTGAGGGGCAGTTCGACGGTGAGGTTGAAATGGTTGCTGAGGAAGGGCCGCAGCCCCCGGATAACCTCGCTGCGGTACATCTTGAAGGCGTTGGTGACGTCGTTGTAGCGCAGGCCGAACAGGGCGCGGATCTGGAAGTTCACGAGGCGGTTCAGGATTTTCTTGTGGGGCGGGTAATCGACCACCACGGAGCCCGCCATGAAGCGGGACCCGAACACGCAGTCGTAGCCCTCGAGCATCTTGCGGTAGAAGCGGACCAGGTCGCGCGGGGAGTCGGAACCGTCGGCCATGACCACGGCCACCGCGTCGCCCTCGGCGTTGTCGAGGCCCTTGCGCACCGCGAGCCCGAAGCCGTTCGGCGGCGCATTGTTGACGTGGCGCAGCGTGGGAATCTCGCGCTCGAGGGCGGTCAGCACGGCCTCGGTGGCGTCGCGGCTGTTGTCGTTCACCACCAGGAGCTCGTGCGGGATGCCGTCGGCCTCGAGCGCGGCGTACAGCAAGCGCAGGACCTCCTCGATGGAGCCCGCCTCGTTGTGGGCCGGCATGACGACGGAGAGCTTCATGCGGCGGGCTTTTCGGCGATGATCAGGAATTGCTTACCCATGAATTTCCAGGCCAGGGGGAATTTCAGATACAAGGTAACCAAGAGCCCGAGTCCCGGGAGATTGCGTTTCCGGAAGGAGAAGGGCAAATATTGCGGGTAGGTCTTGCGGAGGGTGAAGTTTTCGGAGAAAAGAAGTTCTTCCACCGACTGGTGGGTGAGGATCAGCTTATGGTCGATGCAATCGAAGTATTCGGACTTGCAGTACTTGAAGTTGGGGCCCATGATCACCAGGCGCCCGCCGGGTTTCAGGGCCCGGTGCAGGATGCCCAGGAAGTCGGCCGCCGCCTCCGGGGAATCGAGGTGTTCCAGGAAGTTCGAGACGAAGGCGCCGTCGAAATGCGCGGGGGGAAGCTTGGTCTCGAAGATGCTGCCCGCGATGGTTTTGACATGCGGCAGGGCGCCTCGCAGCGCTTCGGCCTGGGGATCCACGGCCCAGACTTCCGGGGCGTCCGCATGGTTCGCGAACTCGCAGCGCCCGGCGCACGGATCCAGGATTGTCCGCGCGCCCGGCATGAAGCCCTGCACGTGACGGGCGATGCGCTTCCATGCCGCCTGCTTTTGCGCGTCGGGAACTCCCCGAAAGCGGTAGGCGTAGATTTTTTCGTAGTTCATGTGCGGCCGCGGGAGTCTAGATCTTGACGCCCACGCGCTCGGCGGTGGCCGCGACGATTTCCCCGAGCAGGCGCTTGATGTCGTACCGGTACTCCCAGTTCGGGTAATCCGCCTGGAACTTGCGCACGTCGCTGATCCACCAGATGTGGTCGCCCGAGCGGTTGTCTTCCGACAGCTTGTAGGAGAGCTCCCGGCCGGAGAGGTCGCGGATCATGGCGATGGCCTCGAGCATGGAGCAGTTGCTGTGGCGCCCGCCTCCCATGTTGTAGACCACCCCGGGGCGGGGCGCCTGCAGGTAGTTCCAGAAGGCCGCGATGAGGTCGCCGCTGTGAATGTTGTCGCGGACCTGCTTGCCCTTGTAGCCGAAGATCGTGTATTCGCGGCCGGTGAGGGCGCATTTGACCAGGTAGGCGAGGAAGCCGTGCAACTCGGCGCCCGAATGCGCCGGGCCCGTGAGGCAGCCGCCGCGGAACACCACGGTGTTCAGCCCGAAGTAGCGGCCGTACTCCTGCACGAGGATGTCGGCGGCCACCTTGGAGGCGCCGAAGAGGCTGTGCTTGGACTGGTCGATGCTCATCGATTCGTCGATGCCGTGCCGGTAAAAGGGATGGTCGGCGGCGATTTCCCAGCGCGAGGGGGTCTCCACCAGCGGCAGGGCGTTCGGGGTGTCCCCGTAGACCTTGTTGGTGCTCGTGAACACGAAGGCCGCTTGCGGCGCGTGCTTGCGGTAGGCCTCCAGCATATGGAGGGTTCCCGTGGCGTTCACGTGGAAGTCGGTCAGGGGCTCCTTCGCGGCCCAGTCGTGCGAGGGCTGCGCCGCCGTGTGGATGACGACGGCCACGTCCTTGCCGTAGCGCGCGAACAGCTGGTTGACGGCGGCCTCGTCGCGGATGTCGAAGTCGTGGTGCGTGTACCGCGGGAACTTTTGTCCCAGTTGGTCCCGGTTCCAGAGCGTGGAGCCGTCCTTGCCGAAGAAGTACTCGCGCAGGTTGTTGTCGACGCCCGCGACGTCGTACCCCTGCTCATGGAAAAACTTGACGGCCTCGCTGCCGATCAGGCCGGCGGACCCCGTGATGATGGCGATGCTCATAAGCGGCCCAAGATATAAAACCGGGGTCTAACCCACGAATTGAACGGCGTTCCGGAAAATCCGCAGCCCGTCGCCCTCCGCCTTCAGGCCCTGGCGCTGCCAATGCGGGTGCTGCGTGGGCAGGACGTGAGCCTCGGGGTGGGGCATGAGGCCGAACACCAGGCCGTCCTTCGAGCACAGGCCCGCGACGTGGCCGGTGGACCCGTTGGGATTCGCGGGAAATCCCGCGCTTCCCTTCGCGGGTTCGGACCCGTCCTCGTTGCAATAGCGCAGGCAGGTCTGCCCGTTCTTCTCCAGCTCCGCCAGGAGCGCGTCCGAACCGGGAATGAACTTGCCCTCGCCGTGGCGCACGGGCAGATAGAGGGCCTCGACGCCCCGCAGCCAGGGGCTCGAGACGTTCCCTTCGGCCTTGAGATGGCACCAGCGGTTTTCGAAGCGACCGGAGTCGTTGTAGGTCAGCGTGCAGGTCTGGGTGAAGGACGCGGGTTCGGTGCCGGGCAAAAGGCCCAGTTTCACCAGGACCTGGAACCCGTTGCAGATTCCCAGGATGGGCGTCTTCTTCTCGCGCAGGCGCAGCAGGGTATCCCCGAGCTTGTGGCGCAGGCGGTTGGCGAAGACGCGGCCGCTGGCGATGTGGTCGCCGAAGGAAAAGCCCCCCGGAATGGCGAGGATGTCGAAGTCCTCCAGGCGGATGCGGCCGTCGATGGCGTCGTGCAAATGCACGCGCTCGGCCTTGCCGCCGGCGAGGTTGAAGCTATGGGCCAACTCGATGTCGGAGTTTATGCCGTAACCGGTCAGGATGGCGATGCGGGCGGTCATAGCGGGCCTTAAAAATCCAGGGGACGGCGCCACTTGGCGAAGGCGTCCTCGAGGGGGGTGTCGATCAGCACGAAGTTTCCGCGCCGGACGGTCAGGTTGCGGCCGCCGGTGACGGTGCCGATGCGCGCGCAGGGCGATCCCGCCAGGGTTTTCTCGAACTCCAGCGCCTTGTCGGGCGCGACGGTGACCACGAAGCGGCCCTGGCTTTCACCGAAGAGAAGCGCCGCGTCGCTGAGGTCCGGGTCCTGCGGCGAGGAAGAATCCAGCGCTCCCACGGGCGCGCGGGCGACGTCGACGTCGAAGCCCAGGCGGCCGCCGATGGCCGATTCGGCGAGGGCGACCCACAGGCCGCCGTCGGAGACGTCGTGCACCGAGCGCGGGAGCCCCGCGCCGATGGCGGCGTGCAGGCGCTTGTATAGCGCGAGGTTGGCGGCGAAGTCGGTGCGCGGGACGCCGTTGCCGACGGCGTGCAGCATGGCGAAGTATTCGGAGCCTCCGAGCTCTTCCTTCGCGGCGCCGAGGGCGTAGACGACGTCCCCCGCGGCCTTGAAGTCGATCGTGGCGGTCTTCGTCGCGTCGGCGATGGGGCCGACGACGGTGACCATCAAGGTCGGGGGCACGCTGATCTTGGAGGCGCCGCGGCCGTAGTCGTTCTTCATCGAATCCTTGCCCGAGATCAACGGCAGGCCGTAGGCGAGGCAGATGTCGTACAGCGCCTGGTTGGCGCGCACGAGCTGGGCCATCTTGTACTGCCCGTCGGGGGTCGCCTCGGATTCCACGGGATCGGGCCAGCAGAAGTTGTCGAGGGCGGCCAGTTTGCCGGGTTCGCCGCCGACCGCCACGGCGTTGCGCACGGCCTCGTCGACGGAGGCCGCGGCCATGTGGTAGGCGTCGATGTCGCTGTAGCGCGGCACCAGGCCGTGGGAGACCACCAAGCCTTCCTTGCGGCCCTGCAGGGGCTTGATCACGGCCGCGTCGCTGGGACCGTCGTTCTCCTTGCCCATGAAGGGCTTGACCACGCTCTGGCCTTGCACCTCGTGGTCATACTGGCGGACCCAGGTTTCCTTGGAGCAGATGTTGAGGGCCGAGAGGAGTTCCAGGGCGTCGGCCTTCAGGTCGCGCGTGGCCAGCACCGAGGCCGGCGGCTCCTGGTGGGAGGGCGGGGTCCAGCGCGCCGGGATGCGGAGGCCGGGGTTGCCGTCGTGGAGGAAGTCCATGTCCATGCGGCACACGGGCTTCCCCTGGTAGAAGCATTCGAAGAGGCCGGAGCCGGTGAACGTGCCCAGGTTCGAGACCTCGACGTCCCGCCGCGCGGCGAGATCGCGGAAGGCCTCCCAGTTTTCGGGCTGCACCGCGAAGGACATGCGCTCCTGCGCTTCCGACACCAGGATCTCCCAGGGGTCGAGGCCGGCGTACTTTAGGGGAGCGAGATCAAGGTGCAGCTCGCAGCCTCCCGACTCGCGCGCCATCTCGCCGAGGCTGCTGGAGAGGCCGCCCGCGCCGTTGTCGGTGACGAAGCGGAAGAGGCCGAGGTCGCGGGCCTCCAGCAGGAAGTCCAGCATTTTCTTTTGCGTGATCGGGTCGCCGATCTGCACGGCCGAAACGGGGGAAGCCTCGGTCAGGGCGATCGAGGAGAAGGTCGCCCCGTGAATGCCGTCCTTGCCGATGCGCCCCCCGGCCATCACGATGCGGTCGCCGGGCAGGATTTCCTTTTGCCACGAGGGCTTGCCGCGGATCTCCGAGGGGATCAGCCCGCCGGTGCCGCAGAACACCAGCGGCTTGCCCAGAAAGCGGTCGTCGAACACGATGCTGCCGTTCACGGTGGGGATGCCGCTTTCGTTGCCGCCGTCCTTCACGCCGCGGTGGACTTCCTTCATCAACCGCTTCGGGTGGTGCAGCTTCTCCGGGACGGCCTTGTCGTAGAACGGGGAGGCGAAGCAGAACACATCCGTGTTGAAAATGGGCTTGCAGCCCATCCCGCAGCCGAGGATGTCGCGGTTCACGCCCACGATGCCGGTCATGGCCCCGCCGTAGGGATCCAGGGCCGAGGGGCTGTTGTGGGTCTCGGCCTTCATGGCCACGTCCCAGCCCTCGGCGAACGCGATGATGCCCGCGTTGTCGGTGAACACCGACTTGAGCCAGGGCGCGTTCGGGCGCACGGCCTGCGTGGCGGCCTTCACATAGGTCTTGTACAGCGACTTGATGAGCGTGGTCTTGCCGGTTTCGTCGGTATAATCGACCTCGGCGGCGAAGATCTTGTGCTTGCAATGTTCGCTCCAGGTCTGGGCGATCATTTCGAGCTCGACGTCGGTGGGGGAGGCGGGCAGCCCCTTGGCCTCGCGGGCCTTGGTCACCTCGGGCCGCGCGAAATAGGCGCGCACGGCCTGCATCTCCTCCAGGGTCAGCGCGAGCAGCATCTCGTCGGAGAGCTTTTGCAGCGCCTGGGGGCTTTCCGGCAGGTCGATGGCTTTTACCGAAGGCGTATGGGGAACGATGACCTTGCGCGATTGGGCGGCGATGCCGGGAGCCTTGTTCCACTCGTCGCGGGAAACCACCTGCCAGGTTTCGATCAGGGGGTTGGCGAGCAGGGCTGTAGCCACGCGCACGGCCTGCTCGCGCTTCAGGTCGCCGCGCAGGAGCACTTGGCGGCTGGTGTACACCTTGTCATCCTCGCCGAGCGAGCGCCCGAGCGCGTCCGCGACGCCTTCGCGGGCGGAGCGGCCCACGTTATCCGTCACGCCGGGCTTGAACCCCGCCTCGATCAGCCAGTCGAAGTCCTGCGCCAGCGGCCGGTTGATCGCGTAGGTTTCGGTCACCGGGTCCCGGAAAAGATCGGCGGCCACGCGTTCCACCTCCTCGGGACGGAGGTCCATTTCCAGCGTATAGACGCGGATCAAGGAGGCGGAATCGGCGGGCAGGCCCAGGTCCTCGCGCATGGCCTTCAGAATGCGCTGCGCGGGGGAATCGGTGGACGGACTTTTCTGGGCGACCTCGATGCGGTTCAACAAGAGAGTGGGTTCCTTCCGAAGTCTGTTTGGGCCCGGTTTCCTTGCGGAAAAAGGCCGCTTGCGAAGCCTTGAAATTTAGTTTCCGGATGGAGGCGATAAAAGCCCGGACGGGTCAAAAACGCGTGCCGAAGGACGTTGTTTTCCCCGGAATTTCCTGGCGCCCAACCCCAAACTCCCAACTCCCAGCCCGCTTTTCCTACCTTTTCCGTCCCTGTTCTCATAGCTCAACTGGATAGAGCCGTGGTTTCCTAAACCGCTGATCCCCGTTCGAGTCGGGGTGAGGACACTTTCCAGCCCTGCGAGCCTTACCCCGTCGTTGTTGGTTGGGAGTTGTTGGTTGGGAGTTAGAGCGGCCTGGTGGCCGCTGGAATTAAGCTTTTAAGGCTCCTAGTTCGGAACAACCAACAACCAACAACCAACAACCAACAACCAACAACTTCTAACTTTCCTTCCCATGTCCACCCTCCGCACCCCCCGCCCCGCCGGCTACAAGCACCCCTTCCTCGAAGCCGCGCTGGGACGCGCCCCGGAGCGTCCGCCCGTGTGGATCATGCGCCAGGCCGGGCGCTACCTGCCCGACTACCGCCGCGTGCGCAAGTCCTTTCCGTCCTTCCTGGAATTCTGCCGCACGCCCGACGCCGTCGCCGAGGTGACCGTGCAGCCGGTCGACCAGATCGGCGTGGACGCGGCCATCCTGTTCTCCGACATCCTGGTGCTGCTGCCCCCGATGGGCCTGAACCTGGAGTTCGTCGAAGGCGAGGGACCCGTGGTGCACAACCCGGCGCGCGACGCGGCGACCATCGCCGCCATGCCCGGCGGCAAGGACGGCGACGACATCAACGCCGAGCTCGCCTATGTGTTCGAGGGAATCCGCCGCACGCAGCAGAACCTGCAGGGATACGTTCCCCTGATCGGCTTCGCGGGCGGCCCCTTCACGGTGGCGTCCTACATGGTCGAGGGAGGCTCCTCGAAGGAACTGGCGCGCCTCAAGGCCCTGATGTTTTCCGACGCGAAGACCTACCACCTGCTGCTGACGAAGCTTTCGAATCTCACCGCCGCCTACCTGATCGAGCAGGCGCGGTCGGGAGCCAACGCCCTGACCCTCATGGACTCGTGGGCCGGCTATTTAAGCCCCGCGGACTACCGCGCATTCGTGCTGCCGCATACGAAGTCCGTCGTGGACCGCGTCAAGGCCGCCTGCCCGGGCGTTCCCGTCATCCACTATGCCAACGGCGCGCCCACCTTGCTGAACGACTTCGTTTCGCTGGGCGTGAACGTGGTCGGCCTCGATTGGCGCGTGGAGCTTCCCGACGCCTTCAAGGCCCATCCGGCCCAGGTTTTCCAAGGCAATCTGGATCCGACCTTCCTTTTCTCCACGCCGGAGAAAATCACGGAGCGCGTGAAACAGATGAAGCAAGTCGTGGGCTCGCGCCCGCATGTATGGAACCTGGGTCACGGCATCCTGCCGCAGACGCCGGTGGAAAACGCGCGCGCCTTCGTCGACGCGGTGCACGGGGCGTTGTAAGGGCGCGATTCAATCGCGCCCCTACGAACGCCCGCTGCACCGCATCACAAAATCAACATCGCGTCGCCGTAGCTGAAGAGCCGGAAGCCCCGGCTGATCGCGTCCGCGTAGACTTCCTTCGCGCGTTCCGTACCGAGGCGCGAGGCGACGAGCATGAACAAAGTGGACCGGGGCCAATGGAAGTTGGTCAGCAGCCCGTCCACGGCCTTCCAGCGATACCCCGGGTACATGAAGATATTCGTCTCGCCGCTGCGCGCGTGGAGCGTTCCCTCTTCGTCCGCGCAGGTCTCGAGCACGCGCGCGGCGGTGGTGCCGACGGCGAAGACGCGGCCCGGTTTTCCATTTTGGGCGCCGCGCGCGGCGTTCAGGATCGCGGCCGACTCCGCCGACAGGGTGAACGCTTCGGAGTGCATGGGGTGGTCCTCGATGCGGTCGGTTTGCACCGGGCGGAAGGTGCCCGCGCCGACGTGCAACGTGAGCTTTGCGATCCGCACGCCCCTGGCTTCGATCTCCCGCAGGAGTTCTTCGGAGAGGTGGAGCGACGCGGTGGGCGCCGCGACCGAGCCAGGGTTCTCGGCGAACACGGTCTGGTAGGTCTCGGCGTCGACCGCGTCGGCGGCCCGGCGGATGTAGGGCGGCAGGGGAATCGAGCCGGCGGTTTCCAGGGCTTCGAGGAAGTCCGCGCCGCCCCGGTCGAAGCGGAGCACGCGCTCGCCTTCGGGCAGGATTTCCAGGACTTCGGCGGACAAAGCGGAGCCGAAGGTCAGGCGCGTTCCCGCGCGCAGCTTGCGGCCGGGCCGCGCCATGCATTCCCAGACGGCGGCCTCCCCGGTCCCGGCGCGGGGCTTCACCAGCAGCACTTCGACGACCGCGCCGGACTCCAGCGTCCCTTGCAGCCGCGCGCGCAAGACCTTGGTGTCGTTGAGCGCCAGCGCATCGCCCGGTTTCAGGATCGAGAGGAGATCCCGCGCGCGGCCGAAGGCCCGGTCCGGGTGGCCCGGGTCAGGCGGCAGGGGGAAGTCGGCGGGGAGCGTTCCCGCCCCCGAAATCACCATCAAGCGCGCCTCACCCCGCGGCAACGGCCGCAAGGCGATCTGGTCCTCGGGGAATGGAAAGTCGAAGTCGGTGGTCTGCATGGAAGAGGCGAGTCTGGAGAGAAGTTGGCGTTCCCAAGGGGATTTGAACCCCTGTCGCCGCCGTGAAAGGGCAGTGTCCTAGGCCACTAGACGATGGGAACAAAGTTCCAACGTCTCCCCAGACTCGCATCGAGGGGACGGAAAACATAATAAAGAACCTCCATCCGTCCTATGTCCGAGCCTACATTTGGGGCTCGATTTGGACTTCACGACGAGGATTCATGAAAATTCGATTGATCTGCGTCGGAAAAATGAAAAATGCGGCCCTGCGCGCGCTCGCTGAGGATTATGCGGGCCGCATTCCCCGTTTCGCGCCGCTGGAAATCGTGGAGGTGCGCGACGGCAAGGCCGCGGACCCCGTAACGCGCTTGGCCGAAGAGGCGAAGGCCATCACGGCGGCACTCGAGAAGGGCTCGGGTTTCCAGAACGCGGTTTTATGGGACGAGCGGGGCGAGGCCCTCGACACGGCGGGCTTCTCGCGTTTCGTCGACAAGGCCCTTCACAAGGGAGCCTCGCTGGAGTTCGTGATCGGGTCCTCTCACGGGGTCGATCCCGAACTCAAGAAGAAAATTCCGGTCCATTTGAAGTTGAGCGGCTTCACGATGACGCACGAGTGGGCGCGGGCGCTGGCGCTGGAGCAGGTCTACCGGGCTTTTTGCGTTCTCAAGAATTTCCCGTACCATCATTAGCGGACAGCGGACAACGGACAGCGGACAGCAAACAGCAAACAGCAATTAGCCGAAAGGTAGGGTGGAGTCTTGCAGGTAGTACTTTTAACAGGCATGTCCGTGTCGCTTCCTTTCATCGTCACCGCTTCGAATCGCGCTTTCGGCTGTTTGCTGTCTGCTAATAGCTAATGTCTTCTCCCCGCTACATCGTTCGTGAAATCGCCCTGGCGGTGGGGACGCCCGAGGAGGCCCTCGCGCGCACGGTCGCCGAATTTCTGCGCATCCCGGTGAACTCCCTGTCGGACCTGCGCATCGTGCGCAAGTCGCTGGACGCGCGCGCGCGCAACCGGCCGCTGTGGCGCTACGCGGTCGAATTCTCCTGCGCGCGGCCGCTGCAGCATCCCCGCGTTTCGGTGGTCCAGCCGCCGGTCGAAGCGGCGGCCTCCCGCCGGCCGCTGCCCGGGCCTTCGGTCGCGATCGTGGGCAGCGGGCCCGCGGGCCTCGGGGCCGCGCTGGGATTGGCCCGCAAGGGGTACAAGGTCACGGTGTTCGAAATGGGCCGGGCCGTCATCCCGCGCTTTCGCGACATCCGGCTGTTCATCAAGCAGAACAAGTTCGACGCCAAGTCCAATATTCTTTTCGGCCTGGGCGGCGCGGGGACCTTCAGCGACGGGAAGCTCACGGCCCGCACGCGCAACGAGCATACCGCGGCCTTCCTCGGGGAATTGGTGGCCTCGGGAGCGGACCCGTCGATCGAATACCTGCACCACCCGCACATCGGCACCGACCGCCTGCAATTCATCGTGGACAAGTTTCGCGTGCATTGCGAGGAGGCGGGCTGCGAGTTCCGCTTCGAGACCGAAGTCTCCGACCTGGTTGTGGAGGACGGTACCTGCCGGGGCGTGGTGGTAAACGGCGATGCTCTGCCCTTCGACGCCGTGGTGCTCGCGCCCGGTCTGTCGGCGCACGCCCTGTACAAGGCGCTGGAGGCCCGCGGGGTGGCGATGGAGCGCAAGGCCTTCGCCGTCGGCGTGCGCGTCGAGCATCCCCAGGAGCTGATCAACAAGCGCCAGCTGGGCGACCAGGTGGACGCGGGCGCGGTGGGCGCGGCGGAGTATTTCCTGACCTGGCAGAACGCCGCGGGGGACGCCGCCTATTCCTTCTGCATGTGCCCCGGCGGCGTGGTCGTTCCCTGCGCGGATGCCGAGGGCGCGCTGTTCACCAACGGCATGAGCTATTCCAACCGCGCGACTCCCTTCGCCAATTCCGCGGTGGTCGCCACCGTGAACGTCGACGCCCTGCCCGGAGGCGTGCTGGCGGGCGTGGACTACCAGCGCCGGCTCGAGCGGGACGCCTACGCCCTCGGCGGCGGGGAATACCGGTTCCCCGTGCAAACCATCGCCGCCTATGTCGGGAAACGCCTGGACAGCGGGGACTTCCCCAAAACGTCCTTTCAGAAACCCATGCGCTGGGCCAACTTTTGGGAACTCTTCGACTCCCAGGTCGCGAATTCCCTGTACGAATCGTTTCTCGACTTCGAGCGCAAGATTCCCGGCTTCATCAAGACCGGGTTCATCATCGGGCCCGAGTCGCGCACGTCCTCGCCCGTGCGCATCCCGCGCAAGCCCGACACGCTGGAGTCGGTGAACGTCGCGCGCCTGTATCCCATCGGCGAGGGCGCGGGGTATTCGGGAGGGATTGTCTCGTCGGGCGCCGACGGCTTCCGCCTCGCCGACTTCGTCTCGGAATGGAAGGCCCCATGAGCCCGATCCGCGCATTGCTTGTTCCCTGTTCCCTGTACCCTGTCACCTCTTCCCTGGCCTCCCATGCTCGTTGAAGTCACCATCTCTCCCAACGACGCGGGCCAGCGCGCGGAGAGGTATCTCCGGCGTTACCTGCCCCAGTTGTCTTCCGGCCGCCTGCAGTCGCTGTTCCGGCGCAAGGAAATCAAGGTCTCCAAAAAGGCGATCGAGCAGGGTTACCTCCTGCGGGCGGGGGACGTGCTGCGCGTGTTCGGCGTGCGGGACGAGGAAGCCGCCTCCCACGAGGAGGTGAAGGCCGCCCCCGGACCGGGGAAGGCGCGCGCCGCCGCTTCCTACCCGCCTCCGGACATTCTCTTCGAAGACTACGAACTGCTGGTGGTGGACAAGCCCGCGGGCGTCGCCGCCCACCCCGGCAGCGGGATCCTTCCCGGCGCGTCGCTGATCGAGCGCGCGCGCGCCTACTTGTCCTCCGGAGCCGGACCGGCGTCGTCGAGGAAGAAAAGGGAAGGGGCGCCCGTGGACGCGCCCCTGGAAGACCTGTTGTTCGCCGGCTCGCGCGAGGGCCTGGAGCCGGGGTGGGGGAACGAGTTGTTCCAGCCTTCGCTCGTTCATCGCCTGGACAAGGACACCTCAGGGGTTTTGCTGATCGCGAAAACCGGTTCGAAGCTGCGCGAGCTCACGGCGGCCTTGCGCGACGGGCGCATCCGCAAGCGCTACCTGGCGCTCGTCGCGGGCCGCCCGCAGCCCCCGGCGGGCACGATCGACGCGGCCCTGGAGCGCGACGACAACCCCTCGGGCGCGAAGTCCCTCATCGCCGAGGAAGGCGAAGGAAAGCGTTCCGTCACGCATTATAAAACCTTGAAAACCCTCGGCGACCACGCGCTGCTTCAGGTCACGATCGAGACCGGGAGGATGCACCAGATCCGCGCCCATCTGGCGCACATCGGCCATCCCATCGTGGGCGACACGCGTTACGACAAGCCTGCGGCGGCGCGGGAGCGGCTCAAGCAGCTGGGGCTCAAGCGGCTTTTCCTGCACGCGGAAGAGCTGGCCTGGACGGACCACGGCGTCAAAAAGGTTTTCAAAGCGCCGTTGCCGGAGGACTTGAGGGAGGTGGTGGCTAAGCGCTAGTTTCCGAAAACGCCCGGGAATGTTTGCGCCGATGCCTGAATCGCGGCTTCCGACGCTCCGGATCTATCGTGTAGGCATAGGCGATCGCGATCAGCAGGCCCTGGAAGGGAAGCCGGATCCACAGAACCACCGGGCTGAACTCCGGAAAAAGTTCCGCATGCAGCGCCATGTGAATGTTGGCTGGAAAAATCACCACCAGCAACGCGATCAATCCCCAAGCCGCGGTCCGCGCGAGGCTCGGGATCAGGAGCAACGCCCCTAGCGCGATTTCGAGGACGCCGGTCAGGTAAACCAGCATAAGGTGCCAGGGGATCCAGTGCGGCATCATCTCCAGATAGAACTGGGGATCCCGGAAGTGGTTGACGCCTCCGACGATGAAGAAGGCCGCGAACGCGATCTTGAAAAGCAGGCGCAGGAGTTTCAGGGTGGAGGGCATTCCCGGAGTATAACAGGATTCCCCGCGCGAAAGTCGACGTCCCCGCGGATTCCCCGAAAATCGTCGAAAAACCTCCAAAACCCCTTAGAATCCTGCTAAAACAAATGGGGGCCGGGTCCCCCGGTGAATATATTTGGCGGTTCCCCAACCCGAGGTCGTTTTGCCGCATCCGGTGGAAAAAAGCATGGCCGCATGGCGCACCGCCTCGTCGCGGCCCGCGGAGCCCGCGGCCGCCGTTTCGGACGCGGAGGTTTTGGGAACCTTAGCGGGCTGGATGGATGCCCGCCATACCTTGCTGCTGCGCACCTTGCTGGACCGCACCGAGGCGGTTCGCCTGCAAGGCTCGGCGGGCGTGATGCGCGGGACGCACCGGATCCTGGAGGATCTGCGCCGTGAGACCCGGCTGAAGTTCGCGGAGTTCCGCGAAAAGTGGGAGGCGCGGCTGGAAGCCAAGGCGCTGCTGCCGTTCCTCGTCCGCAACCAATGGATCGAAGCCTACCGGCCGCCCGAGGACGCGTCGGCCGTCGCGACGGGCGTGGTATTGACGGGGAAGGGCGGGCGCAAGGAAGCGCGCATGCTGTATTTGCAGACCGCGCACGACATGGCCACCGACTGCGCCCGGCAATGGGCCTCGCTGGCGG
The DNA here is from genome assembly GCA_021155885.1 of Fibrobacteria bacterium. Classification (GTDB taxonomy): domain Bacteria; phylum Fibrobacterota; class Fibrobacteria; order UBA11236; family UBA11236; genus UBA11236. Next base: position 19,588 of record JAJNBB010000016.1, on the reverse strand, counting down.
GCCGCCTGCAGGCCTTCCAGGCCTCTTTCGCCGCCGAGTGGCACGCCCACGCCGTGGCCGCGGAGGACGACGCCACGCGCCTGCTTCCGGTGCTGGAGGCGGCGCTGCGCGACGCGGAGTTCGACGCCTGGAAGGCGATGCGCCTCGCGCTGGGAGACGTGGCCGAGGAAGCCTTCGTGCGCGCGGCGGTGAAGTGGGAAACGCGGGTGTTTCCCGATGCCGCGGCCCTGGTACACGGGACCTTGCACCCGTGGACGGCCTCCGGCCTTGCCGGCAACGGGTTCTCGGGATTCATGCGGGCGCTGTCCGCGCTGGCCGAAAAGCTTTCGCTGGCCATGCTGGAGCATTACGAGCGGAAATGGGATTTGTTCTTGCGCGGACTTCCGGTTGCGGAAGCGCCCGCGGTTTAATCTACGGAGTATTCATAAATGTCTGAAGAAAACATCACCCCCGCAACGCCCGCGGCGGCCGTCCCGGCCAAGGGCCGCAACCCCTATACCGTCTTTCTGTGGGGCGGCCTCGTCATGGCGGCATTGTGCTTTTACCTGGGCACCACGCGCCTGGCGATCAAGCGCCCCGCGCGCGCGGACGCTTACTTCATCACCGGCATCCTGGGCCTCCTGAGCGCCGCGATGGCGTTCAGCCTCGGCAAGGCGCACACGCGTTCGCTGCGCAGCCAGCAGACGCTCAAGGATTCCGTGGACCGGCTCCAGGACCGCATGCACGACATGCCCCGCTCCCTGATGGAGGAAAGCGTGCGGGTGGCCGAGCGCGAGGCCGCGGGCCGCCGCGCCGACCAGGAGCGCCAGGCGCGCGAGCTGCGCGAGGCGCTTGAGGGCGGCATCACCGCCGGGTTCAAACCGCTGGCTCCCGCGCTCTCCGAGCGCATCGAGGCGTCGCTGTCCGGGCTTACCGGCGCGCTGCGCGACGACCGCGAGGAACGGGCCAAGGGCCTGCGCGAAATGGCCGACGCGCTCGCGTCCTTGCGGTCCGCGCAGCAGGAGTGGGCCGCGTCCTCCGCGTCACTATTGGAAAAACTGCGCGAACAGGGCGCCCTCCTCCACAAGGAGATCGGCGAGCGCGACGCCTCGGGGCGCTCCGCCCTGGCCGAGGTTTCGGCCGCCGCCGCGGAGAAGTTCCAGGCCGCCGCCGACATCCAGCTGGAGAAGGCGCGCGATCTGACGGAGAAGCTGGCCGCCGCCTGGGACGCGTCCGCTCAAAAGTTCGCCGCGCAAACCGAGAGGGCGGCGGCGGAAACTTCCGAGGCCCTCCTCAAGGGATTGGCCTCGGCGGGCGATGCCGTGAAATCCCTGGGCGCCGAGGCCGAGACGCGCCTGCGCGCCAGCGCCGACCAGGCCGCGCAGTGGCTCGAAAGCCTTTCGGGGGCGGCCGGCAAGATCGAGGCGGCCCTTCAGGGGCTTCGCCAGGGCGGCGAGGATTCCGCCGCCGCGCAGGCCGAATGGCGCGCCACGGTCGACATGTTCCACCAGGGGCTCGGCGGCGTACTCGACCGCCTGCAATCCCTTGCCACGTATTCCCAGGGCCAGGAGGCGCTGCTGCACAAGATGGAAGCGGCCATCCGCGCCTTCGAGGAACGCTCCGCCGAATTGCTCGAGGAAACCGCGCTCAAGGCCCAGGAATCCCTGCTCGAGGCCCTGGACAAGGCCGGCGCGCGCCCCGAAGGCTCCCAGGCATAAGCCATGGAAGGACCGGCGAAAAAGCGGGGCTTCCCTTTCCGAAAGCGCGTCGCGGAACCCGAGCCCGAGTCTCCCGAGGTCCGCGAGGCGCGGGAGGCCGCGGCGCGCCTTGAAGAAGAGAAGGCCGCGCGGGTCGCCGCGCGCTTGGCTGAAATCGGCGCGGCGTGGGCCCTGGTCGGCGAACGCGTGCGCGCGGCGCTGCCCTCCCAACTGGACCACCGCCAAGCCTACTTTCTGTCCTTGGTGCGCCAGGGCCGCGAGGCCGAGGAGCAAAACCGCGATACGGTCGCGGCCCATTGCCGCGCGTGCATCGACAAGGGCCTCGCCGCCCTCGCTCCCCTCCACCTGAGAGCCCCGGTTTCCCCCGCTTCGGCTCCCTCGGCGCTCGCCTCCCTCAAGTCCCGCTGGGACGCCGCCGCGCGCTCGCGCGCCGCGGCTTTGCTGGAGCGGCACGCGGCGCGCCTGGCCCCCGCGGAACGCGAGGCCTACGGCGCCTCGCTCGAGGCGCTGTCGTCGGCCCCCGACAAAAGCGCGCAGCCCCTGCGCCGCAAACTGGTCGAACGCCTGCTGCGGGCCGAGGCCTACCGCCGCCGCGGCGCGCGGCTTTCCGGCTGGAAGAAGGCCCCGGTCCCCGTGACCGGTCCGGCCGGCCCCTATAACGACTTTGCCGCCCTCGAACAAACGGTGCAGCGTCTCGCCGTCCTGCATCCCGAATGGGCGGCCGAGTTCCTGGATCTGTACGGGGACATGGGGAAGATCCGTAGGGCGTACGAAGGATTGATGCCGGGGACGAAGAAGAGCTGACAGCGGACAGCGGACAGCCGGGCGTGCTTAAACCTTTCGGCTGTTCGCTGTAAGCTGTCCGCTAACGGCTAGCTAAGCACCACCCCCGCCAACGCCATTTCGATTTCGAAGCGCTGCGAATAGCGCCCCTGCTTGAGCTCGCTTTCGAGCCTGGCGATGCGCGTGAGCAATTGCTTCCAGCGCGCGAGCGAGCGGGTGCGCGCCTGGTCGAGGTAGCGCTCCTTCTGGATGTGCAGGAAGGGGTTGAGCTTGCAGGCCTCGACGATCTGGGTTTCGGTGGCCCCCTCGTCGAGCATGCTGCGGATGCGGGCCAGCTTGAAGAAGTGGCTGAAGAGCATGAGCGTCGCCCCGATGCCGCTTTCGCCGCCGCCCTGTTCCAGCAGGCTGCGCATGGCGGGCAGGAAATTGGCTGGCGACTTGAGGCCCGCGGCCTTCTGGAACTCGAACATGGTATGCACCTTGAGCGGGCTCACGACGTCCTGGATGGCCTCCGCCGAAACCGGCTTGCCCTTGGCCAGGAAGGTGTCGAGCTTTTCCAGCTCGTGGTCGAGCTCCGAGGTTTCATTGCCCACGATTTCCTGCAGGAGCTTGGCGTCGGCCAGGGAGAGCTTGCGGCCGTAACGCTGCTGCGCGCGCTCCGTCAGCCACACCGGGATTTTGTTGTCGTAGGGAAGCTTGAACTCGAAGAGGCGCCCGGCCTTTTTGAGCGCGGCCACCCAGCCTTGGCGCCCGTCCAGTTTCTCCGCCGACAAAAACACGGCCACCTGCGGGTTGTCGGACTGGAAGGCCTTGTCGAGGAGCGCGCGCCCCGCGGCGTTCGTCTTGTCGTACCCGCGCAGGATGAGCAGCTTGCGCGGCGCGAAGAGATCGGGTGTTTCGTAGGATTCCGCCACGGAGGCCGCGTTGAGCTCCTCGCCGAAATGCACTTCGCGCACCGGCGGCTCCCCGGGCTCCGAGGATTCCCAGCGCGCGACCTCGGCGTCCAGCGCCTCCTGCTTGCGCAGGTCGTCGTCCCCGGAAAAAGCGTAGAGAGGCATGCGCGCTTACCGGTAGCCGAGAATCTCCAGCTTCAACAGCCCCTTGGGGATGTTGACCTCGACCACGTCTCCCTTTTTCTTGCTCAGGAGGGCCTGCCCGATGGGGGAAGCGCTCGAGATCTTGCCGCTCAGGACGTCGACTTCCTCGGAGCCCACGAGAGTGTACTCCTGGGTCTTGCTGGTGCCGAGGTTCTTCACCGAGACGGTGGCTCCGAAAATGATGTGCGGGCTCGCGGAGGGATCGAGCGTCATGATCTCGGCGCGCGCGATGCGGCTTTCGAGGTCCTGGATCTTGTCCTCGATCATGCCCTGCTTTTCCTTCGCGGCATGGTACTCGGCGTTCTCGGAAAGGTCGCCCTGGGCGCGGGCCGTGGAGATTTCCCCGATGATCCAGGGGCGGTCCACCTTCTTCAGCTTGTCGAGATCCTGCAGCAGCTTGTCATAAGCCGCCTGGCTCATGGGAAGTTTATCGGCCATGATTCCCTTTCGTCACCCCCGCGAAGGCGGGGGCCAAAAAAAGAACGCGGGCCGCTTCCAGCCCACGTTCTCGCACTTAATTCGATACTCGTAAGATACTCACTTTTCCCCCTGAAAACCCGGGCTGAACGGCGGATCAGGCCTGTTTTTTGGGGGTTTTGCGGGCATTTTTCCGGGAGCCTGGGCCGCCGTCCCGCAAAAGGTTTTTCAGCGTTTCGATGTTCGCTGGAGCGTATCTGTCTTCGGGTCTCCCAGCCATAACTTTCCGGATATTTCTCCGGGTGCGGGCCGTGCAGGGGCATATGGGCGAAGTCGGCGGTCCGCTTTTTTTGTTTTATTTGCTCGACTTCCTCTTTTGAAATAGGCAATTCGCATGACGCAGACCACTCACCAGGACGTCGCCTTCCCGCTGGGGTTTTCGGGAACCGGCACTGCCGCGGGCATCAAGAAGAACGGAAATCCCGACGTCGGCCTGCTGCGTAGCGAGCCCCCCGCGCGGGCGTTCGGCGCCTTCACCTTGAACGCCGCCGCCGCCGCGCCGGTGATTTACTGCCGCGAGGTCCTGGCCACCGGCGCGCCCGTGTCGCATGTCGTGGTCAACAGCGGGTGCGCCAACGCGGCCACCGGGCCGCAAGGGTACGAGGACGTGCTCGACACGGTCGCCCATCTTCGCGCGGTGGACAAGATCGCGGGAGAGGTGCTTGTGTCCTCCACCGGCGTGATCGGCGAACCCCTGCCGATGGACAAGCTGCGCCGCGGCCTCGATGCGCTGGCCGGCGCCTCGACGGGCTCGGCGACCGGATTCACGCCCTTCCATCAGGCCATCATGACCACGGACACCTTCGCCAAGGTCGCGCAAAAGTCGCTGACCTTGGGCGGGCGCGAAGTGCGGCTCGGGGGCGCCTCGAAGGGCGCCGGCATGATCTGCCCCAACATGGCCACCATGCTGGCGTATCTCACGACCGACGTGGACCTGCCCGCCGACTACCGGCCCGCGTTCCAGGACGCCGTCGAGCGCACCTTCAACTCCATTTCGGTGGACGGCGACATGAGCACCAACGACACCGTGCTGCTCCTGGCCAACGGAGCCGCCGGGGTGCGCTACGCGGACCTCGCTCCGGACGAAAAGTCCCTCTTCGACGCAGCGCTGGGGGAGCTCATGCGCGAACTGGCCCAAGCCATCGTGCGCGACGGCGAAGGCGCCACCAAGCTGATCGCCGTCGAGGTCGTGGGCGCCGTTTCGGATTCGGAGGCCAAGGCCGTGGGCCGCGCGGTATCCAATTCACCCCTGGTCAAAACCGCCTTCTTCGGCGGTGACGCCAACTGGGGCCGCGTCCTCGCAGCCGCCGGTTACTCCGGCGCGCAGCTCATCATGGAAAAACTCTCGCTGGAATTCTGCGGCGTAAAGGTCTTCGAGGGCGGCATGCCGCTTCCCCGTGACGAGGAGGACTTGGCCGAGCGCATGAAGGCCCGCGAGGTCTCGGTGCGGCTGGACCTGGGGCTCGGCAAGGCCGCCTGGACGTACTGGACCTGCGACTTCAGCTACGACTACGTGAAGATCAACGGAAGCTATCGGAGTTAAACCCCTAAGCGTACTTCCGGTACACCATTTCCCAGTGGCCCAGGACTTCCTTGCCGTTCTGGAAGATCAGCGGCACGGGGCCTTCGGGCGTGAACAAGGCCAGGGCCACGGTTCCCGGCCGGGGACTGGTCACCGTCTCCGAGTTCTCGATTCTCCAGCGCCGCTGCTCGGCAAGCCGGCGGCATTCACCTAGATCCGTCATGGTTCTCTCCTATTAAAAAGATCCATCTCGTTTTCAGATTGCGCATCTCTCCGCCGGGAAGCCGCCGGGGAACTCCCTGGCCCGCACCGTGCAAGCCTTCCAGGAATTCCCCGTGGTTTCTTCCCATCCGGAAGGATCGACACAGAGGATGCCCGGCGATGCAGGAACATCGCGAGTCACCTCTGATGGTTGGAATGCTCCCTCACGAAACCATCAAGGCCTCGGAAGGGAGGGGGATTACGCTTCGCCGGCGACGCGGATGTCGGCCCAGTCTTCGTCGCCCGCACCCGCGGAGTCGGCAGTGATCTTGGCGTTGATGTCGTCGCGACCGGTTTGCTGGGCCTGACGGATCTTGTTCTCGATCTCAAGCGCCAGTTCCTTGTTTTCCTTGAGGAAGTCGCGGGCTTTTTCACGACCCTGACCGAGGCGATCCTTGCCGTAGGAGAACCAAGTGCCGGACTTCTGAACGATTTCCAGTTCGGTGGCCATGTCGAGCAGGCTGCCTTCGCGGGAAATGCCCGTGCCGTACAGGATGTCGAACTCGCATTGCTTGAACGGCGCAGCCAGCTTGTTCTTGACCACCTTGACGCGCGTGCGGCTGCCGACGACTTCCTCGCCTTCCTTGATCGATGCGATCTTGCGGATGTCGAGGCGCACGGAGGCGTAGAACTTGAGCGCGTTGCCGCCGGTGGTGGTTTCGGGGTTGCCGAACATTACGCCGATTTTCATGCGCAACTGGTTGATGAAGATGAGGCAGCAGTTGGAACGGCTGAGAATGCCCGTGAGCTTGCGCAGCGCCTGCGACATGAGGCGGGCCTGCAGGCCCATGTGGGAATCGCCCATTTCGCCGTTGATCTCGGCCTGGGGCACGAGGGCGGCCACCGAGTCGATCACGATGATGTCGACGGCGCCGCTGCGGACCAAGGTCTCGCAGATGTCGAGGGCCTGTTCGCCGGTGTCGGGCTGCGAGACCAGGAGGTTGTCGATGTCCACGCCGAGACGGCGCGCGTACATGGCGTCGAAGGCATGCTCGGCGTCGATGAAGGCGGCGACCCCGCCGGCGCGCTGGGCCTCCGCGATGGCGTGCAAAGTCAGGGTGGTCTTGCCGGAGGATTCGGGGCCGTAGATTTCGATGACGCGGCCTTTCGCGAGACCGCCCACCCCGAGGGCCATGTCCAGCTGGATACAGCCGGTGCTGATGACCGGGACGTCGGTGGCTTCCGCCGAGCCGAGGGTCATGATCGAACCCTTGCCGTGGTTCTTTTCGATCAAGGCGACCGCGGCATCCACCGCCCGCTTCTTGTTCGTGGTCTCTTCGTTGACTTGGGGCTTGTTTTCGGTTTTCTTCGCGCTCATGGCGGCACTCCTTGGGGTTGATGAGCATAATCTAACGAGTACTGCTCAACTGTGCAATGCTTTTTTGGATATTTATTTTTGTTTTTGTAAGTCCTTTAAAATCAATAATCTAAGAGCATTGATGGCGGTGCGGGAGGCTCTCCGGCGCACCGTTTCCCGGTTTCCGGTGAACAGGAAACGGGCGCACTCCGCGCCGGAATCGCCGCAGACGGCGATATGGACCAGGCCGACGGGTTTTTCGGCGGAGCCGCCGTCGGGGCCGGCGATGCCGGTCACCGCGATGGCGTAATCCGCTCCGGCGGCCGCGCGCGCGCCGCGCGCCATGGCCAGGGCCACGGGTTCCGACACGGCCCCGTGTTCCTTCAACAGGGTTTCGGGAACGCCCAGCAGCTTCGTTTTCGCCTCGTTGGAATAGGTCAGATAGCCTTCGCGGAACACGGCGGAGCTGCCGGGTACCTCGGTGAGCAAGTGGCCCACCGCGCCGCCCGTACACGACTCCGCGACCGTGACGGTCGCGCCTTGAGCGCGCAGCAACCGGAACACGGTCTCGGTAAGCGAACCGCCTCCCGGGTCCACGATGCTCTCTTCGGGGAGTAAAGAAAGTAAATCACGCCACGTTTTATCCAGGATTATTTCCTGCGCCTCGAGCGCGCCGGCCTCCGCGAAGCCCTCGATGGAAATCAAGACCTCGGATTCGGAAGGCAGCGAGGAAAAGCGAAAGGGGATGGGGATCGAAAGGGGGGCGAGCAACTCGCGTTGCCGGGTTTCCCCGAGGCCGAACGTGGTGACGCTCCGCCGCAGCAGGCGCGCGCCGCCGCGCTCCAGCAGGGGCCGGCAATGCAGGTCGAACAAGGTCCGGAACTCCCGCGGCACGCCGGGAAAGGCGAAGAGGAGGCAGCCGTCCTTGGCGAAGTGCAGGCCGCACGCCGTGCCGGAGGGATTGCACAGCGGGATCATGCCGCGAGGGACTTGAATCTGGGGATCGTCGGGGTTGTAAGGGCGCGCCAGAAATTCCTGCAGCCAGGCGGCGGCTTGCGGATGGGTCTCCAGCGGGGTATCGAGGTAGCGGGCCAGCGCCTCGCGCGTGAGGTCGTCGCGCGTGGGGCCCAATCCGCCGCTCAGGATGAGCATGTCGAGCCCGGCCATGGGGGAGGCGCCCGTGGAGGGGAAGGCCGGGATGCGGGAGGTCTCGTCGATGCGGCGAAGCGTGTTCACGAGCACCCCCACGTCGTCGGGCAAGGTGAGCGCGAAGGCGAATTCGTGCCCGAGGCTGGCCAGCCACAGGGCCAGATCCCGGGCGTTGGTGTTCAGGATTTTCCCGGCCAGGAGTTCATCCCCGATGTTGATCAGGCCGATGCGCATGAGGGGGAAGATACTACTTCGTAAGCTATACCCTGTCGTTGTCGGTTGGTAGTTGTTGGTTGGGAACTACGCCGGCCGGTGGCCGCCGGAATAATGAAAAAAAGAAACAAAAAGACCAGTCCGCAGTCGAACAACCAACAACCAACAACCAACAACTTTCCCTTCCTCTCCTTCTATCTTTCCCCCCAATGCACCCGCGCCCGCCCAGCCGTAATACATCCCGAATCCTGCGTATTACGGTCCTTCTGTGCCTGGTCGCGGCTTCACTGTCCGCGGCGCAGACGGGCCAGGGAAGGCGGCCCATCGGCATCCCCGAAATCGACAGCCTCCCGCTTCACGATTGGGGAACGCCCACGCGCCCCCTATCGATGCCCCTGGCCCTGGGCCTGGCCGCCGTGTTTCCCGGGGGCGGCCAATTCTACGGCGGTCATCCCGTGCGCGGGTCCTTCTTGGTGGGTCTCGAGACGGTACTCCTGGGGCTGGCCCTGAATACCTATTACGTGGATCTTCCGCGCCGCGATCGCACGACCCGCGATTACCTCGACGCCGCCGACGCGGCCCTCGAGCGGCTCGCCCTGAATCCTTCCGACGCGGACGCGGAACGGGATTTCCGTTACTGGACGCAGCAGGCGCGCTCCAACGCCTCGCTGCGGCTGCAGTATGCCGATCTCGCCAACTCGCAGCTGGCCTGGGCGGCGGGGCTTCACCTCTACGGCATCGCGGACGCGATCGAGATCGTCAATCGCAGCCACAACCCGGTGACTCCGAACCGCTCGGTAGGGCGCGCGTTCGTCTACGGCCTGGCCTTTCCCGGCGGGGGACAATTATACAACGAGCGCTACGGCAAGTTCGGCATGCTGTGGATGACGCTGGGGGCCGCCGCCGTTTCGGCCGTCTCCCGGCAGAACGTGGTGGAGAACCTCAACCGCTCCGTGGCCATCGCCCGCGCCGAGGGAAGCCCGAATCTCTCGCAACTGGAGCAGGACCGGCAGATTTTCCGGAGGCGCCGCAACCAGTATTACTTCGGCGCGGGGCTGTTTTACATCTACGCCCTGATGGACGGCATGGTCGACGCGGCTCTTTCGGACTTCGACGGGCCCAGCCGCTACGCGGTGGGACCCGGCTTCGAGCCGTTTTCCGTGGTGGCCACGATCTCTTTTTAAAACGGCGCTAGGGCAGAAACCGCGCGAACAGCAGGCCTTTTTCGGTTCCCGCCGGAACTCGCCGGGCATCCCGGCCGCGAATCAGCGCGACGCGCTTGCCGCGCAGGTTGTACAGCTCGGCTCTCGAGAAACCTTCGGGGAACCGGAGGGGCGTGATGCCGCCGTCATGCGTGATCCATGAAGCGCGCCTCTCGGGGCTGCGGGCCATGCGCGCCAGCACCGACGTCGTGGCGTGCAGCGGGAGGCCCGTGATGGAGTCGAGTTCCTGGATCTCGAAGTTGCGGTAATAGATCGTCGCGCCTTCGGACTGCAGCACCACGTTGCCGCGCGAGTATTTCGGCGCCGACGCCGCGGCCGCAGAAGTGGCCGCGTTCCGGAAGTCGTAACCCCGCGTGCGCACCTGCCCGTTCAAGGTGAAAACGCCGCTGTCCGCTCCGCGCAACAGGTACTCGCCCTGGTTCCACTGGCCCAGGGGCAGTTCGGGATTGCTCAACGAGGAGGCGATGGTGCGCTTGTTCGAGGGATTCGCCACCCAGGCGATTCCGCCCGTGGGAACATACAGGGGAATGGCGATGGAGGAGTCCTGGACGTACGAGGTGATGGTGGGACCCAGGTTCTGCGCGGCCCACAGGCTCATGGGATGATTCTGGTCCCGCTTCATGTTGACTTCGATGGAGCGCGGCCGGTTGTTGCTGTTGTTGAAGCCCGCGGCGCGCACCTGCGCGCTGTCGATGTGGACCAGCATGCCCGCGTTGGCGCTGGACGACGTTCCCGTGGGCCACATGTATTGCACCCGCAGGCGGTAGTGCGAGTATTGGCGAACGCTGCCGATGTACCCGTTGGGAGACCCGTTCACGCGGATGCGTCCGCTGTCGACCCGGAACATGGCGTTGGTGTTCGTCTGGTTGCCGATTTTCACGACAGCGGAATCCAGAGGGATGTTCACCACGCCTGTTCCCACCGCGTACACGTACAGACCGTTGAAGTTGGTGCCGTTGAACAGCGGACGCCACCCGGAGTCCGCCGCAGTCTGGGCGTGGACGGCCGGCGCGGCGAGGGATAGGGCCCCGGCCAGCGCCAGCAGCTTGTGCATTCGGATCACGTTCATCTCCTTATCTGGAAATCAGGCGGGAATAGGCGCGTCCCGCGGTTTCGACGCGCACGATGCCGACGCCCTTGGGCAGTTCGGAAGGGGCCAGCAGCACTTCGGCGGAACCTCGTCCGCGGCGCACGGCGGTGGTCTTGCCGTCGAGGCCGAGCGCGGTGACGCGGTAGGGCATTCCCCGGTCCACCTGGATGTTCAGCCGCACGGTCCCACCCGGGGCCATGACCAGCTGGAACGGGGCGGCGGGAGCGGGAACGCTCGGGGCCACCGAGACCGGCGCGGTGGCGGGCCCGAAGGCGTTGAGGGTGTAAAAGGCTTCGGTTCCGTAAAGCGTCGCTCCCGTGGCGTTCTTGATGACGTCCGACCAGCGGAAGTAGTACTGCCAGTTCACCGCGAGCTGACCGGCGGGGAAGGTCACGACGACCTTGGAACGGTCTGATTGCACGGTCGCGGTGAAGCCCGTCATCGTGGCGACGCTCTTGATCGAGCGCGTGGCGGGGTTCTCCACGCCGACGCGGCAGCAACCGTACTCGTCCGACATGCGGTCCCACCAGCGCTGCACGACGAGGTTCGCCGAGACGTCGGCTCCCAGGTCGGTCGCCAGGGGCTGGGTGAACTGGAACTCGAAGGTGTTCGGGCCCGTGCTGCGAAGGGCGACCATGTCGAAGGCCGTCGCCGCGCCGCTCAGCGACATGCGGTCCAGGCCCACGCTGGTGCTGCGGCTCCAGCCCGCGGCGGTGGCCCCATTCGCGCCGCAGTAGAAGTTCCCGTCGGGGCCGGTGATGAGCGACATGCAGGCGTAGCGGCCGAAGCCGCTCTGGGCGGTCGGCCCGCCGAACACCGCGTTGCGCGTGAAATGGAACACCGCGCCCTGCAGCTCCCCGTCGGGGGTTTGCTCGATGAAGGCCCGGACCATTTCCCCGGTGCCGCCGCCTTCATTGTCCGATTCCGAGACCAGCATCTGGCCCGCGAACGGTCCGGTCTTGACTTCGACCAACTGCGCGGGGGAGCGCTGCCACCCGATCGGGCCGGCGCCGGCGGTGCCGATGTTCTTGAAGGGCAGGTTCAGGACGAACGGCGTGGCGCGGGCCCTTGTCAAAGTCGGGCTGTCGTAAGGGAAGCTATCCGCCTTGGGCACGGGCACGTTCGCCGGCTGGAACACGCCCGGAGCCGCGATCGGGCGCCCGTAGAAGCGGCCGGCCTTGGGATTGTACACCACGCTGGAAGGGCGATAGCCTCCCTGGATTTCGGTCACCCACGGCTGTCCGAAAGCGAAGCTCATGCCCCCCGGGACGCGCAATCCGCCCGTGAAGACTTCGGTGGTCCCGTCGCGCTTGAAGCGCAGCACCCCGTTCTGGCGGCCCGCCGGAACGGGATCCACGGCCGTGGCGTTGCTGATCGTAGGGTCGCCGTAGGCCGCATAGAACCAGGTTCCGTCGAAGGGCAGGCCCATCGCGTATTCCTTCGAGTTCACCGACTTGGTCCAGTCGTAGGAAACGGCCCGGTACTCGTCCGCGCGGCCGTCGTTGTCGTGGTCCAGCAGCAAGGTCAATTGGTCTTTTTCCAGGATGTAGATCGAGTCGTTGACCACCTTCACGCCGATGGCCTCCACGAGGCCGGTGGCGAACTTGGCCACCGTCGCCGACTTCGGGTTGGCGCCGATGATTTCCTTGCTGACGATGAAGACCTCGTAGGGATCGCGCCAGCTGGTCACGACGAGGCGCCCATCGGCCATGAAGTCCATGCCGCCGATGGGGAAGCCCAACGAGCCGCCGGTCCAGGGCCAGGGGTTTCCGTTGGTGACCGTGGTGCCCGTCGTCGGGCGGATGTCGGTGATGGTGTAGGCCGGGTGCGCCCCGGCGACGGGTTGGCGGTCTCCCGGGCGTTGCGCGAAGGCGGCGGGAACCAGGAGGCTGATCAGGAGAGCGTATCGTGCGGCGTTCATCGCGGGGCCCCTTAGAAAGAACCGTTCAGGACGGTTTGGCCGTTGGCGGTTTGCACCATGGCCGATGCCTGGATGGAAGCGGACCCGGAGGTAACCGCCCACTTGGTGGGATCATTGCCTCCCAGCTTTTCCAGGCGGACCTGGTAGCCGGAGGGGATATTCGCGAAGGTGAAGGTTCTCACCAGGTGGTGTCCCGAAGGCAGGCTGGAATATTCGGGCGACTCGGTCACGGTGATCTCTCCGCCGTTGTTGGGCAGGATCAAGCCGAACTTCAGGGTGATCACGTTGTTGACATTGTCCACCAGGTAGGCGCGGAAGCGCACCTCGGCCTCGAGCACCTGTCCCGAACCGTTGCGGACGCTCCAGGACCGGTACGTGCCGCCCCACTTGGGGAGGATGGGCTGCAGCGGCCATTTGCCCGCCGTGTAATAGGTCGTCTTGTTGACGTCGGCGGGGTTCGTGTAGCTCGCGAAGTATTCCGCCACGCTGTCCTTGAAATAGCTTGTGCCGCTATTGGGGCGCCACACGTGGGGGAATTGGGGGGTGCCCGTGAAGAACCAGTACTGCGGGGTCGCGTTCTGCAAATTGCCGCCCGTCACGAAGGCGCCACCCGCCGCTCCGCCCTGCCAGGCCTGGAAGAGCACGGCCTGGGGGAGATCGTACATCACCCACATGTTCGTGTTCAGCGCGACGTACAACTGGCGGGAGCGCTCCAGGCTGATCACCTTGTTGAACCACAGCGCGTTGGGCCGCGCGATCTGGGCGAAGGCCCCCGATGCCAGCAGGAGCAAGGCGGCGAGCGCCAGCGTCCTGCCCGGTTTACTCTTGACGGTTCCCACGATGACTCCTCCTGTAATGCCTCGGCGGCAATGAATGCGTCCCCGCGTCCGCGCGTTGGTCGCATCCGGCTATTCCATCAATATATCGCCGGCCGGTGCCGGTCGCACCATGAAACTGTCGAAATCGCGCGTTTGCGCGCACGAGAACTAAGGACCTTCACGATAAATTTGTTTCGCATTGACACAATGCGGGCCCGCGCCGCGCTCTCCCCCTCGGAAGGGACGATTGTTCGCCGCGCGAAGGGTCGCGCCCGCGCGATTCGCGAACGACGACTTGCTCGCGCGGCGGAGGATGGGCTTCACCGATTCGGCGCATGCGGGAGCGGAGCCGTCGTACGCCGAAAGCGGTACGGAGGACGGTCCTTTTGGGGGTCTCCCGGGGGACATTCTCTCCGTCTCGGGCATTGAAATCCCCCCGGGCTCAGGTTATCTTTGCCTGCCTCAGTGGGTACTTAGCTCAGTTGGTAGAGCAGCTGACTCTTAATCAGCGGGTCGAAGGTTCAACCCCTTCAGTACCCACCACTTTTTAAATGAAAAGGCCGCCTCCGATCCGGAGGCGGCCTTTTTTATTCGCCTGAACCGATGGATGGCCGAAGCCCGGGTTTAGTCGACCACCAAACCCGTGGGAAGGATGAACTTCTCGGGATTGATGGGCTGTTTTCCCTGGACGACCTCATAGTGCAGATGCACGCCGGTGGAAATGCCAGTGCTGCCCATGTAACCGATGAGGTCGAAGCGCTTCACGTTCTGGCCCGCCCGCACGAGGATGCGGTTGAGATGGCCGTACTTGGTGCTGTACCCGTTGCCGTGGGAAATCACCACGAGGTTGCCGTACCCGCCGCGATCGGCCCCCGAAACGGTCACGCGTCCGTTGGCGGTGGCGTGCACGGGGGTCCAGCGCGTGCCGGCGATGTCGAGGCCGGTATGGGCCTTGTACTTGCCGCTGACGGGATGCACCCGGTAGCCGAAGCCGCTGGTCCAGTTGCCGGGCGCGGGGGAAACCGAGGGCGTCCTATCCCAAACGTCGTGGCGGTAGTCGACGAACTCCTGGATCTGCTGGAAGTTCCGCAGGGTATAGTCGAGCTTTCCGCGCAGCTGCCGCCCCTTGAGCTGGGCGTGGAACAGGTTCTCGTACAAGCCGCGCGAGAGGTCCGCGTCCTCGGCGGTGGGGTAAGCGCGTCCGCCCACGCCGAAGGCGCTTTGCGAGCTTCCCAGGAAGTTGATGCCGTAGAGCGCGCGCATCCTTTGTTCCTGCTGGAAGGCGTCCTCGACGGAGGATTCGATGTTTTTCAGGCCCGACTGGATGTCCCGCAATTCCGAAAGCTGAATGTGGTGGCGGGTCGAAGCGACATGGTAGCGGATCTCCTTCACCGCCCAGTAACCGGCCTCCCAGACAAGGCAGCCCAGGCCCACCGCCAGGAACGCCGCGACTCCGGTGAGCGTGCGCGTGAGAGTGGGCGAGAGCGGACGGGACAGGGAACGGTGCTTGTTCTGCCACTGAACGTGCAACAAGTACTCTTTTTCCGGGGAAAGCCGGAAAATGGCGGCGAAGACGGCGTGAAGTGCCGGTACCTTGAGAGTCTTGAATCTCATCTGCTGGATTCCAATACGGACAACTGTCGTGGGAACGTGGGTGACACCACCCGTAATCATCCGGTAAGCAATCGTTTCACTTGGGAATTTACACCCCTGCCCGGGGACTTGCAACTACAAGAAGGCCCAGGAAGGCCGGGATATTCGAAGCGGCTTGAATTGGCTAAAAAATGACGTTTATGGGCCGTTTCCAGGACATTTTTTTACCGGAGTTGAGCGCGGTCAGCCGCCCTTGACCTTGGTCTCCTGGATCCGGTCCAACACTTCCAGGGGAACCCTCAAGCTGCCCGGCGCTCCCCGGTCGTCCTCGCGCTTGGCATGGAAATCGGCGCCGCCCGAGCAAAACAGGCCGTACCGCTTGGCGATTTCCTTGTATTTGCGGAAACCGGCCGGATTGTGGCTATGGCAATAGGTTTCGATCCCCCGCAAACCGCATTCCACCATGGCTTCGATGGCCCCGTCCTGATTGGTGCGTCCCGGGTGGGCGAGCACCGGAACTCCCCCCGCCTCCAGGATCAGTTCGATCGCAGCCTGCGGGCTGAGCTTTTCGCTGTCGAGGCCTTCCATCAGGGAAGTGCCGCTGCCGAGATAGCGGCTGAAGGCATCGTGAAAGCTGGGCACGTATTCCTGTTCGACGAGAACCGAGGCGATGTGGGCGCGGCCGATGCTGCCCCCCTTGGAGCGCTCCAGCAGCTTGTCGAAGCTCACCTCGACGCCGCGCTCCGCCAACCGGTTCACGATCGCCTCGGCGCGCACCCGCCGGCGCTCGCGCAGCCGGATCAAGGTCTGGTTGAGGCGAAGGTGGGTGGGCTCGTAGAGATAACCCAGGATATGGATGTCGCGGCCTTCCCAGGTCGAGCTGATTTCCACCCCCGGAATAAAGCCGATCCCGGCCGCGGCCGCGTATTCGCGGCCTTCTTCGTAGGCCTCGATGCTGTCGTGGTCGGTGATGGAAATGGCCGAAACGCCCTGTTCCGCGCAATAGTCGATCAGGGCCCGGACGGACAGTTCCCCGTCGGAGTGCGTGGAATGCATGTGAAAGTCCACATGTTCCTGGCGCTTGGCGATCATCCGGTCCAAATCCTTCCCTGATCCCGCCCCGTGGGGCGAGGTCCCCGTTCCGGTGGGGGCTACCGCGAGCCCCTCTTGGGGACTCTTTCTCATAATAACACCGGACGCCGGAGGGTACCGGAGATTTTCGCCGAAAGGTTAAATTTCCCGGCCTGACGACTCTCGTTTCATGTATTCCCGGATGGATTCCGGACCCTGGAAGGAATTGGACCCGATGATTCATCCCGTGGTGATGGCCGGCGGCAAGGGCGAGCGCTTTTGGCCCTACAGCAATTCACGCCATCCCAAGCAGCTCCTGCCGCTGGTGACCCGCGAGTCGATGCTCGAGGACACGCTGCGCAACATCCGCGCGCTCGGCAAAACCGCTCCGGTCCGCCTGGTCGTGAGCAAAAACCTCGAAAAGCCGGTCAAGGCCAAAACGCGCGGGATGAAGAACATCGTCACCCTCGCCGAGCCGCAGGGCCGCAACACCGCCGCGGCCGTGGCCCTCGCCGCGCGCCTGATCCTGCGCGAAGACCCGACGGGGGTCATGCTGGTGCTGACCGCCGACCACGCCATCGGGCCCGCCAAGGAATACGCGCGCGCCATGAAGGCCGCCGCCACCGCCGCGGGGAAGGGCGACAGCCTGGTAACCTTCGGGATACCCCCCCTCCGCCCGGAAACCGGGTACGGCTACGTCGAGGCCCGGGGCTCCGCCCAGGAAATCGGCGGCCTGCAAGTCTTCGAGGTCGCGGGGTTCCAGGAAAAGCCCTCGCCCGCGAAGGCCGAGGCCTTCCTCAAGGCCGGCAACTTCTACTGGAACAGCGGCATGTTCGCGTGGCGCGTGGACTACCTCTGGGAGCAGTTCCGCAGGCACCTGCCCGAGACGGCGAAGGCCTTCGAGAAGGCCGGGGACCTGAATCCGAAAAGCCCCGCCTTCGCGGCCAAGCTCAAGAAGATCTACGCCTCGATTCCCGACATCTCCATCGATTACGGCATCCTCGAAAAGGCGGACCGCATCCGCATGGTGATCCCGGAGTTTTCCTGGGACGACATCGGCGCCTGGAGCGCGCTCGACCGCCTGCACAAGCCCGACGCCGCGGGCAACCGCGCGGTGGGGGAGACGGTACAGCTCGAAAGCGAGGGCACCACGTGCTTCTCCGATTCCGGCATCGTCGCCACCTTCGGCGTCAAGGACCTGCTTGTCGTGCAGCACGAGGGCGTCACCATGGTCGTGCACAAGTCGCAGACCCCGCGATTGAAGGAGCTGGTGAAGAAGGTGCAGGCCAACAAGAAATGGGCGAAGCATTTGTAGCCAACACGAATGGCCGCAAAAGAACGCAAAGAATTCAAATAAAAAGGGCCGCTCAATGCGGCCCTTTCTTTTTTGTGATCTTTTGCGGCAATTGCCTTCGTTCCCTAAATCCACTCCGCTTCGAACATCTTGTTCACCCCGCTCGCGTCGTAGAGCGCCTCGCCGGGTTTCAGTAGCGCGATGCACCGCGTCTCGACGAGGCTCGCGAAGTGCAGGCCGAAGCCATTGAAGGCGATCGCGCCGCGCGCGCCCTCGAGGACGGAAAGCAATCCCGGAAAGTCGGACTCGTTGAAAATGGGCGCGTCGAGCCAGGCGCCCGCCCGCGGTACGTCCAGGCCGGCGGGATTCCACAACACGGCGCCGAGCGTGAAACCCGGAACCTCGCGCGCGGCGACCTTCTCTTCGAGGTAGGAAAACAGCGCGTCGTCGAGGGCGCGGCCCGCGGGGACTCCCCTTCCGTTTTTCGAAGGCCCCGGGACCACCTCATGGACGTACAGCCAGGTGTTTTCGGGGGCGGCGCGCTTGTGGATCCACTCGTTCGCGGCCAGCAGGCGCGCCTCCTCGTCGGACTGGATGCGCATCCACTCCTCGCGCGGGGAAAAGCCCGCGTAGCGCCAGAGCGCCAGCGCCTGGAAGCCCCGCGCCGGCAGGGCGGTGGAGGCTTCGGCCGACAGGCGCGCGTTCGCGAAGGGGGCGCCCACGGCGCCCTCCCACCCGATCCGCACCGGCGCGCGCGTGGAGCGCAGCACGGCCTGGAGCACGGTGGGGTAGGAGGTCTGGCTGAGAATCAACAGGGTGTCCGGCGCGTAGGCGCGGAGATTCCGCGCCAGGGTTTGCATGGCGGGCTCGTGCCAGGCCGTCTCGCTGTCCTTCCATTCCACCACCGCGCCGGGAAACAGTCCCTGCACCAGGCCGGAAGTACGCGCCTCGCAGAGGTGCAGGCAATCGGTGTCGGCGGCCAGCGCCTCGAACAGCGCGCGCGCCGCGGGAAAGGCCAGCAGGATTTCTTCGGGACGCTCGGGCCATGCGAGCAGAAGTTTGCGCGTGCTTCGGAAATGATCGGAGAAGTCGAGGTCCGCGGGTTCCTGGTCCCCGCCGCTTTGTTCCACGAGACGGCGCCGCTTCCAGCTCTTCGGAAAAAAATTCAGAAGCATCCGCGGAAAGCGTTTGCCCAGGGTCAGATCGGGAAGTCTTTTTTCTTCCGGCATGGCCGCAAGGTAGAACCTATTATTCGCGAATGGCTAAAATCCTGGTGGCGGGCCTGAATCCCGCCTGGCAGCAAGTATTGGTCGCTCCCACCTTGCATGTGGGCGGCGTGACGCGCGCCGCCGCGTCCCACGCGGTGGCGGGAGGAAAAGGCATGAACGCGGCGAAAATACTGGCGCGCGCGGGGCACGAGGTCTCGCTGCTGCAGGTGCTGGCGGGAACCAACGGCGACCGCCTGCTCGACGCCTGCACGGCCCTCGGCATCCTCAGCCTGCACGTCTTCAGCGAGGGAGAGACGCGCGCGGCGGTGACGCTGGTACACGACAAGACCACCACCGAAATCATCGAGCCGTTCCGCGCCGCGGGCGAGGATCTCGAGGAAGGCCTGCTCGAGAGCGTTGCCGCCGACGAGCGTTACGACGCCCTGCTCGTGTGCGGCACCCTTCCCGGCGGCCTCGACCCTTCCTTTTATGAAAAACTGGTCCGGCGCGTTTCCTGCGGCCTGATCCTTTGGGATTCGGTGATGGGGTTCAGCGAGGAGGTCGCGCGGCGCATCCACTGGCTCAAGGTGAACGCCGAAGAGCACCGCGCGCTGGCGCCGTTGCTCGAAAAATACGGCGCCGAACCAGCGGTGCTGGTGACCGACGGCCCCGGGCAGGTGCGGGTGCGCGGCCGCGCGGGCGCGGGAACCTACCAACTGCCCGCCCTCGCGGACCTCGTCAGCCCGATCGGGGCGGGCGATACGGTGGCGGCCGTGCTGGCGGACGGCCTGGTGCGGTGGAACGTCCCGGTCGAGGCCGCCGTGAAGCGCGCCCTGGCCTGCGGCATGGCGAGCTGCCTGTCGCCCTTGCCCGC